>NZ_CALMSV010000284.1 GCF_937872355.1 uncultured Sphingorhabdus sp. | reverse complement strand
GCTTTATGGTTTGGCAGGCAATGACGGTTTCCACCCAATATCAGCCTTTCACCTATAAGCCCGGCGCTGCGATGGCCGCCGAGGCGATCGACTGGCAATTTCTGGCCGCCGAACAGCTGCGCGTCACGCATATCGCCGCAGATACCGGCGTTGAAACAGTGCTGGTGCTGGGCGATGATTATGCCATTGGCGGTAGCGGGCCTGCAGGGACGGGAACGATAACCGCGCTGGCTGCATGGCCGGTTGCCGATGATTTTCGCGTCGAGCGCGTAACCGACCTGCAGCAGGAATATGATATCCCGCCGTTTGAATCGATCCACGCAAATGGGTTGGAACAGGAAATTGACCGGCAGGCGATGGCGCTGCAGGAGCGCGCCGAAGATTTCAGGCGTTCGGTCAAAGTTCCTTCCGGCGAGTCCGCGCCGACTTTATCGCCCAAGGCAATGCGCGCAGGCAAATTTCCTTTGTGGGATGCTAGCGGCGAAAACTTGCTGGAAAGCAATGGCACCGGGGCCGACCTTGGCTTGCGCGAAGACCTGATCGATCTGGGCGAAGAAATTATCGGATCGCCCGAGGCCGGGCAGGATATGGCCAGTTTCCGTCGCCGCTGGAAACGCTATCTGGATAGCAGCCCACCCGCCGTTCTGGCTGCTTTGATGCCAATCCCTGCCAATGCGGGGCTGGTCGGCAATGCGACCAAGATACAAGCACAAGTCGGGCACACCGGCCCGACGATGTTCACATTGTCCAGCGGTTCGCAGCTGGGCGATGTTGACGTCGATGGCACCAACCTGCCAGCGCCGACCGCCAACTGGTTTGCTGGATCGCCCAAGGGTGCCGCGCTCTATGGAACAGGCGTCGACGTCAGCAACCGGATATCGAATTTCCAGATCGACGGTACGTTCCGCAACCTGAAAAATGGCGGGATCAATCTGGAATTTGCTGAGGATTTTGACCTTGGCCGGTTGAATTTTTCGAATATCCAGACGGACGTTACCTATACTTTGTGCGCGGCTGTCGAATTATATCAGTGCCGCGAATTCAGCGGCGGCACGGTGCGGATCGATGGTTTCCGCAAAAAGGGCGTCAGCCTGAATTACTGCACCAAGGGCACAATCGAGAAGATTATCGGGATTGGTGGCCTTCCCGCCGATGCTCTGGTTCATCTGGTCGGTGGCTATCTGCTCGACCTCGGGCCGGTCGTCCATGATGGCAATGGCTCTGCGGGCTATACGTTCAAGGCGTGGAACAGCCGCCAATTGAATGTTGGAATGGTGATTACCCGCGCGGTGCAGGAAGCATTGCAGGCCTATGGCAGCCATGTCATCATCGCGGGATTGGATGCGCTGGATCATTTGGGTTCCGCCGCACAGGTCGATGCCTATCAGGCGCGCACCAGCCCGGAAACCAATGCCGAATGCGAATTTGTCTGCAATGGCGAGTTTCGCGCGGTGCGTTCGGTATCAGGAAGCACGTCGCAAAATGGCCTGACAGTGCGTACCGACCCGCTGACCGGATGCCCGATCAACCGGATAAAGATCGGTTCGATGTATGTGCGCGGGCATTTCAGCGCGGTTTATTGCCAGGTCGGCGGCGGCGTGTGGAACAGTTTCGAGTGCGGCAATATCGATGTCGATGCGATATCGAATTCGGGCTATCTCTATTTCGGCAAGGCCAAGAGTTTCAAAGCCGAGTTCACAGTCGGCAGCCTGGTGCGCAATGGCATCCTTGGCTTTACCGATGCCGATACGCGGGGCGGCACATTCCTCCTGACCGGGCTGCCCTGCAACGACCCAAGCAGCGCCTGGACAAGCGAGCCGATGGTGCGGCTTGGCTATCCCGGT
>NZ_CALMSV010000283.1 GCF_937872355.1 uncultured Sphingorhabdus sp. | reverse complement strand
CGGACAAACCGTTCCGCATCGGCTGGGATACCGGCAATGGTGCCGCCGGGCCGGTGGTAGAACGGCTGGTGAAGCTGCTTCCGGGCGAGCATCATACGCTGTTTACCGAAGTCGATGGCAATTTTCCAAATCATCATCCCGATCCTACCGAGGAGAAGAACCTCGTCGACCTGAAGCGGCTTGTCGCGGAGAAACAGCTCGATTTCGGACTGGCTTTTGACGGCGATGGTGATCGTATTGGCGCGATTGACGGGCAGGGCCGCGTGATCTGGGGCGACCAGCTCCTCCAGATTTTCGCCGAAGACGTGCTCGCCGACGTGCCGGGCGCGACGATTATCGCCGACGTCAAGGCGTCACAGGCGCTGTATGACCGGATCGCGGAACTGGGTGGGAAGCCATTGATGTGGAAGACCGGGCACAGCCTGATCAAATCCAAAATGAAGGAGGTTTCCTCCCCGCTCGCGGGCGAGATGAGCGGGCATATCTTCTTCAAGCATGATTATTACGGCTTTGATGACGCTATCTATGCCGGCCTCCGCCTGATGCGCGCGTCGGCACGGCTGGGCAAAAGCGTTACCGAATTGCGTTCGGCGATGCCGGAGATGATCAATACCCCCGAAATGCGCTTTCAGGTTGATGAAAGCCGGAAATTCGCGGTGATCGACGAAGTGCTGACACGGCTTTCGGCAGAGGGCGCGGATGTGAACGCCACTGATGGCGCCCGGGTGAGCACCGCCGACGGCTGGTGGCTGCTGCGCGCATCGAACACGCAGGATGTGCTGGTCGCGCGGGCGGAGGCTTCGAGCGAGGCTGGTCTTGAGCGCTTGATGGCGCAGATCGATGCGCAACTCGCCGCGAGCGGGCTGGAACGTGGCGAAAGCGTGGGGCATTGAGCCGAAATCGGAAAATTCTGTGTTTACTGCTGTTGGCAGCCATCTTCGCCAATGGGATTTTCTTTTACCTCAAAACAAGGCCACCCGTTCCTTCGATCTATCTGGAATTCGCTTTCAGTATCGTTGAAGCGGAACACAATGAAAGAGTGCAAAAGGCCATTTCCCTCAATCCAGATGGCAATTGGTCATCCGCAAATGGACAACCCGCAGACTTGCTCGACGCACTCATTTTTGCTCTGCCCAACACAGACAGCGTAGACTATTCTGTTGTCGTAAAGTCCAGAAACCCTCCCACCTTGGGCGATGCGATCCGGATCAGCAGGTCTCTCGCCAGCAACGGCATTTGTAATTTTACTTTTCTGGAAAACGTAGTTCCCGAGAGTCGCACACCCAATATTCCACCGCTAACTGTGAGCGATTACACGTTGAAGGACGGTGGCAAGTTGGCGCGTTGTAAAACGTCACCCGAAGTTTTGCAGAGAATTCGCATCGCTAAAGCCGAGTTCGACCGTCAAGTTAAGGCGCGACGGGAAAATTCCGACAAATAATGAGGGCAATGGACAATATCCTCCCCTCACAGATTCTCAACTGGTTCGCCGCACGTGGCTGGACGCCGCGGCGGCATCAGTTGGAGATGGTGGATGCAGCGGTCGATGGCCGGCATGCTTTGCTGGTTGCCGCGACGGGCGCGGGGAAGACGCTTTCGGGGTTTCTGCCGACGCTGTCCGAATTGGTTGCTGATCCCGATTTTGACGGGCTCCACACGCTTTATATCTCGCCATTAAAGGCCCTCGCGGTCGATGTCCGGCGCAACTTGCTGATGCCGGTCGAAGAAATGGGGCTGCCCATCCGCATCGAAACCCGCACCGGCGATACGCCATCGGAACGCAAAGCGCGGCAGCGGGTGCGGCCGCCGCATATATTGCTAACCACGCCCGAATCGCTGTCGCTGCTGCTCAGCCATGAGGACAGCCTGTTGCTGTTCGCCAATCTCAAACGCGTGATCATCGACGAGGTTCACGCCTTCGCCAATTCAAAGCGCGGCGACCTGCTGTCGCTCAGTCTGGCGCGGTTGCAAAAGCTCTCCCCGCAAATGCAGCGGGTGGGGTTATCGGCGACGATTTCCGATCCCGATGCCTATTGCGCCTGGCTCGCCCCTTATGGAGAGATCGATGCTGTCCGGCTCGTTGAGGGCGAACCGGCCGCCGATCCCGATCTGCAAATCCTGCTCCCCGAAGGCCGCGTTCCTTGGTCCGGCCATAGCGGGCAATATGCGGTGCCGCAGTTGATCGAGGAGATTGGCCGCAACCGGACCACGCTGATCTTCTGCAACACGCGCTTCCTCGCCGAGTTCATTTTCCAGCGATTGTGGGACGCGAACGATCCCAATTATCCCATCGGCATCCACCACGGTTCGCTGTCGGTCGAGGCACGGCGCAAGGTGGAAGGCGCGATGGCAGCGGGGGAGTTGAAGGCGCTGGTCTGCACCGCCAGCCTTGATCTGGGGGTTGATTGGGGTGACGTCGATTGCGTGATCCAGATGGGCGCGCCCAAGGGCAGCTCGCGACTGTTGCAACGCATAGGCAGGTCGAATCACCGGTTGGATGTGCCGTCAAAGGCGCTGCTCGTTCCCGGCAACCGTTTCGAATATCTGGAGGCACAGGCGGCATTCGATGCGGTCGAGGAGGGCGTGCGCGATGGTGAGGTTTTCCGTCCTGGCGGATATGACGTCCTCGCCCAACATGTCATGGCCTGCGCCTGCGCCGCGCCGTTCAACGAGGCAGAGCTGCTCGACGAAGTGCGCTCGGCAATGCCCTATAGCGGGCTGGATGCATCGACATTTGGCCGGGTGATCGAATTTGTCGCGACCGGTGGTTATGCGCTGAAAGCCTATGACAAGTTTCGCAAACTCGTGCCCGACGGGAAAGGCAACTGGCGCCTATCCCACCCCAAATTTGCCGCGCAGCACCGGTTCAACGCAGGCATCATCGTTGATGCGCCGATGCTCGATGTGCGCTTCAAAAATGGCCGAAGTCTGGGCCGGGTCGAGGAATATTTCGC
>NZ_CALMSV010000282.1 GCF_937872355.1 uncultured Sphingorhabdus sp. | reverse complement strand
TGAAGAACATGATCACCGGTGCTGCCCAGATGGACGGCGCGTTCCTCGTTGTGAACTCGGCTGACGGCCCGATGCCGCAGACCCGTGAGCACATCCTGCTCGCCCGTCAGGTTGGCGTTCCCGCGCTGGTCGTTTACATGAACAAGGTTGACCAGGTTGACGACGCCGAAATCCTCGAGCTCGTCGAAATGGAAATCCGCGAACTGCTCAGCAGCTATGGCTTTGACGGCGACAACATCCCCGTCGTCAAGGGTTCGGCTCTCGCCGCACTCGAAGGCCGTGACGACGAAATCGGCAAGAGCTCAATCGTTGCCCTGATGGACGCTGTCGACAGCGCCATTCCGCAGCCCGAGCGTCCGGTTGACAAGCCGTTCCTGATGCCCGTCGAAGACGTGTTCTCGATCTCGGGTCGTGGTACCGTTGTGACCGGCCGCGTCGAAACCGGCATCGTCAAGGTTGGTGAAGAAGTCGAAATCGTCGGCATCAAGGACACCAAGAAGACCACCGTTACCGGCGTTGAAATGTTCCGCAAGCTGCTCGACGAAGGTCGTGCAGGCGACAACATCGGTGCGCTGATCCGTGGCGTTGGTCGTGACGAAGTTGAGCGTGGTCAGGTTCTGGCCAAGCCCGGTTCGGTTACGCCGCACACTGAATTCTCGGCTGAAATCTACGTTCTGTCGAAGGATGAAGGCGGCCGTCACACGCCGTTCTTCGCCAACTATCGTCCGCAGTTCTACTTCCGCACCACCGACGTGACCGGCGAAGTGATCCTTCCCGAAGGCACCGAAATGGTCATGCCGGGCGACAACGTCACGATCGCTGTAAAGCTGATCGCGCCGATCGCTATGGAGCAAGGCCTGCGCTTCGCAATTCGCGAAGGTGGCCGCACCGTTGGTTCTGGGGTTGTCAGCACCATCACGAAGTAATATAGGCCGCGCATCCCGCCCGGATCACTGATTCGGGCGGGGCGGTTTATTTGAGATTCACAAACAGCTGTCCCGGCTTCCATAAGAGGTTGGGTTGGCTGTTTTCGCTCTTTGATATTGGTAGAAACAGGAATACGGTCCGTCATGGAAACGCAGAATATTCGCATTCGTCTGAAGGCTTTTGACCATCGCGTCCTCGATCAGGCGACAGGTGATATCGCAGAAACAGCTCGCCGCACTGGCGCACTCATCCGTGGCCCTATTCCTCTCCCTACTCGTATCGAAAAGTTCACCGTCAACCGCGGCCCGCACATCGACAAGAAGTCGCGCGAGCAGTTTGAGGTGCGCACATATAAGCGGTTGCTCGACATTGTGCAGCCCACCCCGCAGACAGTCGATGCGCTGATGAAGCTCGATCTTGCTGCAGGTGTCGATGTGCAGATCAAGTTGGCTTAAAGCCAGCAGGACACGGAATACCGCCAGACTTTAAGTCTGGGCCGCGTTCCCCGTCTTACCGGATTGTTTGCTGAGGCAAGCACCGGTGCCTAGCCCGGACGGGGCAATGCTTAAAAATTTGGGCTGGAATTAGGCGTCACGCCCTCCTGGCAATCGTGCCAGCCGGGCCTCTGACATTGGTATGGAGTATGATCATGCGTACTGGCGTGATCGCGAAAAAGATGGGTATGATGCGCCTCTTCAATGAAGATGGCCGTCACGTTCCCGTCACCGTTCTGGCGCTGGAAGGCTGCCAGGTGGTCGGTGCTCGTAGCGAGGACAAGGATGGCTATTTTGCTGTCCGTCTCGGTGCAGGAGCCCGTAAAGCGAAAAATGTAAACAAGCCGCAGCGCGGCGAATTCGCCAAGGCACAGGTTGAGCCCAAGGCTCGCGTTGCTGAATTCCGCGTTGAAAATGCCGACGGCCTGCTGCCGGTCGGCGCAACCATTTCGGCCGAGCATTTCGTTGCTGGCCAGCTGGTGGACATCACCGGCCACACCCAGGGTAAGGGCTTTGCCGGCGCCATGAAGCGCTGGGGCTTCGGCGGTATGCGCGCTACCCACGGTGTTTCGATCTCGCACCGTGCGCACGGTTCGACGGGTAACCGTCAGGATCCGGGCAAGGTGTTCAAGAACAAGAAGATGGCCGGTCACATGGGTGATCGCCAGCGCACGCAGCAGAACCTTGAAGTGGTTCGCACCGACGTCGCGCGCGGCCTGATCTTCGTCAAGGGTTCGGTCCCGGGTGCGAAGAATGCATGGCTGCTCGTCAAGGACGCCGTGAAGGTTGCTGCACCTGAAGGCTTGCCGTTCCCAGGCGCGCTGAAGGGTGACAATGATGTTGCTCCGATTGTCGAGGAAGAAGTCGTCATCGCGACCGAAGCCACCGAAGTCGAAGCTGCCGCTGAAGCACCTGCTGCCGAAGCTGCTGCGCCGGAGGCTCCCGCCGCTGACGCCAGCGAAGAACAGAAGGAGGGCTAAGCCATGAAGCTCAAGGTTCAAACCCTCGACGCCAAGGCAAAGGGCGACATCGACCTGAACGACGAAGTCTTCGGTCTCGAGCCGCGTGCAGACATTCTGCACCGCGTTGTCACCTGGCAGCGTGAAAAGGCTCGCGGTACGGCTCGTCCCACCCGTGAGCGTTCGGACGTTGCCCGCACCGGCAAGAAGTTCGGTCGCCAGAAGGGTGGCGGTACTGCCCGTCACGGTGATCGCGCCGCACCGACCTTTATCGGTGGTGGTAAGGCGCACGGCGCCCGCCTGCGCGACTTCAACCCGTCGCTGAACAAGAAGATCCGCACGCTTGGCCTGAAAATGGCCCTGTCGAGCAAAGCGAAAGCTGGCTCGCTGATCGTTCTTGAAGACCTCGATGTGAAGGAAGGCAAGACCAAGTCGCTTGCTGGCCAGATTGCGAAGCTTGGCTTTGGCAAGACGGCGCTCGTCATCGACGGTGAAGGCGTGAACGACAATTTCCGCAAGGCTTCGGCAAATCTCGTCGGCGTCAATGTGCTCCCCGCTGTGGGCGCCAACGTCTACGACATCCTGAAGCATGACACGCTGGTCTTGACCCGTGCCGCGGTTGAAAAGCTGGAGGCCCGTTTCAATGGCTAAGAAAGAAGCAATCGACGTCCGTCATTATGACGTGATCGTTGCGCCGCACATCACCGAGAAAGCAACTTTGCTTTCGGAAAACAACGCCGTTGTTTTCAAGGTAGCGGGCGATGCGACCAAGCCGCAGATCAAGGCTGCGGTTGAAGCATTGTTCGATGTCAAGGTGAAGGGCGTCAACACGCTTGTTCAAAAGGGCAAGACCAAGCGGTGGAAGGGCAAGCCCTACACCCGCACCGACGTCAAAAAGGCCGTTGTGACCCTGGCTGAAGGCCAGTCGATCGACGTCACCACCGGTATCTAAGGGCAGGAAAATGGCACTCAAGAGCTACAAACCAACCAGCCCGGCGCGTCGCGGCCTCGTGCTCGTCGACCGTTCGAGCCTCTACAAAGGCGGCCCCGTTAAGGCGCTGACCGAAGGCAAGCGCAAGACCGGTGGTCGCAACAACAAGGGCCATGTCACTTCGCGTGGCATCGGTGGCGGTCACAAGCAGAAATATCGCATTATCGACTTCAAGCGTCGCAAATGGGATATGCCGGCAACCGTCGAACGTCTGGAATATGACCCTAACCGCACGGCTTTCATCGCACTGGTGAAATATTCGGACGGTGAACAGGCTTATATCCTGGCACCGCAGCGTCTGAATGTTGGCGACACGGTTGTCGCGGGTGAAAAAACCGACGTGAAGCCTGGCAATGCGATGCTCCTGTCGCAGATGCCGGTTGGCACCATCTGCCACAATGTCGAGATGAAGCCGGGCAAGGGCGGCCAGATCGCCCGTTCGGCAGGCACCTATGTGCAGCTCGTCGGTCGTGACGGTGGCAAGGTCATCGTTCGTCTGACCTCGGGCGAACAGCGTTACATCCTGGGTAGCTGCATGGGCACGGTTGGCGCGGTTTCAAACCCCGACAACTCGAACACCACGCTCGCCAAGGCTGGCCGCAACCGCTGGAAGGGCATCAAGCCGCTTACCCGCGGTGTTGCAAAGAACCCGGTCGACCACCCGCATGGTGGTGGTGAAGGCCGCACCTCGGGCGGTCGCCATCCGGTGACGCCATGGGGTAAGCCGACCAAGGGTGCTCGTACCCGTTCGAACAAATCGACTGACAAGATGATCATCCGGTCACGTCATGCGAAGAAGAAGAGGTAAGTCATGGCTCGTTCCGTCTGGAAAGGTCCTTTTGTTGACCTTTATCTGCTGAAAAAGGCAGAAACCGCGCAGGATGCGAACAGCAGCGCGCCGATCAAGACCTGGTCGCGCCGCTCGACGATCCTGCCGCAGTTCGTCGGCCTGACGTTCAACGTCTATAACGGCCACAAGTTCGTCCCTGTCTCGGTTAACGAAGACATGGTCGGGCACAAGCTGGGCGAGTTCGCGCCCACCCGTACCTATCACGGTCACGGCGCAGACAAGAAGGGCAAACGCTAATGGGTAAGCAAGCCGCCCCCCGCCGCGTTGGCGAAAAGGAAGCTTTGGCTGTTGGCACCACCATTCGTGGTTCCGCGCAGAAGCTCAACCTTGTTGCTGCGCTGATCCGTGGCCGCAAGGTCGAAGAAGCGCTCAACATCCTCACCTTCTCGAAGCGTGCAATGGCTGTTGATGCGAAGAAGGTGCTGGCTTCGGCCATCGCCAATGCGGAAAACAACCACAATCTTGACGTCGACAGCCTTGTCGTCGCCGAGGCAAGTGTCGGCAAGGCGCTGACCATGAAGCGTTTCCACGCTCGTGGCCGTGGTAAGTCGACCCGCATCCTGAAACCGTTCAGCCGCCTGCGCATCGTCGTTCGCGAACAGGAAGAAGAGGCTTAATCATGGGTCAGAAGAGCAATCCGATCGGCCTCCGCCTGCAGATCAACCGCACATGGGACAGCCGCTGGTACGCCGAAGGTGCGGACTATGGCCGCATGCTGCTGGAAGACATCAACATCCGCAAGTTCATCATGAAGACGCTGCCCCAGGCTGCGATCTCCAAGGTGGTGATCGAGCGTCCGGCCAAGCTGTGCCGCGTTTCGATCTATGCGGCGCGCCCCGGCGTGATCATCGGCAAAAAGGGTGCCGACATTGAGAAGCTGAAAAAGGCCATTGGTAAGTACACCGATGCCGACGTCAGCCTCAACATCGTCGAAATCCGCAAGCCTGAAATCGACGCCAAGCTCGTCGCTCAGGGCGTTGCTGACCAGCTTATCCGTCGTATCGCCTTCCGCCGCGCCATGAAGCGTGCGGTGCAGTCGGCGCTTCGTCTGGGTGCAGAAGGCATCAAGATCACCTGCGGTGGCCGTTTGGGCGGCGCTGAAATCGCGCGCGTCGAATGGTATCGCGAAGGTCGCGTTCCGCTGCACACGCTGCGCGCCAATGTCGACTATGCCGAAGCCGAAGCACTTACCGCTTATGGCATCATCGGTATCAAGGTCTGGATCTTCAAGGGTGAAATCCTTGGTCATGACCCGATGGCGACCGACCGCTTGATGATGGAAGCGCAGACCTCGGGCGTTCGCCCGCAGTCTGATCACCGTCGCTGATAAGGGAATAGGCAAGCATCATGTTGCAACCTAAGAAAACCAAGTTCCGCAAGCAGTTCAAGGGCCGCATCTCTGGCAATGCCAAGGGCGGTACCGATCTGAACTTCGGTTCGTATGGCCTCAAGGCGCTGGAACCGGAACGCATCACCGCGCGCCAGATCGAAGCGGCCCGTCGTGCAATCACCCGTCACATCAAGCGTCAGGGACGTTTGTGGATCCGCGTGTTCCCCGATGTTCCCGTGTCGAAAAAGCCTGCCGAAGTCCGTCAGGGTAAGGGCAAGGGTTCGGTCGAATATTGGGCAGCCAAGGTTAAGCCTGGCCGCATCCTGTTCGAACTCGACGGTGTTCCGGGCCAGATTGCTGCCGTGGCATTCAGCCGCGCGGCGATGAAGCTGCCCATCAAGACCAAGGTTGTTGCCCGTCTTGGCGACACCTCGCATCTGGGAGCCGAAGGATGAGCAAGACTGAAGACCTGCGCGTCAAGACTGACGACCAGCTGGCAGCCCAGCTTGGCGAACTGAAGCGTGAGCAGTTCAACCTGCGCTTCCAGGGCGCTACCGGTCAGCTGGAAAAGCCGGCCCGCATCCGCGAAGTGCGCCGCGATATCGCGCGCATCAAAACCCTGCAGAGCGAGCGTGCAAGCGCCGCTAAGCAATCGGCATAAGGAGCACAACCGATGCCTAAACGTATTCTTACCGGCACCGTGGTGTCCGACAAGAACGACAAGACGGTCGTTGTGCTCGTTGAGCGCAAGGTAAAGCACCCGCTTTACGGCAAGATCATCCGTCGTTCGAAGAAGTATCACGCGCATGATGAAGCCAACACCGCGAAAGCCGGTGAAGTGGTTCGCATCCAGGAATGTGCGCCGATCTCGAAGAACAAGACCTGGACTCTGGTGGAGCGCGTTGGCGCCGCGCCAGAGGCTGCAGCCGAACTCGCGGAGGGTTGATCCATGATTCAGATGCAATCCAATCTCGATGTGGCTGACAACAGCGGCGCCAAGCGCGTCCAGTGCATCAAGGTTCTCGGCGGCTCTAAGCGTCGTACCGCTGGCGTTGGCGACATCATCGTGGTGTCGATCAAGGAAGCCCAGCCGCGCGGCAAGGTGAAGAAGGGCGACGTCCACAAGGCCGTTATCGTTCGCACCCGCAAGGACATCCGCCGTCCCGACGGTTCGGTCATCCGTTTCGACTCCAATGCTGCCGTGCTTATCGGTAACAACAAGGAACCGATCGGCACCCGTATCTTTGGCCCCGTAGTTCGTGAACTGCGTGCCAAGAACCACATGAAAATCATCAGCTTGGCACCGGAGGTGCTGTAATCATGGCTATGGCGAAAATCAAAAAGGGCGACACGGTTGTCGTGCTCGCCGGCAAAGACAAGGGCAAGACTGGTGAAGTCACCCGTGTCGATCCGAAGGCGTCGAAAGTCGTCGTTTCGGGCGTCAATGTTGCCGTGCGTCACCGCAAGCCGAGCCAGGCAAACCCGCAGGGCGGCCTCGACCGTTTCGAAGCCCCGTTGCATATCTCGAACGTTGCGATTGCCGACAAGAATGGCAAGCCGAGCCGCGTTCGCATTGAAACCGGCAAAGACGGCAAGAAGACTCGCGTCGCCGTGAAAACCGGGGAGAAGATCGATGGCTGATCAAAAATACACCCCGCGGATGAAGCAGCGCTATGACGACACCGTCGTCAAGGCCCTGACCGAAAAGTTCGGCTATGCCAACCGCATGGCTGTTCCGAAGATCGAGAAGATCACGCTCAACATGGGCGTCGGCGAAGGCTCGCAGGACAAGAAGAAGGTTACGACCGCTCTTGAGGAAATGAAGCTGATCGCTGGCCAACAGCCGGTAGTCACGCGTGCCCGCAAGTCGATCGCAGGCTTCACACTTCGCGAAGGCATGACGATTGGCGTCAAGGTGACGCTGCGCGGTGCCCGCATGTACGAATTTCTGGACCGTCTCGTCACGATCGCAATGCTCCGCATCCGCGACTTCCGTGGCCTGAACCCGAAGAGCTTTGATGGAGCCGGCAACTTTGCCATGGGCCTGAAAGAGCAGATCATCTTCCCGGAAATCAGCTATGATTCGATCGATACCGTTCGCGGTATGGACGTAATCGTAACCACCACCGCGAACAGCGACGATGAGGCTCGCGAGCTTCTTCGCCTGTTTGGTTTCCCCTTCCCGCAAGAACAAGCAGAGGAAAAGGAAGCAGCGTAAAATCGCAGCTCCCGCCCTCTTGTCAGAAAGGACGAGAACTTAAGTCATGGCGAAACTGAGTTCCATTAATAAAAATGAGCGTCGCAAGAAGCTCGTCAAGAAATATGCCGGTCAATATGCCCGGCTGAAGGCAATTGCCAATGACGAGTCGAAGGACGAAAGCGAGCGTCTGATCGCGCGCCTGAAACTGGCTGAGATCCCGCGCAATGGTAACCCGACCCGCGTTCGCAACCGTTGCGAAACCACGGGCCGTCCGCGCGCTTATTACCGCAAGTTCCGGCTCTGCCGTATCCAGTTGCGCGATCTGGCCAATAAGGGCCTGATCCCCGGCGTGACGAAATCGAGCTGGTAAGGGATAGAGAAAATGGCATTGACCGATCCTTTGGGTGATATGCTCACCCGCATCCGCAACGGCCAGCGCGCGAAGAAAGACTCTGTACTTTCGCCCGCGTCGAAGCTGCGTGCCCGCGTCCTCGACGTGCTGCAGCGCGAAGGCTATATCCGTGGTTACAGCGAAGAAGCGCTGGGCGCCCATAAGGGCCTGCGCATCGAGCTGAAATATTTCGAAGGCCAGCCTGCGATCCAGCATGTTGCACGCGTTTCGAAGCCCGGCCGCCGCGTCTATTCGGGCAGCACTGAGCTTCCCGTTGTCCGCAATGGCCTTGGCATCACCATCGTTTCCACACCGAAGGGTGTGCTTTCGGACGCCGAAGCACGCGCACAAAATGTCGGTGGTGAAATCCTGGCGGAGGTGTTCTAATGAGCCGCATTGGTAAGAAACCCGTTGCCATTCCGGCTGGCGTCACCGCCAGCATCGGTGATGGCACCTTGTCGGTGAAGGGCCCGAAGGGCGAACTCACCATGCCGATGAGCGACCTGATTTCCTACGAAATCAAGGACGAAGGCGTGTCAGTTATGCCTGCGAACAAGAGCAAGGAAGCTCGCGCATTCTGGGGCATGCAGCGCACCCTGGTGCAGAACCTCGTCACCGGCGTGACCGATGGTTTCACCAAGGTCCTCGAAATAACCGGCGTTGGCTATCGTGCAACGGCTCAGGGCAAGATCCTGAAGCTGCAACTCGGTTACAGCCATGACGTGAACTTCGACGTTCCCGAAGGCATTGAAATCAAGACGCCGGATAACACTACGGTGGAAATCATCGGGATCGACAAGCAGAAGGTTGGGCAGGTTGCTGCCGAAATCCGTCGCTGGCGCAAGCCGGAACCCTATAAGGGCAAGGGCATCAAATACCGCGGCGAATATATCTTCCGCAAAGAAGGGAAGAAGAAATAAGCCATGGCAAAACTGTCTCTCTTTGAAAAACGCCGCCAGCGCGTTCGTTCGAAACTGCGTGCGCAGGTTGCCGGACGTCCCCGTCTTTCGGTGCACCGCACCGGTCGCCACATCTATGCCCAGGTCATCGATGATTCCAAGGGTGTGACCGTGGCTTCGGCTTCGACCAACGACAAGGCGGTCAAGACCAAGAACGGTTCGACCTCTGCCGCCGCCGCCGAAGTCGGCAAGCGCGTTGCAGAAGCTGCGAAGAAGGCTGGCGTTACTAGCGTCGTCTTCGACCGTGGTGGTTTCCTGTTCCATGGCCGCGTCAAGGCGCTGGCCGATGCTGCCCGCGAAGGTGGGCTGGAGTTCTGATGATGGCTGACGAAAACAACACCAACGAAGACGTCGTCGTCGACGCAGCTGCTCCGGAAGCAGTTGAAGCAGAAGGCGGCCGTCGTGGTCGCGGTCGTGGACGTGGCGAAGGTGGCGGCCGTGGCCGTCGCGATGATCGTCGTCCGCGCGAAGAAAAGGAAGATGATGGCACGATCGAAAAGCTCGTCCACATCAACCGCGTTTCGAAGACCGTTAAGGGCGGTAAGCGCTTCGGTTTTGCAGCTCTCGTTGTAGTCGGCGATGGTCAGGGCCGTGTCGGCTTTGGTCATGGCAAGGCGCGCGAAGTGCCTGAAGCCATCAACAAGGCGACCGCTGCTGCGAAAAAGAAAATGATCCGCGTTCCGTTGAAAGACGGTCGCACGCTGCATCATGATGGCACCGGCCGTTTCGGCGCAGGCAATGTCTATGTCCGTTCGGCACCTGCCGGTACCGGTATCATTGCTGGTGGTCCGATGCGCGCCGTGTTCGAAAGCCTTGGTGTTGCCGACGTGGTGACCAAGTCAATCGGCACGTCGAACCCGTACAACATGGTCCGCGCCACTTTTGCGGCCCTGTCTGAACAGACCAGCCCCAAATCGGTGGCGCAGCGTCGCGGCAAGAAAATCGCCGACCTTCTCGGTCGCGGTGGCAGTAAGACTGCCGAAGCTGACGCCGAAGCTATTACGGAGTAATTCGACATGGCGAAAATCAAGATCAAGCAGACCGGTTCGCCGATCCGCCGCCCCGCCGTTCAGCGCAAGACGCTGCAGGGTTTGGGCCTCGACAAGATGCACAAGGTGGTCGAACTTGAAGACACCGCCGAAGTGCGCGGCATGATCCGCTCCGTGCGGCACATGGTCGAAGTAATCGGCTAAAATAATATCCTCTCCCGCTTGCGGGGGAGGAAAAATAGGGACAGTCCCTATTTTTTGGCGCGAAACAAAGCGAAAGCGAGTGCAAGACATGAAACTGAATGACATCCGTGACAATGAAGGTGCACGCCATCGCAAGATGCGCGTTGGCCGTGGTATCGGTTCGGGCAAAGGCAAGACCTCTGGCCGTGGCCAAAAGGGTCAGAAGAGCCGTTCGGGCGTAGCCGTCAAGGGCTTTGAAGGCGGCCAGATGCCCCTTCACATGCGTATTCCGAAGCGTGGCTTCAACAACATCTTCGCCAAGGATTATGCCGAAGTGAACCTGGGCATGATCCAGAAGTTCATCGACGCGAAAAAGCTCGATACCAAGGCTGTCATTGATCAGGCTGCGCTTAAGGCTGCTGGCCTGTCGCGTGGTGGCAAGGACGGCGTCCGCATTCTTGCCAAAGGTACGCTGACTGCAAAGGTCAATCTTTCGGTTGCTGGCGCATCAAAGGCTGCTGTCGAAGCTGTCGAAAAGGCTGGCGGCAAGGTTGAAATCCTGACCGTGAAGCCTGCGGCCGAAAAAGCTGCCGAGAAGAAGGGCAGCGCCAAGAAGGCCAAATGATTAAAGAGGCATAGTCCTCTTGTGCAACAGACCCCGCGTCCCGATATTGGCTTTGGCCGATATGGGCTGCGGGGTTTGGTGTTTCCGGGCTTCGGAAACATCGACATGTGAATTCGGGGTAGATTGCTCCCGCCGCAACGGCTAGCGCAGCAATCGGGAATCAAGGGAAAGTTATTTCATGGCATCGCGAGCCGACAAAATGGCATCCGGCGTAAATTTTTCGAACTTCGGAAAAGCCACCGATCTTAAGAACCGCATCTGGTTCACCATCGGTGCGCTGATCGTCTTTCGTCTGTTGAGCTTCGTCCCGCTACCGGGCGTTGATCCGATTGCGCAGGCTGCGCTCTATGCGAACAACGCCGCCGGTGGCGTACTCGACATCTTCAACACTTTCTCGGGCGGTTCGCTTGAGCGCATGAGCCTCATCGCGCTCGGTGTGATGCCCTATATTACCGCCTCGATTGTCGTGCAGTTGGCTGCTTCGCTGTCGCCAACGCTCGCGGCCATTAAGAAGGAAGGCGAAAGCGGGCGCAAAAAGCTCAACCAGTACACGCGCTATGGCACGGTATTGTTGACCGCCGTGCAGGGCTATTTCCTTGCCGCCGGGCTGGAATCGCTTTCGGCTGCCAATGGGATCAGCGCAGTTGTTGAACCGGGCCTTATGTTCCGTATCGTTGCGACCATCAGCCTGATTGGCGGTACATTGTTCCTGATGTGGTTGGGCGAACAGATTACCTCGCGTGGTATCGGCAATGGTATTTCGTTGATCATCATGGCGGGTATTGTCGCGCAGATGCCGCGACTTGTCGCCAATCTGCTCGAAGGCGGCCGCACCGGTTCGATCAGTGGCGTTATCGTTGTTGGCTTCATCGCGATGTTCGTTGGCCTGACTTTGCTCATCTGCTTCTTTGAACGCGCCCAGCGTCGTGTGTTGGTGCAGTATCCCAAGCGGGCAACCCAGCGTGGCATGATGCAGGCGGATCGCAGTCACCTGCCGCTGAAGCTGAATACTGCCGGCGTTATCCCGCCAATTTTTGCTTCTTCATTGTTGCTGTTGCCGGTGACCATCAGCCAGCTGGGCGGTAATCAAGTGGCGGGCGAAAGCGCGAGCGGTGATTTCATCATCCAATTGCTGCAATGGCTACAGCACGGCCAGCCGGTCTATCTGCTGCTTTATGGCCTCGGCATTGTCTTCTTCTGCTTCTTCTACACTGCGGTTGTCTTCAACCCCGAAGAAACGGCTGAAAATCTGAAAAAGGCCGGCGGTTTCATTCCGGGCATCCGCCCTGGCAAGAATACGCAGGACTATCTCGATTATGTGCTGACGCGTATCACCGTTTTGGGCGCTGCCTATCTGACTTTGGTCTGCCTTCTCCCCGACTTCATGATGGGGCAGACTGGCCAGACGCAGTTTTTCGTTCTGGGTGGGACCAGCCTGCTGATTCTGGTCAATGTGACGGTCGACACGATCGCACAGATCCAAGGTCATCTGATGGCGCACCAATATGGCGATCTGCTGAAAAAAGCGAAACTCAAAGGCAATCGCGGACGCTGATTCAGCAGGCGCAATGAAAACAAGGGACGGGGCAAAGTGAGCAAAACGCTGAACATCATTCTTCTCGGCCCTCCGGGTGCCGGCAAGGGCACGCAGGCCGGTATTTTGGTCGACACCCGCGCAATGGTGCAGCTGTCGACAGGTGACATGCTCCGGGCTGCGGTCAAGGCTGGAACGCCGATCGGCCTGAAGGCTAAGGCGGTGATGGACGCGGGTGAGCTGGTTTCGGACGAAATCGTCTCTGGTATCATCGGCGAAGCGCTTGATAAATTGGCCCCTGAAACCGGCGTAATCTTTGACGGCTATCCGCGGACCGATGCGCAAGCGCATTCGCTGGACACCATTTTGCAAGAGCGCAAACGCACCCTGCATCATGTTATCGAATTGGCGGTCAACGAAGACGCACTGGTCGAACGCATTGTCGGTCGTTTCACCTGCGCCAATTGCGGCGAAGGCTATCACGACACGTTTAAGAAGCCTGCCAAAGAAGGCGTCTGCGACAAATGCGGATCGACCGAATTCAAGCGCCGTCCGGATGATAATGAGGAAACGGTCCGCACCCGTATGGCTGAATATCGCGCCAAGACCGAACCCATTTTGCCGATCTACGAAGCACGTGGGTTGGTGAGCAAGGTCGATGGCATGGCCGATATCGACGATGTGACCAAGGCGATCGCCGCAATATTGGGCTGAGCCCACCCTTCCATCGCAATCTACATTGCCGAGCAGGGGGCTGCACGGCTATCAGGGCGCATGATCAAATATATCACATTAGGCGCCACCTCTTTGGCGCTTTTCACAACCTCTGCGCAGGCCGAGGTCAAAACCATGACCGAGCAAGGGTTTTCGACGCTTCATGCAGCCGATGTATTGGCGAAGCCGGAAGATGTCTGGAAACGCCTTCTCGCCCCGAAAGACTGGTGGAACCCGGCGCACAGCTGGTCCGGCAGCACCGAAGGCTTTTATATCGATCCGCAGGCTGGCGGTTGTTTCTGCGAGCTGTTCCAGGAAAAGGACAAGGACGGCAAAGTCGCCACCAAGGGCAGTGTCGAGCATATGCGGGTGATATTCTCGCAGCCCGGCAAGGTGTTGCGGATGCGCGGCAGCCTCGGTCCGCTGCAGGCCGAGGCAGCGACTGGAACTTTGACTATTGCCATGGAGCCGTTGAAGAGCGGATCCGGAACGCGGGTCAGCTTCTCTTATGTTGTCGGCGGCTATTTGCGTTTCAAAACCGCAGACATCGGGCCTGCCGTGGATGCGGTTTTGCGCGAACAGTTTGACCGGATGATCAAGCCGCTCGGTAAGGTTGTCGGCAACGAAACAGGTGACGCACCGGAAGAAACCAAGAAGGCCGATGCTAAAGCACCTACAAAAGCCGACCCCAAAAAAGCCGGAAAAGAAACCGATCTTGACGCGGCGGTCGAAGCTATCGAGCCTGAGCCTAAGGTAGGCAAGCCGGAAAAAGTTGAGGCTGACGACGCGGAAAGCGCCGATCAGCCTGAATAAGCCCCGAACGTGGTAGATCCATCCTCACCGCCCCGCATGCGGCGTAAAAAGCCCGTACGCGCGAAAGCCGAAATCGGCTGGTGCGAGTTGGTTGATCTACCGGGGCTCGGCCTGTCCGCCATCCATGCCAAAATGGATACCGGCGCGGCCACGTCATCGATTCATGCCACCCGCGTGAAAGCATTTGAGCGTGAGGGCAGGGAGTGGGTCGAATTCTGGTTCCGTCCCTTTCCGGGCGACACACCGCGCCGCTTCGAAGCCCCCTTGGTGGACCGGCGGCAGGTGCGCAGCTCGAACGGGGAAAAGCAGCATCGTTTTGTCATCGAAACGCAAATCTGCCTGGGTAAGTTATGTTGGAAATCTGAGCTGACACTGGCGAACCGCCGGTCGATGGCCTTTCCCGTCCTGATCGGGCGGCGGGCCCTAAGGCGCGGATTGATGCTGGTGAACAGCGGACGAAAATGGGTGCTGGGAAAGCCCGCACCATCGGAGGAAAAATGAAAATCGCAATGCTCGCGCGTAACGCCGGGCTTTATTCGCACCAACGCCTTGCCGAAGCGGCTCGGGCGCGGGGGCACGAAATCGACATATTGAACACGTTACGGGTGACGATGAACATCACCTCGCACCGGCCCGAAGCCTATTATCAGGGTGAGAAGATCAAGCGCTATGACGCTGTCATTCCCCGCATCGGGGCATCGGTGACCTTTTACGGTCTTGCCGTGCTGCGCCAGTTTGAAATGATGAAGATCTGGTCGCTGAATGAAAGCGTTGCGATAGGCCGGTCGCGCGACAAGCTGCGCAGCCTGCAGATTTTGGCACGCAAGGGGCTGGGGCTTCCGGTGACAGCTTTCGCGCATGATCCGCGCCAGACCGGCGAAGTCATCCAAATGGTCGGCGGCGCACCGGTGGTTATCAAGCTGCTCGAAGGCACGCAGGGTATCGGGGTGGTATTAGCCGAAACCGAAAACAGCGCGCGTTCGGTGATCGAGGCCTTTCGCGGCGCGAATGTGAACATCCTGGTTCAGGAGTTCATCAAGGAAGCCAAAGGTGCCGACATCCGGGCCTTTGTCATCGGCAACAAGGTTGTCGCGGCGATGGAGCGACAAGGTGCGGATGACGATTTCCGTTCCAACCTGCATCGCGGCGGGACGGCCAGCGCGATCAAGATTACGCCCGAGGAGCGTTCGACAGCTGTCCGTGCAGCACGGGCGTTGGGCCTCAATGTAGCCGGTGTCGATATGTTGCGGTCGAACCACGGCCCCGTGATCATGGAAGTGAACAGTTCGCCCGGTCTTGAAGGTATCGAAAAGGCAACCAACAAAGATATCGCGACCAAAATCATTCAGTTTATCGAAGACAATGCCGAAACGGGAAAGACGCGGACCAAGGGCACGGGCTGAGGTCGAAAAGCACGGCAGCGTGCGGCTTGACACCCCGCCCGACTCATCGTAAAGGGAGTACATCCGACACACTGGTAAAACCAGCAGCGCTTCTTTGCGCCCGCTGGTTTTTTCTGCGTTGTCGGCCCAACACTTTCGCGTTGAGATAAAACCTTTCGGGGTTTTGTGGAGCAAGGAGCAAGAAATTGGCACGTATTGCCGGGGTTAACCTACCTACCAATAAGCGCGTTATCATTGCGCTCACCTACATCCATGGCATTGGCCGCACCAAGGCGGTCGAAATTGCCGACAAGCTGGGAATCGATCACACCCGCCGGGTGCAGGACCTTTCGGACGCTGAAGTCCTGAAGATCCGTGAAACGATCGATGCCGACCATACCGTCGAAGGTGACCTTCGCCGTAACACTGCGATGAACATCAAGCGTTTGATGGACCTCGCATGCTATCGCGGCTTGCGTCATCGTAAGGGCCTTCCTGTCCGCGGTCAGCGCACGCACACCAATGCGCGCACCCGCAAGGGCAAGGCGAAGCCCATCGCCGGTAAGAAGAAGTAAGCGCGGGTCTCCGCAGCTTTTCCCAGATAAAGACAGGATAGAGCAAAATGGCACGCGAACCACAGCGCATCAAACGGCGCGAACGCAAGAATATCTCGGCAGGTGTTGCCCACGTCAACGCCAGCTTCAACAACACGATGATCACCATCACCGACGCACAGGGCAATGCCATCAGCTGGTCGTCGGCAGGCATGATGGGCTTCAAGGGCAGCCGCAAGTCGACTCCCTATGCCGCCCAGGTAGCCGCAGAAGACGCCGGCAAGAAGGCTGCGGAACATGGCGTTCGCACGCTCGAAGTCGAAGTGAAGGGTCCCGGTTCGGGCCGCGAGAGCGCCTTGCGCGCCCTGCAGGCAGTCGGCTTCACCATCACCTCGATCCGCGACGTGACGCCGATTCCGCATAATGGTGTGCGTCCTTCGAAGCGTCGCCGCGTCTGAAGCCGTTTCAAGGGTGCGGGCCAGCCGGTCCGCGTCCTTCATTTTCAAGGCGGTTCGGTAAGGTGCACCAATACACCGATCCCGCCCAACCTAGGGGAAATCCATGTCCGTCAACATGAAGAACTGGCAGGAACTGAAAAAGCCCATGGGCCTCGAAGTGAAGCCCGCTGGCGACGCACGTCGCAAGGCAACCTTCGTCGCCGAACCTCTCGAGCGTGGTTTTGGCCTGACGCTCGGCAACGCGCTGCGCCGCGTGCTGCTCTCGTCGCTGCAGGGTGCAGCGATCACCTCGATCAAGATCGAAAATGTCCTTCACGAATTCTCGTCGCTCGCCGGCGTGCGTGAAGACGTCACCGACATCGTCCTCAACATCAAGCAGGTTGCCCTGAAGATGGAAGGCGAAGGTCCGAAGCGCATGCAGCTTTCGGCTACCGGCCCTGCGACCGTCAAGGCTGGCGACATCGCGGTGACCGGTGACATTCAGGTGATGAACCCTGAACTGATCATCTGCCACCTCGACGATGGTGCGACGCTGAACATGGAAATCACTGCCGACACCGGCAAGGGTTATGTTCCTGCAGTTGCCAACCGTCCGGCAGACGCGCCGATCGGTCTTATCCCGGTTGACTCGCTTTACTCGCCGGTCCGCCAGGTTGCTTACAAGATCGACAATGCGCGTATCGGCCAGGAACTGGACTTCGACAAGCTGAACCTGACCGTTGAAACCGACGGTACAGTAACCCCGGAAGATGCAGTCGCTTATGCTGCCCGCATCCTTCAGGACCAGCTGCAGGTCTTCGTCCACTTCGAAGAGTCGATGGCTGCTTCGTCGCCGATGATCGGCCTTGCTGCCGCTCCGGCTTCGAGCGAGGAATCGGACGCCAACCAGCTCAACCGTTACCTTCTCAAGAAGGTCGACGAGCTCGAGCTTTCGGTCCGTTCGGCCAACTGCCTCAAGAACGACAACATCATCTATATCGGTGACCTCGTTCAGAAGAGCGAAGCCGAGATGCTGCGCACGCCGAACTTCGGCCGCAAGTCGCTCAACGAAATCAAGGAAGTCCTTTCGTCGATGGGCCTGCGCCTCGGCATGGACATCCCCGGTTGGCCGCCTGAAAATATCGAAGAAATGGCCAAAAAGCTCGAACAAGAGCTGCTGGGCTGAACCTGAATTCTCCTCCCCGTTCGCGGGGAGGAAGAAGGGCAATGGGCCACCCTCGAAACGGCCTGGACTGGGGTACCTTGCACGGCCCCCTTACGAACGAAGGAAAAGATCATGCGCCATAAAGTAGGCCAACGTAAACTGAACCGCACCGGCAGCCATCGCATTGCGATGCTGCGCAACATGGCGGCTTCGCTGATCAAGCACGAACAGATCACCACCGGCGTTGCCAAGGCGAAAGAACTTCGTCCCTATGTCGAAAAGCTGATCACGCTTGCCAAGAAGGGCGGTCTTTCGAACCGTCGTCTCGCGCAGAGCCGTCTTATGGACGATGCGCAGCTCGCCAAGCTGTTCGATGTGCTCGCAGAGCGCTACAAGGACCGCAACGGCGGCTATACCCGCATCATCAAGGCCGGCTTCCGC
>NZ_CALMSV010000281.1 GCF_937872355.1 uncultured Sphingorhabdus sp. | reverse complement strand
AGCTGGGTTCAGAACGTCGCGAGACAGTTTGGTCCCTATCTGCCGTGGGCGTCGAAATTTGAGAGGAGTTGACCCTAGTACGAGAGGACCGGGTTGAACATACCTCTGGTGTACCTGTCGTGGCGCCAGCCGCGCAGCAGGGTAGCTATGTATGGACGGGATAACCGCTGAAAGCATCTAAGCGGGAAGCCTCCCTCAAGATTAGATTTCATCGAGTCGTGATAGACCATCACGTTGATAGGCTGGATGTGGAAGCGCAGTAATGCGTGAAGCTAACCAGTCCTAATTACTCTTTTCGCACTTTAGAGTCCCACCATCAACGTCAGTTCTGGAAACAGACTGCCGATGGTTGGATGATATATCCAGACCAGCACGGGCATCGATTATAACCCAAACTCGCTATTTAGAGCGCCTGCTTCATTGCTTGGTGACCATAGCATCAGTGACCCACCCGATCCCATCTCGAACTCGGCCGTGAAACCTGATTGCGCCGATGGTACTACCGCTTAAGCGTTGGAAGAGTAGGGCGTCGCCAGGCATTGCAGCAGGCGCTTTGATAACGAGCACGGTTCAAAACCCATTCACAGTTTCAAAAAGGCGGCACCGGACGAAAGTTCGGTGGTCGCCTTTTTCTTTTTTTGGACTAATCACTTGTGATTGGTCTTGGTTGGCGCGGGATGGAGCAGCCCGGTAGCTCGTCAGGCTCATAACCTGAAGGTCGTAGGTTCAAATCCTACTCCCGCAACCAGCAAAAACAGCCCGCCTTGTGCGGGCTTTTTTGTTGGTGGCCGCGAGTATCAGGAATTGAGCCTCGTTCAGCCGGAGCCTTGCGAAGCGAGGCGGAGATCACGGGCGCAGCCCGTAAATCCTACTCCCGCAACCAATCCAATAAGCCGCCTTAGGGCGGCTTTTTTTGTTTTGGGATTGCGTCATCGGTTTAAGCTCGATAGCGCAATATACATGTCCGATTGCGAAACCTGTGTCGTCCGCAACCGCGCGATTTGCTCGGCTTTGATGCCCGACGAATTGTCGGCGCTGGGGAAGTTGGGCCGCAAGCAGGTGGTCTCACGTGGCCAGACTTTGGTCTGGGAAGGCGATGAATCGCTGGTCGTTGCCAATGTCATCCAAGGCGTCCTGAAGCTTTCGGTATCGACGCAGGATGGCCGTGAACAGATTGTAGGCGTTGTTTTTCCATCGGATTTTATCGGCCGTCCCTTTGGCAAAGAAAGCCCTTATGGGGTCACCGCGCTGACCGATGCCGAGGTGTGTATCTTTACGCGCACCGCGTTTGACGGCTTTGCGAAGGAACATCCCGACCTGCAGCACAAGCTGCTCCAACGCACGCTTGATGAGCTCGACCGTGCGCGGCAATGGATGATGTTGCTTGGTCGCAAGACCGCGAGCGAGCGGATCGCCACATTGCTGATCGAAATATCCGACCGGCTGGGCGCTGTCGGATGCAGTGCCATTGCCCCCTTTCTCGACAAGTTCGAATTGCCGATGGATCGCCAGCAAATGGGTGATCTGCTTGGCCTCACCATCGAAACGGTCAGCCGCCAGCTTACCAAGCTGAAAGAGGCTGAAATCATTGAATTGCCCGACCGGCGCAGCGTCGTCATCAAGGACCGCCGCAGGCTCGAAAACATCGCAACAGCTGCCTGACGGCAGTTGCAAAATGTGCAAGTCTGTTTGCTTGACTTAGGTCAATGCGGACTCGCGCCGACGTTGCGATGCGCTTTGATGCCAATTCCCCTGTCCAGGGGGAAAAGTAACGGGGAAATATCATGGAAAGATTGATGATGCGGGGCGGGGCTTGGTTGGCCATAGCTTTGGCCTTGCTCCTTGCGGCAGCAGCCAGTGCGGATTGGGCCTTTTCGGTTCATATGAGCATTGCTTGCCTTGCTGCTTTGATTGCCGCCTTTGCCAGCGCAAAGGGATTTGACTTCATCACCCAACGCTATCCGGCGTTGTCGTCACAGGCCGCATCGACCTATGATGACGACTTGGTCCGGCTCGGTGTGATTGCGACTATATTCTGGGGATTGGCCGGATTTCTGGCTGGCCTGTATATCGCGCTGCAACTCGCTTTCCCGGCTCTCAATCTCAATCTGGAATTCACGACTTTCGGACGCTTGCGGCCGCTGCATACGTCGGCGGTTATCTTCGCGTTCGGAGGAAATGCGCTGATTGCCACCAGTTTCTACGTGGTCCAGCGCACGTGCCGGGCGAGACTTGCCTTCCCCGGTCTCGCCCGGTTTGTCTTCTGGGGCTACCAGTTGTTCATCGTGCTCGCCGCCACCGGATATCTCCTCGGCGTTACCGAGGCACGTGAATATGCGGAGCCAGAATGGTATGTCGACCTTTGGCTGACTGTCGTCTGGGTGTCCTATCTGGCGGTTTTTGTCGGCACGATCATGCGCCGCAAAGAACCCCACATCTATGTGGCAAACTGGTTCTACCTCGCCTTTATCATCACCATCGCGATGTTGCATCTCGTCAACAATCTGTCGATGCCCGCCAGCCTGCTCGGCACGAAGAGCTACAGCGCCTTTGCCGGCGTACAGGATGCGCTGACCCAATGGTGGTATGGCCATAATGCGGTGGGTTTCTTCCTGACCGCAGGCTTCCTGGCGATGATGTACTATTTCGTGCCGAAACAGGCCGAACGTCCGGTCTACAGCTATCGCCTGTCGATCATCCACTTCTGGTCGTTGATCTTCCTCTATATCTGGGCGGGTCCGCACCATTTGCACTATACCGCGCTGCCCGATTGGGCGCAGACGCTGGGCATGGTCTTCTCGATCATGTTGTGGATGCCCAGCTGGGGCGGGATGATTAACGGTCTGATGACGCTCAATGGCGCGTGGGACAAGATCCGTACCGATCCGATCACCCGCATGTTCGTCATGAGCCTCGCCTTCTACGGCATGTCGACCTTCGAAGGGCCAATGCTGTCGATCAAGGCGGTGAACAGCCTGTCGCACTATACTGACTGGACCATTGGTCACGTCCACTCTGGCGCGTTGGGTTGGAATGGTATGGTGACCTTCGGCTGCCTCTATTATCTCGCACCGCGCCTGTGGAACCGCCAGCGTCTCTATTCGCTGCGTATGGTGAACTGGCACTTCTGGCTCGCCAGCGCAGGGATCGTTTTCTACGCCTCGGCCATGTGGGTCTCCGGCATCATGCAGGGCCTGATGTGGCGAGAATATGGGGCGGACGGTTATCTCGTCTACTCCTTCGTCGAAACGGTCGATGCGATGTTCCCGATGTATCTGATCCGCGCCTTTGGCGGCTTGCTCTACCTTGCAGGGGCCTTGGTGATGACGGTCAATATCTGGAAGACGATCGCCGGTTCGCCGCTCCGTGAAGAGCTGCCGATGACCGAAACACCCTACAATCCTGAAGCGGACCGCCCGGCGGTTGCCGTACCGGCCGAATAAGGAGCAACAACGATGGCATTCCGTATCATTGAACATGGCAAGCTGGAGCGTAACGTTGCCCTGCTTGGCCTCTTCGCTCTGGTCACCGTCGCAATTGGCGGTCTGGTGCAGATCACGCCACTCTTCTGGATCGACTCTACGGTTGAAAAGGTGGAGGGGATGCGGCCGTACACACCGTTGGAGCAAGCCGGTCGCAACATTTACATGCGTGAAGGCTGCTATGTCTGCCACAGCCAGCAAGTACGCCCGTTCCGCGACGAAGTGGAACGTTATGGGCAGTACAGCCTTGCCGCAGAAAGCATGTACGACCACCCGTTCCAATGGGGTTCAAAGCGTACCGGGCCTGATCTGGCGCGGGTTGGCGGTCGCTATTCAGATGAATGGCACCGCGCGCATTTGAAAGACCCGCGCGCGGTTGTGCCTGAATCGATCATGCCGCCTTATGCCTTCCTTGCCGAACGCGATCTCAATGCAGGCGACATGACCAAGCATCTGACCGCGCTGAGCCGGGTTGGCGTGCCTTACAGCAAGGAAGCAATTGCCGAGGCGAATGCCGATCTGGTCGCTCAGGCCGACCCCAATGCCGACAGCGAAGGGCTGAAAAAGCGCTACGCCAAGGTCCAGATTCGCGATTATGATGGCGATCCGTCACGCGTAACCGAAATGGACGCCTTGGTTGCCTATCTGCAGATGCTGGGCACGCTGGTTGACCACAAGAAAGCGGCTGCACAGCAGGTGCCCAACGCGGAGGCAGCGAAATGAACTATGAATCCGCACGCGCATTTGCCGACAGCTGGGGGCTGGTATTCACCTTCCTCCTCTTTCTGGGGCTCATCGGTTGGACATTTCGCAAGGGGGCAAGCCGCGACCATGACGCTGCGGCGAACATGATTTTCAGGGACGACGACAATGGCTAAAAAACCTGGTGACGACACCCAACGTATCGACCAGCCCACGGGCACGGCCTTTGTCGGCCATGAATGGGACGGTATCGAGGAACTGAATACACCGCTCCCGCGCTGGTGGTTGTGGACCTTTTATACCACGATCATCTGGGCGCTGGCTTATGTCATCATGTACCCGGCATGGCCGCTGGTCGATAGCGCGACCAAGGGGATGCTGGGCTGGACGAGCCGGGGGCAGTTGGCCGCAGAAATACAGGCGGCGGATGCGAAGCGTGCGCCATTGGTAAATGCGCTGGCTGCCATTCCGGTTGAGCAATTGGTAGCCGACCAGAAGCTCTACCAAGGCGCAGTTGCTGGCGGCGCTGAATGCCGCCGGGGTGGCGGGGCATTTCACCTATGTCTCCACCG
>NZ_CALMSV010000280.1 GCF_937872355.1 uncultured Sphingorhabdus sp. | reverse complement strand
TCCGCGCGCGAGTGGCGGCGGCTCACGCGAGGCATCGAACAACGGGTGCGCGCGCTCAATGCGTTCCTGCACGATCTCTACCATCGGCAGGAAATTGTCCGCTCCGGCCGCCTGCCGGTCGAGATGCTGCGCGACAACGCCGCCTTCCTGCCGCAGATGATCGGCTTCACGCCTCCCGGAGCGATCTACACGCACATCGTCGGTATCGACCTTGTGCGAACCGGGCCGGATGAATTCATGGTGCTGGAGGATAATGCGCGCACGCCCTCGGGTGTCTCCTACATGCTCGAAAATCGCGAGACGATGATGAACATGTTCCCCGAACTGTTCAGCGCAATCCGTGTGCGCGAAGTGGGTAGCTATCCAAAGAATTTGCGCAGGTCGCTCGAAGCCTGTGCGCCAGAGGGCTGCGATGGCCGCCCGGTAGTCGCAGTGCTGACGCCGGGGATCTACAACAGCGCCTATTTCGAGCATGCCTTCCTTGCCGACCAAATGGGGGCAGAACTGGTCGAGGGGCATGACCTGAGGATCGTCGACGGCCGCGTCGCCATGCGAACCACGCAAGGCTACAAGCCGATCGACGTCCTCTATCGCCGCGTCGATGACGATTATCTCGACCCCATGACCTTCCGTCCGGAATCGCAACTCGGCGTGCCGGGCATCATGGATTTGTACCGCGCCGGCAAGATTACCATCGCCAATGCGCCCGGCACTGGTATCGCCGACGACAAGGCGATTTACAGCTACATGCCCGAGATCGTGGAATTCTATACCGGCGAGAAACCCCTGCTGGCCAATGTGCCCACCTGGCGCTGTGCCGAGCCGGATGCGCTCAAATATGTGCTCGCACACCTCAAGGAATTGGTTGTCAAGGAAGTCCATGGCTCGGGCGGCTATGGCATGCTGGTGGGGCCAGCGGCCAGCAAGGCCGAGCTGGAGGCCTTTGCCAAAAAGCTAAAGGCACGCCCCGGCAATTATATCGCGCAACCCACTCTCGCGCTATCCACCGTTCCAGTGCTGACCAAGGCTGGCCTTGCGCCGCGCCATGTCGACCTTCGGCCTTTCGTCCTCGTTTCCCCCAAAGGTATCGAGATCACACCCGGCGGGCTGACCCGCGTCGCGCTCAAAAAAGGGTCGCTGGTGGTCAATTCGAGCCAGGGCGGCGGCACCAAGGACAGCTGGGTGCTGGAGGACTAGATGCTAGGGCGCACGGCAGGCGGCATATTCTGGATGTTCCGATACTTGGAGCGGTGCGAAAATATGGCGCGCCTGCTCGAAGCGGGGCACCGCATGGCACTGACGCGCAACACCGGGTCCGATGAAGAATGGCGCTCGGTGATAACCACCGCGGGCTTGCAATCCGCCTATGAAGCCAAGTTCGACGATTATTCATCCGCACATGTCGTCAATTTCCTGCTGCGCGACAAGACCAACGCTTCCTCAATCCTCAACATGCTCGAAACCGCACGGCACAATGCGCGGATGACGCGCACGGCGTTGACCCGCGAAGTGTGGGAAGCGACCAACACCTTCTGGATGCGGATGAAGGAGGCGCTGGCCCGCCCGGTTCGTGAAACCGATCTTCCTGGAATTATTTCGATGATCCGCCAGCAATCAGCGCAGGTGCGCGGTGCGCTGCACGGATCGATGCTGCGGATCGATGTCTACAATTTTGCACGCCTCGGTACCTTCCTTGAGCGCGCAGACAGCACCGCGCGTATCCTGGACGTCAAATATTATGTGCTACTTCCGTCGCTCTCTTTTGTCGGCTCTTCGCTCGACAATGTGCAGTGGGAAACGATCCTGCGTTCGGTCTCTGCCGAGCACGCGTTCCGCTGGCTCAATGCAGGCGACACGCGGCCCGTAGGCGTCGCCGAATTCCTTATCCTCGATGAACGCTTCCCGCGCTCACTCGCCTTCTGTTACCAGAAACTGCACGGCAATCTCTGCTATCTGGAAAAAGATTATGGCAGCCGCATGCCGTCGCACGATCTGGCCGACGAAATCCACAACGGCCTACAAACGCGCCCGATCGAGGCAATATTCGAAAGCGGGCTGCATGAATTCTTGACCGACTTCATGACCTGCAATGCGCAGCTGGCAGGCCAGATTGAGCGCGACTACAGGTTCAATGGGTGATGCGATGCTGCTGAAAATCCATCACCGCACCCATTATAAGTTCGAACATCCGGTACCCTATGGGCTTCAGCGGTTGCGGCTGATCCCCAAGGAGAATGCTGCGCAAAAAATCTTGCATTGGAAAACCGAGGTTGAGGGCGGCAAGGTCGAAGCCGACTATATCGACTATCATAACAACCACATTCTGCTGGTGAGTATCAACGAAGGTGCGGGTGAAATCATCGTCCGCTGCGATGGCGAGGTTGAAACCAACGACACGGCCGGGATCATGGGGCGGCATGGCGGGCATGTACCGCTGTGGTATTTCCTGCGACCAACCCCATTAACTGAGCCTACGCGCGAGATACAGGTACTTGCCCGGTCGGCGGTTGCCGAAGGCGACGACCTATTGGCGACATTGCATAGGCTTTCGACCAAGATTCTGGGCGCGGTACGCTATGATATCGGTCACACCGATTCCGCGACCACGGCAGACGCAGCCCTCGCCGCTGGTCACGGCGTCTGTCAGGATCATGCGCATATCTTCATCGCGGCAGCGCGCAGCCTTGGCATTCCCGCCCGCTATGTCAGCGGCTATCTGATGCTCACTGATCGCGTAGAGCAAGAGGCGAGCCACGCCTGGGCCGAAGCGCATGTCAAAGGGTTGGGCTGGGTCGGTTTTGATGTATCCAACGGCATCAGCCCCGATCTGCGCTATGTCCGCGTCGCCACCGGTGCCGATTATGCCGAGGCGGCCCCCATTTCGGGCATTTCCTATGGCGGCGGCGAACAGAGCATGGTTGTCAGCCTCGCTGTTGAACAGTAACGCGTGGGCAAAAGGGATTCAGGGGCAAGACTAGAGTGACCTATTGCGTTGGGATGAAGCTGGATTCGGGGCTGGTGTTCATGTCGGACACGCGCACCAATTCGGGCGTCGACAATATCTCCACCTTCCGCAAGATGCACAGCTTTGAAAAGCCGGGCGAGCGCCACATCACGATAATGACGGCGGGCAATCTGGCAACGACACAGTCAGTTATCAGCATGCTGGCCGAGCGCACCAAAGCCCCCGAGGAGCGAAACCCTTCCATTCTTGCCGCAGCCTCTATGTTCCAAGTCGCGCAGATCATCGGCGATCTTTTGCGCGAAACCATCCGCACACGCGAACAGACCGGGCTCAATGCCGAAACAACTTTCAACGCTACGCTGATCGTTGGAGGACAGATCAAAGGCATGGAGCCGCGCCTGTTCATGATCTACCCCGAAGGCAATTTCATCGAAGCCTCGGAAGACACGCCCTTCTTCCAGATCGGCGAAACCAAATATGGCCGCCCAATACTGGTGCGCGGTTTCCAGTCGGACATGAGCTTTGAAAGCGCAGTCAAGCTGCTGATGGTGTCATTTGATTCGACGATGGCAGCGAACCTTTCGGTTGCCCTGCCGCTCGACATGCTGCTGCTGCCGCGCGACCAATTCGAACCGCTGCAGAAGCGCCGGATTACTGAGGATGACCCCTATTACCGATCGGTGTCAGACAAATGGTCAGACGCGCTGCGTAGCGCGTTTCATTCCCTGCCTGATTATACAATCGAATAGGTCAGGCCGCGGCCAAGGCTTGTGCCAGCCGATCACGGATGGCGCGCAATTCCGGAACCAGTTTCGATGGCGCCGGTGCTGCAAACAGGTCACCAATCGGGGCCGGTTGAGCAACCGGCGCCGGCTCGACCGCAGGCGGCGGCGAAGCAGGCTGTGCCTTACCGCCTTTCGCCAGAAAGCTGCGCGCACCACGAATAGTATAGCCCTGGTTGGTGAGTAGGTCCTGTATCTGGTCGAGCAGGGCCACATCGGATGGCCGGTACAACCGCCGACCGCCTGCGCGCTTCAACGGCTTAAGCATCGGAAACTGTTCTTCCCAATAGCGCAAGATGTGCGTTTTTACGCCAAGCTGGTCGGCCATTTCGCCAATGGTCAAAAACGCTTCGGGTGCCTTGTCCATCGTGGATTATTTGACCTTGTGGCGCAGGCCCTGGCTCGCGCGGGGCGTTCTCGCCCCTTCGCCCCCTGTTTTCGGCTGGCGCCCGGGGCGTTGCGCTTTGCCGCGCAGCACAAAAGTCCCAAGGCGGGAGTTTTCCCCCTCCCCCCCCGCCACAAGTGCATCGAGGACGTGATCAAGCAACGATTCGATCATCGCCGAGGCATCTGCCCTTGATAGACCCACTTGGCGATTAATTGCTTCCGCAATATCCGCGCGCGTCAAAGTACCAGCATCTGCCATGGTTTCTCCTCCGTAATTCACGCGACCCCCGTGATTCCTTTGGAACATATAGCAATTTCAGGAGGATGTAAAATGCTGGACGAATTTTTACGCGTCCGAAAATAGGTCACATACGAACGACCGAAGCGCCCCATGTAAATCCGCCGCCCATCGCCTCCAAAACGACTACATCGCCAGCCGTAATGCGACCGTCGCGAACGGCAACATCAAGCGCAAGCGGCACCGACGCAGCCGAGGTATTGGCATGTTCAGAAACGGTCAGAACCACGCGTTCAGCCGGTAACCCGAGCTTCTTCACGGTCGCATCTATAATGCGCGCATTGGCCTGATGCGGCACGACCCAGTCAATGTCCGAAGGCGCCAGTTCGGCCTGTTCGAGCACTTCGTGCATGACGCTGGCAAGGTTGGTCACCGCATGGCGAAACACCTCACGACCCTGCATCCGCAATTTACCCACGGTGCCCGTTGTTGATGGCCCGCCATCGACGTAGAGCAATTCGTTATGCCGCCCGTCGGCATGGAGCTGCGTAGCAAGAACGCCGCGCTCGCCCACTTCACCCGAAAGAACGACAGCACCTGCACCATCGCCGAACAGCACGCAAGTACCCCGATCTTCCCAATCGAGCAGCCGCGTCATCGTTTCCGCTCCAATCACCAGCGCGTTTTTGGCAGAACCAGCACGGATCATGCTTTCTGCAACCGAAAAGCCATAGAGAAAACCGGAGCAAACCGCCGCGACGTCAAAGGCAACGCCGCCATGATGCCCTAATATATGCTGCACCTTGGTGGCTGCTGCCGGGAAGGTCTGGTCGGGCGTGCAGGTCGCGACAATGATGAGGTCGATATGAGCCTCGGTCATACCCGCCGCATTAAGCGCGTTACGCGCCGCTTCGGCACCCAAAGTGGCGGTGGTTTCGTCTGGACCGGCGACGTGCCGGAATTTGATTCCTGTGCGCTCGGTGATCCACTCGTCCGAAGTATCGACTTGGGCAGCCAGCTCGGCGTTGGAAACACGGCGCTTCGGCAGTGCGGATCCCGTCCCTTTAATGACGGCGCGAAGCGCGGACCCACTCATTCCTCGATAACTTCCTTGCCTGCGATCTGTTCCAGATCCTGCGCAATGCGCGTGGTGATGTCATCCTCGACCAGTCGGGCCGCAACCTTAACCGCATTGGCCACGCCCTCGATACTCGCACTGCCATGGCTTTTCACGACAACACCATTGAGGCCAAGGAAAACCGCGCCATTATGGTTGTTCGGATCGAGATGATGCTTGAGCAACTCGGTCGCAGGGCGCGAGACAAGGAAACCGAATTTGGACCGTATCGAGCTGGTAAAAGCGCGGCGCAGCAGGTCGGTCACGAAGCGCGCCGCACCTTCGATCGATTTCAGCGCGATATTGCCTGAAAAGCCGTCGCAGACGACGACGTCGCAATCGCCGCGATTGATCTTGTCGGCCTCGATAAAGCCCTGAAATGCCATGTGCAATTCGGGGCTGTCGCGCAGATGCTGGGCGGCAAAGCGCAGACTGTCGGTGCCCTTCATCTCTTCGGTGCCGATGTTGAGCAGACGGACGCGCGGCTTTTCGAAATTATAAAGGATGCGCGAATAGGCCGCCCCCATCACCGCAAACTGCACGAGGTTGCGTGCGTCGCATTCGGTGTTCGCGCCCAGATCAAGCATCACCACATCGGTATCGGTCAACGTCGGCAGCAATGCGGCAAGCGCGGGCCGGTCAATTCCCGGCATGGTGCGCAGCGCGACCTTGGCCATCGCCATCAATGCGCCGGTGTTGCCCGCGCTGACTGCGGCAGCGGCATCGCCGGCTTTCACCGCGTTGATCGCCAGCCCCATCGAGCTGCCGCGCGATTTGCGCAGCGCCTGGCTGGGTTTGTCGTCACCGGTGACGACTTCGGTGGTGTGCAGTATTTCGGAAGCGGCGCGCAGGTTTGGGTGGTTTTCGAGTGCAGCCTTGATCTGCACCTCATCCCCGACCAGCAGGAATTTGAAACTTTCGTGCCGGTGGCGCGCCAGTGCAGCGCCCGCGACCATCACGCGAACGCCTTCATCACCGCCCATCGCGTCAATAGCGATACGCGGTGAAGTGGTCACGATATCATCCCTCCGTGGAGAAGAGCGATTGTCCGGAAATTAGGCGACAGCGAGGATTTCGCGGCCGTTATAATGGCCACATGCGTTGCACACATGGTGCGGACGCTTCAGTTCACCGCAGTTCGAGCATTCCTGAAAGGCTTCGACCTTCAGCGAATCATGGCTACGACGCATGCCGCGCTTGGACGGCGAAGTTTTTCTCTTGGGGACAGCCATCTCGGCACCTGTTCCATTTCAAAAAATATAATGTTTCTACGGCTTTAAAAGCGAATAGCGACGCTGGCAAGCAATGCCGGAAGCGGCGTCCAAACACCCAAAGCTGCGGATGAGGGGCGGCTAATACCGATTTTTCCGTGCTTTGCAAGTTCGCAGATGGCTGATAGCACCGCTTTCAATCAACGGGAGGACATTAAATGCTTACATTACCGATTACCCTGACGATCGCTGCGGGTGCCGCGCTGGTCAATATCTGGCTGATGATCCGCTGCGGACAGGCGCGCACCAAGGGCGGCGTATCGATCGGCGATGGCGGCGACGAGTTCCTGATCCGCCGCATGCGCGCGCACGCCAATTTCGTCGAAAGTGCACCTTTCGTGCTGCTGCTGATTGCAGCACTCGAAGCCACACAGGGCAGCGCGAGCTGGCTCTGGTATGTAGGCATCATCTATATCTTCGGACGCCTTGCTCACGGCCTGGGCATGGATGGCGGCACTTTCGGGAAAGGCCGCATGGTCGGCACGCTGATCACATTTCTGACGCTGCTGGGTCTCGCTGGCTATGCGTTGTGGAGTGTGTATTCGAAACTGGGTTAAGGATGGCACTGCCCCTCCCGCCTGCGGGAGGGGAAACACTCTTTAGCTCAACGCATAATCCGAGACATAGGCGTTGATCTTGCGCTCATGACCAAAATTGCTCGTCGGGCCGTGGCCGGGGATGAAGGTCACGTCGTCGCCCAGCGGCCATAGCTTCTTGGTGATTGAATCGATCAGGTCCTGATGATTGCCGCGCGGAAAATCGGTGCGGCCGATGGAACCCTGGAAAAGAACATCTCCGACAATCGCGAGACGGCTCGGCCCGTGGTAGAAAACGACATGCCCCGGCGTGTGCCCTGGGCAGTGGATGACGTCGAGCGTCAGATTGCCGACGGTCACGGTATCGCCGTCTTGCAGCCAGCGGTCTGGCTCGAACGTCTTGGCGTCCATCCCCCAGCGCTTGCCATCATCGTCTAGCTGCGCGATCCAGAAGCGGTCTTCTTCATGCGGCCCTTCGATTTTCAGGCCCAGTTCCTGCGCCAGCAGCCCCGTCTGCCCGCAATGGTCGAGATGGCCATGGGTCACGAGCAGCTTTTCCAGCTCGACGCCCGTCTTTGCCACCGCATCCTTGAGCTTGTGCAGATCACCACCCGGATCGACGAGCGCGCCCTTGTTGGTTTCGGTACACCAGAAAAGCGTGCAGTTCTGCTGCAGCGGAGTGACGGGGATGATGACCGCTTTTAGGGGCGGCTGGGCGTTCATGTTCGAGGTGACGTTGCTCATCGCCGATATGTGGCGGCGTGCTGTGACGAACGCAAGCCCTTCAAAGCCGCCGTCCCACCCAGACCACGCGGCCCACCACCTGAACCTCTGCCGGATCACGATCGGACCATGATGGGTAAGCGGGATTATCCGACAGCACCGACAGCCGCCCACCCGGCGCACGCGCCAGTCGTTTGACCACCAATACCCCGTCGATGCGGATAACATGGATGCCGTCGCGCAGCGGCTTCAGTGCCGCACCCTTGTCGACCATGATGTCGTCGCCATCGTTTAGCACCGGTTGCATCGAATCGCCCTCGACGCGGATCAACGAGACATTGCGTGGTTCAACGCCCAGCTTTCGCAACCAGGCCTCATCAAAGCCGACCTTGCCCGCAAGCGCCTCTCCCTCGGCCAGCGCCCCTGCCCCTGCCGATGCGCCAACGGCCAGTTTGGGAACCAGCTTCAAACCGCCGCGTTTCCCGCTGCCTTCCTCCTCCGGCGCGCCTAACAGCTGCGGCGCAACGCCATAATAGCGGGCAAGGATGTTGCGTTCGCGCTCGGGCAAGTTCTTCGGGCTGCCACGCTTGATATATTGCTGGATATATGCGGGATTGCGCCCGACCAGCCGCGATAGCGACGAGTAATCGTCGCCATGCGCCTGCACCAGCCGTTCAAGTTCGGCACGCGGATCGCTGTTTACCATCATTCTTCCTTAGCAATAGGATTTTTCCTAGACAAGTAGGATTTTTCCTATCAGCAATGTTCCTATCATGTTCTCATCGATTCGTCGGTGCGAGCAACCGGAAAGGGTGGTGCCTGATGGAAAGGAACGCAAATGCACATCAATCGGAAAATCGAACGATTCCTGCGGCAGCACAATATGGCACCAACCACCTTCGGACGCCGGGTTGCCCGCGACCCGCGGCTGGTGCTCGATATGCGCAACGGTCGTTGCCTGCGCCCGGCGATGGCGATCAAGGCCGAGGCTTTCATGGCCGCCTATGTACGGCACCCTGAGCTGCTTGGCGTGCAGGAGGCGGCATGAGCGGCGCGTCCACAACCTGCCCGCTATCAAGCGCGCTGCTGGCCCTGCTGCCTGGTGCGGGCGTTCGCAGTCGCAAGGCGACTGGCTGGCATAGCGCGACATTTGCAGGAGAGCGTGTGACCGTCTTGCTAGGTTTGGAAGGCGAGCAGCGCCACGAACGGGCCGCGCATTTTGCACAAGCGCTGCCTGAAACGGAATTCAGCCTTCGCCGTCAGCTGGTCGCCGACATAGTCGTCAGCGAAATATCTGACTCGGAAGATGCGCTGTTACTGACTGTCGAAGCCTTGTTGCTAGACGAGTAAGACTTAGCGCGTGCGCGCGTTCATCCGGTGGAGTGTTTCGAGAGCCGAGCGCAGGGCAGCATCCAGTTCCTCGGACTCGGGCCGTTGCGGCACATCCACGGGCTCCATTGCCACCGGCTCGACTGCACGCAGCGGCACCTGTTCTATGGGCGCGGGTTCATAGGCGGAGGGCGCTTCGATATCCGGGCGGATCGGCTGAACGTTCGAGGACTGCAATTCGTTGGCAATGCTCTCGATATGCGCCAGTTGCGCGTCGCGTTCAGCCAAGGCTGATTCAAACCGGGTGACCATATCGTCCAGCGATGCGATACCAGAAACAGGCTCGGTAGCCAGTGTTGCAGCAGCGACAGGTTCAACAGCGGCCGCCGCGGGGGCGGCAGCGGGTTCTTCGATTACGGCCTCGACTTCAGCAATTTCAACAGCCTGTTCCATCTCGGCTTCCACGGGTTCGACCCATTCAGCCTCCACCTGCTCGACAATGGCTGTTTCGGTTGTCACTTCAACGGCATCAGCGTCCACCAGGTCGCGGTTGGCCGAAAAAGGACGGCGTGGTGGCGCGTCGGGATGGGCATCGCCGGAGCGCAGCTTGGGCAGGTCTTCAAGGTCGGTAATGTCTCCAGCACCACGGCGCGCTTCGGCAAAGGCGGCAATGCGGCTGCGCAGGCGCGAAATCAGCGACCCGCGAACCTCATCGTCCGGTTCGTCAATCGACTCTTCAGCGTCCAGCAGGGGTTCGACTTCGGTTTCAGTTGTAGTTTCAACGATTTCCGGACCGTCAAAATCACGCGCATTTTCCGGCTCCGCGATCGCGGTCCACTCGGGCGAAGCAGTTTTGCGGAGGAACAACACCGTCAGAATCACTAGCGTCAACGCACCAAAAGCGTAGGAAATCAGTGCCCGCGCTGTATCGCCCAGCGGCGCAGCGGTTGCCGGAATCATCTCCGATACCCCGGTCGATCCGGTCAATGTTTCCCAGATACCGGTCGGTACGAACATCGCGGCGATGGCGGCAATGGCGGCACCACCCGTCGCCATGGCAACGGCTTTGGTCTGGTGATCGAGATTCAGCTTCGACTGCATAACTACCCTGTTCCGTCGGGCTTTACGCTGCGGTCAAGCCGCAACTTTACCCCTGTTTAGCACGGCCTAACAGGAAATGGTAAACAGGATCGTAACGCATTATGTTCTTCTGCCAATTGCGCTCTTTTTCGACAAAGGCGCGCGCATTGGCTTTGCGATCAGGCCACATCGCCTTGTCCGCAAACAGTGCGTCGATGGCCTTTGCCGCACCTTTCGGATCATCGGCGGGGAACAGCGCACCCGTCACCCCGTTCTCGATCAATTCGCGATGCCCACCCACATCAGAGGCAGCAACCAGCCGACCCTGCGCCATCGCTTCCAATGGTTTCAGAGGGGTCACCAGATCGGTCAGCCGCATCCGCTTGCGCGGGTAAGCGAGAACATCGACCAAGCTGTAATAGCGCTCCACCTCTTCATGCGGAACGCGACCGACGAAATGGATTCGATCGGCGGCTGGCGAAGCCTCTGCCTGAACGCGCAACGCCTTTTCCAGCGGCCCGCCGCCGACGAGCAACAGATGCGCGTCCTTGGCCGCGCCACCCAAGTGCGCCATGGCCGCAATCAAATCGTCAAGGCCTTCATAGTCATAGAAGCTCCCGATATAGCCAATCACATCCCTGCCGGTCAGCCCGAGTTCCGCCGCCAATGCCTCATCGCGTGGCGGTGGATTTCCGAACATGTCCATATCGACGCCATTGGGCGAAACGAAAATCTTTCCCGCGTCAAAACCGCGCGCGACCAGATCGGAGCGCAACCCTTCGCAGATCACCGCCACCTTGTCGGCGCGGGCAACAACATGGTTTTCGAGCGCACGGGTCAGGCGATATTTGAGTGAACCTTCGGTCCCACTGCCATTCCCGACGGCTGCATCCTCCCAAAAGGCGCGAATTTCATAAACGAAGGGTAGCCCCAATTTTGCCGCAGCGCGCGCGGCGGCCAGACCGTTCAGCGCCGGCGAATGGGCATGTACGATGTCGAACGGCCATTCGCGATGCACTTCGATGATACGCTGTTCAAGCGCCCGGATTTCGCGCCACTCCCGCAAACCAGAGGGCCCCGAAACATGGTGCGGCGTGCGGAAGAAATGCAACCCTTCGGCTTCCTCCTGCAGTGCATCGGGCATCTGCCCATGCTGATACTGCCGCACCCCTGTCAGCCCGCGCACGTCCCACCCCGCACCGATCTGCGATTTCAAGATTGCGCGCGTGCGAAAAGTATAGCCGCTGTGCAGCGGCAGGCTGTGGTCGAGAACGTGCAATATCCGAGGCATGGTCTCTCCCTAGCCGCAATATATTTAACGCCGCGTCAACCCAAAGCGGCTAATGCTTTTCGCGATTTTTCAATTTCACGCTATGTCCCCGATGCAAAGGGGCTGGCAGGGACGCAACGCCGCATGATCGACAATCTATCGATATTGCTGAGTCATAGCCTGCTCCTGCTCGCCTTCTGGTTGCTGACCAAGCGTGACGATCTCGACAGCGAAGCGCCGCCAGAACCCGATGCCGAACCACAAGGCTTTGGCGCGGTAAAGCGAAAACGGGTTGGCCAAAAGGATACGCAGTCCAATGCGTGACCTGTTTTTCGTCGGCTATTTAGGCCTGCTGATGCTGATGGCGTTCAAGCGGCCATTCCTGTTCACTTTGGTCTATGCCTATATCGATATCATCGCACCGCAACGGTTGAGCTATTTCCTGCTCAATTCGATTCCGCTGTCGCTGATCCTGTTCGCTTTGGCCTTCCTAGGATTTCTCGTCAGCGATGATAAACGCGATGTGCGGGTTTCGCCACGATGGGCACTGCTGCTCGTGCTGCTGGCCTATTGCGGATATTCCACCACCGTCGCAGTCGAACCTTTGGCCGCGCAGGAAAAATGGAGTTGGGTTTGGAAAGCGCTGGTTTTCGCAGCTTTCCTTCCCTTGTTGCTCAAGACCAAGCTGCGCATCGAAGCCCTGGCGTTGACGCTGGTGCTCTGCGCCTCGGCGCTAATCGTTACTGGCGGGATAAAGACGGCGCTGGGTGGCGGCGGCTACGGCTCGCTGGTCCTGCTCGTCAATGACAATTCCGGGCTGTATGAAGGCAGCATCATCAGTTGCGTGGCGATTGCCATCATACCGCTTATCGTCTGGCTGGCGCAGCATGGCACGATCTTCAAACCCGACTGGAAGGTGAAGACCTATGCAGCTGCGTTGACTTTCGCCGCACTGCTGATCCCTGTCGGCACGCAGGCGCGAACCGGGCTGGTATGCATCGCGGTGCTCGCACTGCTGTTCATCCGCCAGACCAAGCGCCGGTTTCTCTATCTGACAGGTGCCGCGCTTGTCGGGCTGGCTGCGATACCATTCATCCCGTCCGCTTTCTCGGACCGGATGGAAACGATCAAGGATTACAAGGCCGACGAATCCGCTTCGACGCGGATCGCCGTCTGGAAATGGACCTGGGAATTTGTGCAGGAACATCCCTTTGGCGGGGGATTCGATGCCTATCGCATCAACAAGATTCGTTATGACCTGCCCGTCGTCGACGAAAATGGCTTCGATACCGGTGCGGTCGACCGAAAGGAAATCGTCGACCAGGGCCGCGCCTATCATAGCAGTTACTTCGAAATGCTGGGGGAACAGGGCTTTCCCGGCCTGATCATCTGGCTGCTGATCCATGTCGGCGGCGTTTGGCGGATGGAGGTGATTGCGCGCTTGTACAAGAGGCGCAACCGGCCCGACGAAAGCTGGGTCGCACCGCTGGCGACCGCGCTGCAAAATGCCCAGATTATCTATCTGGTCGGTTCGCTGTTCGTCGGCATCGCCTTCCAGCCGTTCGTCTATATGCTGGTGGCGATGCAGTTGGGGCTCGACACCTATCTGGCACGACGGCGCAGCGAGGCGGCATGGACGCCCATCCGAAAGCAGCGGATGAAAGCCAGCGAGATAAAAGCAGCATCCTGACTGGCCCTTGCCCGCTGCGGAGCGGCTAGCTAGGGTTGCAGCCATGACTGCACCGCTTCCCAAAATGCCCGATGACCCGATTGTCGCTATCAGCGCGCGACTAACCTACTACGCCGATGTCGTCTCCGAATGGGTGCGCGGGAATATAGCCGAACTAACGGTCGCCGTGATCGCGGCCACTTTGGTGTATCTGTTGCTCAGCTGGCTCAAGCGGCGCGCCGCCAGGATTGCGCGCGACAGCGAAGACCGGTCGGCGATGAAATCGATCATCGCAAGGACGCTGGCACGGACTGGTAAGTTTTTCCGCATCATGGCCGCGGTCGAACTGGTCAATGGCTATGCCAATGCGCCGACCCCGCTTGCGCGAACCATCGATGTTCTTTTCACCATCGCCGTGGTGCTCCAGGTAGCAATCTGGCTGCGAGAGGTCATCATCGGCCTTATCGAACGGCGTGCGAGCGATAGCGGCAGTGAGCATGAGGCGATGCAAAGGGCGATGGTGCTCAGTCGTCTGCTGGTCAGCTTTGCCCTATTCGCCATCGCGGCAATCGTCATCCTCGACAATCTGGGGGTTAATGTAACCGGACTGATCGCGGGCCTCGGTGTCGGTGGCATCGCCATCGGTTTGGCGGCGCAGGGCATTTTTTCGGACCTGTTCGCAGCGATGTCGATCATCTTTGACCGGCCCTTCAAGCGCGGCGACACGATAACCTATGACACCACCACCGCGCGGGTCGAACGCATCGGGATGAAAAGCACCCGCCTGCGCGCGTTAACCGGTGAGGAGAAGATCATCTCCAATTCGAAACTGCTCGAAAAGGAAATCACCAACAACACAAAGTCGGTATATCGCCGCGTCACCTTCCTCATCAGCTTGGTATATCACACGCCGGTCGAAGTGACGCAGCGCGTCCCGGATTTGCTGCGCGAAATCGTCGAGGCCGAAGGCGCAGATTTCATTCGCGGCGGCTTTCACACATTCGCGCCCAGCTCGCTCGATTTCCAGCTGGTCTTTGATGTCCAGAGCGAAGATGTCGACGAGATGTTCAAAGCGCGGCATGCAATTGGTCTGGGCATTGCAAAACGTTTTGCAGAAGAGGGAATCGAGTTCGCCTATCCGACGCAGACGACCTACACTGCTGCGCCGGATGGCACGCTGGTCATGCCCTATGCGGAGCCGCAAAAAGCTGCGTCGGCACAGCGCAAAAAGGGCTGATTCGCGACCCAGTCTCGGCTCGGCTGCGATATGACGTAGGGTCAGCGCCGCGAAATGGCGCGGCTCTTGTCAACCGCCCGAGAAAGGCGCAAAACCGCGCGCAATTCGAAAACCATTGCACAAAAAGGAGCAGGATATGAGCGGAGTAACACCTGCCGAACTCGCAGGCCGGGTCGGCGAAGTCATCGGCAGTTCGGATTGGATGCTGGTCGATCAGGATATGGTCAACAAATTCGCCGACGCAACCGGCGACCACCAGTTCATCCACGTCAACGAAGAGATGGCAAAGATGACGCCGTTTGGCGGCACCATCGCGCACGGCTTCCTCTCGCTCTCGCTGCTTCCGGTGCTGATGGCGAAATCAAGCTGCCCCAAGATCGAAGGCGTCAAAATGGGCGTCAACTATGGCGGCAACAAAACCCGCTTCCTGTCGCCCGTGCGCGTCGGCAAGCGCGTCCGCGCGCATTTCAAGCTTTTGGAACTGGACGAGAAGCGTCCCGGCCAGTGGCAACAGACCATCGAATATACGCTCGAGATTGAAGGCCAGGAAAAGCCGGCCTGCATCGCCGAGTGGATCACCCAGTTCTTCGTTTGAACTGATTCTCCCCTCCCGCCTGCGGGAGAGGGAGGGGCCTGCGCCGAAGGCGTGGGAGGGAGAGGGGGTGTTTCGCCCTCAATGGTCCACCCCTCTCCAATTCCGCCTAGCCGCTGACGCGGCAAGGCTTCATATCCTCTCCCGCAAGGGGAGAGGAGCAACATCAAGGACTACCTCCATGCGTGACGCAGTAATCGTTTCCACCGCCCGCACCCCGCTGACCAAGGCAGCGCGCGGCGCATTCAACAACACCACCGGCGCGACCCTCGGTGCCTATTCGATCAAGGCCGCTGTCGAGCGTGCCGGCCTCGAAGGCGGCGAAATCGACGATGTCGTGATGGGCACCGCGGCCCAGCAGGGTTCGACCGGCGGCAACGTCGCGCGCCTTGCTGCCCTGCGCGCAGGCCTGCCCGTCACCGTGCCCGCCATGACCATTGACCGCCAGTGCTCGTCAGGCCTGATGACCATTGCGACCGCTGCCAAGCAGATTCTGGTCGACAATATGGACATTTGCGTCGCCGGCGGTCTTGAAAGCATTTCCAAAGTCGTCGGCAGCGGCAAGATGTTCGTCGAGCCCGACCGTCAGCTGCTCGAAATGCACCCGCACATCTACATGCCGATGATCGGCACCGCTGAAGTGGTCGCCAAGCGCTACAATATCAGCCGTGAATATCAGGACGAATATTCGCTCCAGTCGCAACAGCGCACCGCCGCCGCGCAGGCCGCAGGCAAGTTCGATGACGAAATCATCGCATGCTCTGCAACCATGGCAATCGTCGACAAGGAAACCAAGGAAGTTTCGTATAAAGACGTCACCGCCGACCGTGACGATTGCAACCGCCCCGACACCACGCTCGAAGGGCTAGCCAGCCTGAAGCCGGTGATGGGCGAAGGCCATACGATCACCGCCGGTAATGCCAGCCAGCTCTCGGACGGCTCTTCGTCCTGCGTGCTGATGGAAGCCAAGGTTGCCGAAAAGCGCGGCCTGACCCCGCTCGGCCGCTATGTTGGCATGGCGGTCGCGGGCACCGAACCCGACGAAATGGGTATCGGCCCGGTTTACGCGATCCCCAAACTGCTGGAACGCTTCAACCTGAAGATGGACGATATCGGCCTTTGGGAACTCAACGAAGCCTTTGCTGTGCAGGTGCTTTACTGCCGCGACAAGCTGGGCATTCCTGATGAACTGCTCAACGTCAATGGCGGCTCGATCTCGATCGGCCACCCCTTCGGCATGACCGGCGCACGCTGCACCGGCCACGCGCTGATCGAAGGCAAGCGCCGCGGCGCCAAATATGCCGTGGTCACCATGTGCATCGGCGGCGGCCAGGGCGCAGCCGGGCTGTTCGAAGTACTCTAAAATGCGATTGTCGGCGCCTCGCATTGCCCCCGTTGATCTCGAAAAGATCGATGACGAGCAGCGCGAGGCACTGGCACCGATGGTGGAAGCCGCAAAGGATGTGACCCGTTCCGGCGGGCACATCCTCAACATTTTCCGCACGATGGTGCACGCGCCCAAGGCGCTCACCGCCTTTCTGGCATGGGGCGGTTACATTTTGTCGCGCCGCAACAGCCTTTCAGAGCGCGACCGCGAGCTGGTGATCCTGCGCGTCGGCTATAATTGCGGGTCGGGTTATGAATTCACCCAGCACACCCGCATCGGGTTGGATGCTGGCCTCACCGAAGCCGAAATCGAAGCGATCAAAGCCGGACCCGACGATCCGTCATGGAGCGAGGCGGACCGCGCCATGCTGCGCGCGACCGATGATCTGACCCGTGATTTCCACGTCAGCGATGCCAGCTGGGCGGCTCTGTCCTCCTTTAGCGACAAGCAGAAGATGGACCTGGTGATGACCGTTGGCCAATACACCCAGGTTTCAATGATGCTGAACAGCTTCGGCGTGCAGCTCGACCCCGGGCAAGAACTTGATCCGGCGCTTGATCGCCGGAAGTGAATCCGATTTTCCAAAACAAGAGAGAGGAATGCAAATGGCAGGAATTGGAGTAGTCGCGACCCTGACCGTCGCAGAAGGCAAGACCGCCGAATTTGAAGCAATCTTCACCGAACTCGCCGCGCAGGTTCGCGCCAATGAGCCGGGCAATTTGTTCTACACGCTCACCCGCTCGCGCGCCAATGGCCAGGTCTATCGCGTACTCGAAGCCTATGCCGATCAGGCCGCGCTCGATGCGCATGGCAAGACCGACTATTTCCGCGCAGCCGGCCCCAAACTCGGCCCCTGCCTGGCGGGAGCGCCCGAGATAGAGTATCTCGACTCGGTTTGATCCGAAATTCGATCCTGCCGGTTCACATCGGCAGGATCATACCCTTTTCAAAGCAAAATCCATCTTCTCGATCTTCAGCCAGCAATATCGGCCCATCCAGATCCACCCATTGCGCCTCTTGCGCAACGCCAAGACTGGTTGAAAGCATGCAGCCCACCATCAGTTTCAACCCGCGCGCCTCGGCCTCGCGCGCGATCTTCAAGGCCTCGGTCAGCCCACCGGCCTTGTCGAGTTTGATGTTGATGCCATCATAAAAGCGGGCGCATAGTTCCAGATCGGCACTCGACTGGCAGCTTTCATCGGCGAGGAAGGGCACGGCGGACTGAATCCCGTCCAATAGCGCATCTTGCCCGACCGGAACTGGCTGCTCGATCATCTCCACACCCAGCGCTGCCAGAGCGCTTGCCTCCGCCTCGATATCGAGCGCAGCCCAGCTTTCGTTGGCGTCCACAATCAGGCGCACATCGGGCGCGCCTTTGCGGACTGCGGCAACCCGTTCACGGTCGCCTTCACCGGTCAGTTTCAGCTTGAGCAGTTCGAAGCCCCGCGCCGCCGCCTTTGCAGCATCGTTCTCCATCGCGGCAGGATCGCCAAGCGAGATGGTGAATGCGGTTTGTAACGGCTTGGGAACAGCCGATAGTCCAGCCAGTTGCCACAAGGGCTTGCCCGCAGCTTTGGCCTCCAAATCCCAAAGCGCACAATCGAGCGCGTTGCGGGCGGCACCGGGGGGTAGCAGCGATTGGATGGCTAGACGTGCCTCGCGCACATCCATCGGCACAAGTGTATCGATCAGATCTTCAATCTGCGTCAGGCAGCTTTCAGCGCTTTCGCCATGATAGTAAATCGCGGTGGCCTCACCCAGGCCGACATGCGTGCCATCACTGGCCGCAGCGACCAGTACATCAACATAGGTCTTGGCACCGCGCGATATGATGAACTGCCCTGCGACCGGCCAGCGTTCAATTGCGGCACTAATGCGAAGACTCAAGCGCCCCTCCCCCAATCAGGCTTGGTGTTGGGGTTTGGGCAATGTCGCCGAGAATGTCTAGCCGTTGTGCGCCAGGATCCAGTCTTCGACGATCGGCGCAATCTTCTCGCGCCATTTGCTGCCGTTGAAGATGCCATAATGACCGACTTCGGGGGCCATATGATATTGCTTCATCGCCTCGGGCAGTCCGGTCGCGATGGTCAGGGCTGCCTTGGTCTGGCCGATGCCGCTGATGTCGTCACGTTCTCCTTCGATTGCGAGCAAGGCGATATCGTCAATCGCGCCCGGATCGACCAGCTTGCCGCGATAGTTGAACTCACCCTTGGGCAACAGGTGCCGTTGGAACACGGTGTCGACCGTCTGCAGATAAAATTCGGCAGTCATGTCGCACACGGCGCGATATTCGTCGTAAAATTCCTTGTGCCGGTCGGCGCTTTCGCCATCGCCTTCGACAAGGTGCGAGAACATTGACCAGTGGCTGATCATGTGATTGCCGAGGTTCATCGACATGAAGCCGGTGAGTTGCAGCCAGCCTGGATAAACGCGGCGACCGGCACCTTTGTAATAAGGCGGCACGGTGGCGATCACATTGTGGACGAACCAGTCATGCGGGCGGCGGGTGGCGTGATCGTTGACCGCAGTCGGCGCCTCGCGCGTATCGATCGGGCCGCCCATCATGGTCAATGTGCGCGGACGAAGCGGATGCTTGTTCGCGCTCATGATAGCCGCAGCGGCATAAGCAGGCACTGACGGTTGGCAAACGGCGAGCATATGTGCACCGCGGCCACCTGCATCGGGGCCGATAAATTCGAGCCATTCGATCAGATAATCGATATAGCTTTCAAGGTCGAAACCGCCGCCGGTCAGCGGCACATCGCGCGCGTCTTTCCAATCAGTGATGTACACGTCATGGGTAGGCAGCATCCGCTCGACCGTGCCACGCAGCAATGTCGCGAAATGGCCAGACATCGGCGCACAGATCAACAGCTTCGGCTTGCTCTCGCTGCCCTCATAAATGAAATGCTTCAACTGGCCGAACGGCTTGCGTGCGACATTATGTTCGTCGACAGGCAGATGCTTTCCGTCAATTTCGACGACATTGATGCCGAATGCAGGTTTGCCGCGCGGCATCACCGAATGAGCGAACACGTCTAGCGCAGAGGCTGTAACCGAGGTCAGATTGCCATAGTTCAAAGGCGAATTGGTGAAATTGTTGAGGAAATCGGCCTGCTTCTGGGCAAGCCAGCCTGCGCTGGCCAAAAAACCGCGCTGAATATCGTAACCGGTGTAGAGCATCTGTGCGTCCCTGAATGTCGTGGTTCCGGAAAAACCGGTATCCTGTTTCACCCGACAGCATAGGCATTTATTGTGCATTGCACCATAGAAAAAGCGTACCCCCTATTCCTCCGCGATTGTGGCTCTGCGCAGCGGCTGCTAGGCGGTTGGCATGACTGAAAATGCCCTTGAGCGAACAGCAGAAGCGCAAATCGTCGCGCCGACAGATATGCCTGCGAACAAACGCCTGTCCAATCTGGGTATGATCTGGAAACATGCTGTTCGCTATCCCAAGCAGATTGTCTTTGCGGCACTGGCTTTGCTCGTAGCTGCAGGGGCGACTTTGGCGATCCCTATGGGGTCAAAATATGTAATCGATAACGGCTTTGCGCAGGATGGCGGTGATGTAGCCCCTTATTTCCAGATTCTGCTGGCTATTGTTGTCGTTCTCGGCCTCGCTACAGCTTTCCGCTTCTATTTTGTCAGCTGGCTCGGTGAACGCGTCGTCGCCGATATCCGCGTTGCGGTACAGAGCAATCTGTTGCGCCTGGCACCCCGTTTTTTTGAAGAAAACCGCCCCGCAGAAATCGCGAGCCGAATGACATCGGATACCGCGATTATCGAGCAGGTAGTAGGCACCACAGTATCGGTGGCTTTGCGCAATATCGTGATCGGCATCGGTGGCATCGCGTTGCTGTTCAGCATGGCGCCCAAGCTGACTGCCATCCTGCTGTTCGGTATCCCGCTTGTGGTGTTTCCCATCGTCTATATGGGGCGGCGGCTGGAAAAGGCCTCGCGCAGCAGCCAGGACCGCGTTGCCGACATCGGCACCATCACCTCGGAATCGCTGGGTGCGCTCAAGATCGTGCAAGCCTTCGGGCAAGAAAACCGCGAGCGTCAACGCTTTTCCGATGCGGTAGAGAACACCTTTACTGCGGCCAAAAAGCGCATTCGAATTCGCGCGTTGATGACTGCGATTGTAATCGCATTGATATTTGGCGCGATCACCATGCTGGTTTGGGAGGGGACCGAGCAGGTGGCCGCCGGAACGATCACCAGCGGCACGATCATGGCGCTGGTGCTTTATGGCGGACTGGTCGCCGGGGCGTTCGGGGCGCTTTCCGAGGTCTATGGCGACCTGGCGCGCGCGGCAGGGGCATCCGCCCGATTGGCCCAGCTGATGCAGGAAGTGCCCGATATTGCCCCTCCCGCAAACCCCGTCGCCATGCCCGCCCCGCGCGGACAGATCGAGTTCCAGAATGTCAAATTCCGCTATCCGACCCGTCCGGAGGTTGCCGCACTCAGCGATTTCAGCCTGAAGATCCTGCCCGGTGAAACGGTTGCCGTGGTCGGCCCATCGGGTGCCGGCAAATCGACCTTGTTCCAACTGGCGCAGCGATTTTATGATCCAGAAGCGGGCACGGTGCGTATTGACGGCGTGGCGCTAACATCCGCCGATCCCGCCGAGTTCCGCCAACGGATGGCGCTTGTCCCGCAGGATACGGTGCTTTTCGCCGCCTCCGCACGCGACAATCTGCGCTACGGCAACTGGCTGGCCGATGATGCCGCTATCTGGGCCGCGGCGGAGCAAGCCAATGCAGGCAATTTCCTTCGTGAACTGCCACAGGGCCTTGATACCTATCTGGGTGAGGGTGGCGCGCGGCTGTCGGGCGGCCAACGGCAACGGATTGCCATTGCGCGCGCGCTATTGCGCGATGCACCGATCCTGCTGCTAGACGAGGCGACTAGCGCCTTGGATGCCGAAAGCGAGCGACTGGTGCAGGATGCGCTCGAACATCTGATGGAAGGCCGCACCACCATCGTCATCGCCCACCGGCTGGCGACTGTGCGCAAGGCCGACCGGATCATCGTGATGGACGAAGGCCGCATCGTCGAAGAAGGCACGCATGATAGCTTGAGCAAAGCTGGCGGCCTCTATGCAAGGCTGGCAAGCTTGCAATTTGATGCGTGATTGCGTTGGCAAAAGGTCGCTTTGTTCGGGTGTGCAGACTGTCTGGATCTGGTAAGAAAATGACTGAAGCGAACGTTCGCGATTGAACATCCACGATGCGGGCTAAGACGGCTGGCTCTGCTCTACATTTTGCCCAGGTTGCAGGATTTAGCGAAGCCTCAGCAAGCAAATACCGACAGCGCACTGGTGGCCCTTTGCAGGTTTCGCTTTCAAGCTCGGTAGTTTTACCGACCATCCGCTCCCATCTCTCATGGCGTGAAACGGCTAGAGTTGGTGTTCCGAACGTCGCGGATCGATTGCGGTTCGATCGCGCGACCTTGCAAGCCACAGAAGGCTCAGGCTCGCCGCAGTCAGCAAGCCAAGCGTAAACACACTCGCTTCCGGTCCCTCCCCTGCACCATTGAGCCAGGCCGGCCCGACAGGCACCAATTTCACCACTAATGCGGGTAGACCGCTCTCCAAACCCGTAATCGGCACATCAAAGCCGGTGCCGCCAAACCAGTTCCAGCCGGTGTGCCAACCCATCACCCCCCAGATCGAATTCGAACGACACACCCAGGCGCAGGCGAAAATCGAGAAGATGAAGGTCATGGCCAACATCAACAGTGATGTTCTGGGTGAGAAGTGAAGAAAGGTAAAAGCGGCGGACGATAATATGAAGGCGGCAGTCGCGTTCCAGCGCCGCATGATGGTTGAGAACAACCAGCCGCGAAAAACGAACTCCTCAATGCTCGCTTGCACGGTAAAGCCGGCGAGCAACAGGGCGATCCAGCCGAGCGCAGCAGGGCTGGCAAAGGCTGGGAACAGATCACCTACACTGTATCCACCGGAAACTGTTATCGCAGCCACGACCGCGCCCATGAAGGCAATGCCCAAGGCGAGTCCGACCATGAATTTTTTGAGCCGTTGTTCTCCGCGAAGTCCAGCGCTCGCGAGGCTTCTCTTTTCGACCCAGCGCACCCAGCCCAATACAGCAAGCCCCACGGCGATGAACGAAGCCAGGAGCAGGCAAAAGCCCAAAGGTCCCAGCGGCGAACCCTGCGCGTCAATCAAGCCGAGATGTTCAAGCCCGATATCGCCCGGCGTCATGCTGATGGCAAATAGCAAAATACAGATGAACGGTGCGGCGATACTCGGCGGCATCCAGCCCTTCGGTGTTTCGTTGGAAAAGATGATCTGTGTCATGTCGCGAAGGCTAACCGCTCGCCGACGACGGCTATAGAATGATCGTGCGGAACATGTCCGAACGAAGCCACTCTTTTGGCGTGAGACCAACTGCCTTGCGGAAAGTACGGCCAAAATGGCCCTGATCGGCAAAGCCAGCACCATGATGCAGCTTGAAGCTGGTAACGCTTACTGACCGAAGCTGGCCGCCTTGGTCGCAAGTTCGAAACGAGAGTGGACGCGTAGCACTCGCATTAGAAGCGAGATATGGTTACGCACTGTGAATGGCGATAGAGCCAGTTTTCGTCCGATTTCCTTGTTGGAATAGCCTTCGCGTAAAAGCAGAAGGATCTCGCGCTGCCGTTTGGAAAGGTCCTTTATTTCGGGCTGTTCCGGTGAATCTTCTTCGGATGAGGCTTTCTTACGGGCGATCACAAATTCCCCCGCCTTAATGGCCATCAGCGCCTCCAGCATTTCGGTAGCGGGAACCGATTTCACGATATAGGCGTCTGCGCCCTGTTCAAAGAGCTTATCGATGTTTGCCTGATTATCGAGCATGGAGACGTTTACGATCAATGATTTTGGGCAGGATTGCCGAGCTGCGGCCAGTGTCTCGCGTGGGTCGATCCCCAGGAAAAACAGGTCAAGCATAATCAAATCTTGTACGCCATTTTGGCTAATGGTGGCGAATACCTGCATTATAGTTCCAGCCTACCGCAAATGCGCTTTAGGCAATGCTTCGCCAACGAGGCAACACATGCATCGCTAAACAGCGGATGATCTTCGGAAAAGATGATCTGTGTCATGTCGCACGGGCTAACCGCCCGCCGACGGCGGCTATAGAATGATCGTGCGGAACATGTCCGAACGAAGCCACTCTTTTGGCGTGAGACCAACTGCCTTGCGGAAAGTACGGCCAAAATGGCTCTGATCGGCAAATCCAGCACCATGAGCAGCATCGGCCAGCGTCGCACCTTCGCGCAATAAACGCTTGGCGAGATCAACTCGCCGATGCTGCAGGTAGCGATAAGGGCTGGTGCCAAGCAATGCCCGGAAGTCACGCGAAAGCTGCCAACGGTCGCAGCCAGTCACTTGTTCAAGTTCATCAAGACGCGCACCCAAAACAACAGCGGTTTCGAGAAATTCGCGCGCCATCATCACGGCTGTTTGGTTGGCTATCCTAACAGTTGTCGCCCTGCCAGCCGCATCGTTCATCGCATGGGCCAGATCGTAAAGCGCGTCTTCGTAAGCACCGGGATCCTCGACGCCCTCGCGGTCGATAACCATGTTGAAGGCTGCGGCGATCAAGGCGGGATTCGTCGAGACGCCATTGTCGACAAACGGCAATTCCCCGCCTCCAAGCACCGCCTGGACATGAGTAGGCGGAACATAGGCCGCTCCATAGCTGAATCCGGTCTCATCATGGCAGTGCCCATCATGCAATTCGTCGGGATGAAGAATCAGCACCTGACCCGGCAACGATCGCCGTATCTCCCCGCGATAATTGAACGTCTGCACCCCAGCCATAGTCACAGCGATGGTGTAGGTATCGTGCCGATGTGGCGAAAACGCCGTCCCGACCAGCCGGTTTATGACGCGCTCAATCGGCTCAAACGAGTCGACCGGTTGCGATGAGTTTAAGGAATGTGCTGCAGACATCATCGGTAGCATGTTGGGCGTTAAGTACTAGAAAACAAGCCTTGCACATTCCAATATGGCTGTCAGGTCGCTTTCATAACTACCAGCTCCATACTGGCTTTTCCTGCAAAATCGACGTGACTAGAACCTTGGAGCTTCCGTCGGCTTGGTTCCTTGCCGACCTGGAAACCAAAAAATCCTTCTGTTGGCAATTGACCTGAATGGACGGCAGCAATCCTTGGGTGCGGCACCAGTTTCGAATGGCACGAATGTCGACGCAAACCGATATTCATATCTTCACCAATGCCCAACAAAAAAGGGCGGCACAATGGCCGCCCTCTCTATGTCGATTGCCTGATTGGATTAGTTGCCGGGAACGGCTGACTTTCCAAAGACGCGATACTGTTCATTTCCGACAAAACCGAACTTGGTGATACCGCTCCGTTTCACAACGGCCAGCGTGCGATCAACCACATCATACATTGCGGTCGGGGCAGGCTGGAACTGCAATTCGGGTTCCGGATTCATCGATTTGGTCTGGACGAGATACTGCTCGATCTGGTCCAGCGAAGACGGCGTGCCGTTCCACTGGATTTCGTTATTCGGCATGATCACGATCTTGTTGACCACCGGATCGATCAATTCTTCCGGCGGCGGCTGGTTCGGATCCTGCACCGGCAGGTCGATATTAACAGCGTGCGATACGGGCGGGATGGTGATCATCAGCATGATGAGGAGAACGAGCATGACGTCGATCAACGGCGTCGTGTTCATTTCCATCATCGGCGAGCCATCGTCCTTGCCGCCTGACATTGCCATGGGGATTACTCCTGGATTTGAGTGCCTGCCGCCGCCTTACGGGGCGTTCGGGTCGACTGGGTTCGAAATGAAGCCGACGGTCGGATAACCCGAGATCTGCACATTGTAGATCGCGCCGGCAACGCAGCGCCAGGGCACGTTGACATCGCCGCGGATATGCACCTGGGGCACCTTTTC
>NZ_CALMSV010000279.1 GCF_937872355.1 uncultured Sphingorhabdus sp. | reverse complement strand
ATGGCACTTGCCTGATCTTTATCGACCGCCATCTGGCGCATGAAGTGACCAGCCCGCAAGCCTTTGAAGGGCTGCGCACGGCAGGACGAAAGGTACGCCGGCCCGATCTGACACTGGCCGTGCCCGACCATAATCTGCCGACTACGGCGCGCCGCGATGCGGGTGGGAAGCGCATCCCGATCGCTGATCCTGAGAGCGCGCAGCAACTTGCGGCGCTGGAGGCAAACGCCCCGGCCTTTGGCATCCGCTATATCGGCGATGCCGACCGCGAACAGGGCATTGTCCATGTTGTCGGCCCCGAACAGGGCTTTTCGCTGCCCGGCACGACCATCGTCTGCGGCGACAGCCACACCGCCTGCCATGGCGGCCTGGGCGCGCTCGCCTTTGGCATCGGCACCAGCGAAGTCGAGCATGTGCTGGCGACGCAGACGCTGCAACTCAAGCAATCCAAATCAATGGAAGTGCGCGTAGAGGGCGAAGTCGGCCCCGGCGTCACCGCCAAGGACATCGTGCTACACATCACTGGCGTGCTCGGCGCGGCAGGTGGCACCGGTTACGTCATCGAATATACTGGAAGTGCGATCCGTAACCTCAGCATCGAAGGCCGTCTGACCGTCAGCAACATGGCGATCGAGCATGGCGCGCGTGCCGGACTTTGCGCACCCGATGAAAAGACCTTCGATTATCTGAAAGGCCGCCCCATGGCCCCCAAAGGTGCCGATTGGGACGCAGCGGTCGCCTATTGGCGCACGCTTACCACCGATCCCGGCGCGGCTTATGACAAGGTCGTGGTCATCGATGCCGCCGACATTGCGCCGAGCGTGACATGGGGCACCAGCCCTGAGGACGTCGTGCCGATCACCGGCACCGTTCCCGATCCGGCGAGCTTTGCCGACCCTTCCAAGCAGGAAGCAGCGGCCAAGAGCCTCGCCTATATGGGCCTCGAACCCGGCACGCCTTTAAGTGAAGTCGAGGTGCAGAATATCTTTATCGGCAGCTGCACCAACAGCCGCATCGAAGACCTGCGCGCGGCAGCGGCCATATTAAAGGGCCGACATAAGGCACCGAATATCCGCTGGGGCATCGTCGTTCCCGGAAGCGGCCTTGTTAAGGCACAGGCCGAAGCCGAAGGTCTCGACCGCATCTTCATCGATGCTGGCCTTGAGTGGCGCGAACCGGGCTGCTCCGCCTGCCTCGGCATGAACCCCGACAAAGTACCTGCTGGTGAACGCTGCGCCTCCACCAGCAACCGCAATTTCGTCGGCCGGCAGGGCCCCGGCGCGCGCACCCACCTCGTCAGCCCTGCGATGGCAGCAGCAGCGGCGGTAACGGGTAAGTTGACCGATGTGCGCGAGTTGATGGGGTGAGCAGTGAGCAAGAAATTCTAGAGCTCGGGGGTCTCACACTCGCACATGCTTTTCTCATCCTTACTAAGTTGGAGCCAGACGAATTACTTTGCCCGTTTGCCGTTGTTGAAGGCGAAGAAGGCCGTGAGATTCTTGAATTTCCGGCTGACACCCAGGAGATCGCGGTAGAAAATGGAAAGCGTTATCTCGAAACTCCAGAATATGGAATCTCGCGCATCGCTTTTGCACGGGATGGAAGGTGTCTGACAGAATCTCTTGAGTATATTGACGCAATCAGTGTTTCATTGCGCAATATAAAATCGGATTATGAAACCACATTCTCCCAGTTCTATCAATTTACCGATCATGGCTTGACCTTTTTAGGTGACATCGAATTCATGCTTGGTTCGGAAGCTGACAATCCAGAACAGGCAAGAATTCACAAATCTCTGATTGATGCGGGTATTGCCACGCACCCGACAGCAGCTGAACTAGTAACAGAATTGCAGGCTAACCGTTTGCCGCTACCACCTCTGCTAGAGCAAAGTGGAATGCTTCAATGAAATCTGTCTCGACTATCTCCGGCAAAGCTAATCCGTTTGCCCCGAAGAATGTGGATATCGATAACAATATCCGCTCCGCTTGGTCGTAAGGCGGTTAGCCGTCAGCGTCGGGTTTAGGCCCGGGTGCGCGCACCCACCTTGTTAGTCCGGTGATGGCTGCTGCGGCGGAGGTCACTGGCAAGCTCACCGATGTGCGTGAGTTGATCGGCTAAGTCCCACGGCGGCACATCTTCCTTTGGGCATATTGACTCAACCCCCTCGCTGCGGAATGTAAAATCACTTCAGGGGGGATTGATGGCAAGACGTCCGGCCAAAAAGAAAGCAGAGCCTACCGAACCGGCAGAATATAGGGCTGTGGTGATGGGCTGGACGCATCATGGACTCGGTTCGTCAATCGACTTGCGCATTCAGAGCACGGTCTCGAGACAGGCGCTGGACAATGACCAAGTCGACCGCCATCATTTTTTAATGACGCACAATCAGGCGCTGCTGCTGGCCAAATATCTGCTCGATGCGACCGGCCAGGAACTGCCGCAGCGGGTAAAGCCATCATTTTGGCGGAGCTTCTTGCCAAAGCGGCAAAAATAGACTTGAGGTCGGAATCAATAGCGAATTGAATTCGACCTCAAGACCGAAGCGGACTGATTCCAAATGAACCCCGTCTCCACCATAGCTGGCAAGGCCTATCCGTTCGGCCTCAAAAATGTCGACACCGATGTCATAATCCCGGCTGCGTGGCTGAAGACGATCAGCCGTTCGGGGCTGGGCAAGGGCGCGTTTGAGGCGTTGCGCAAGGAATCCGGCAATCTGTTCGACAGCGCCGAATATGCAGGCTCCCCGATATTGATCGCAGGGGACAATTTCGGTTGTGGCTCCAGCCGCGAGCACGCCGCTTGGGCGCTGGCTGACATGGGCATTCAGGCTGTAATTGCGCCGAGCTTTTCTGACATATTTTCGGGCAACGCCTTTAAGAACGGTTTGCTGACTGTGGTGTTGCCGCAAGAAGCAATTGACCGGTTGATGGAGGTTGCCCAAACCGATCCCATCCACATCGACCTCGAAAACCAGGTGGTAACAACGCCGTTCCAGGATCGCTTCACCTTTGAAATCGATGCGTTCCGCAAGCATTGCCTGCTGAACGGCCTCGACGAAATCGGCCTGACGCTCGCCAGCAGCGATGCGATTTCCGCCTATGAAACCAAATTAAACACAGAAAAACCGTGGCTGGTGCCACAGATGATTTGAGGAGAGAAAAATGAAAGCGTTGTTGTCGACCGCCACCGGCGGCCCGGAAACTCTCGTGCTTGGCGATCTGCCCGAACCCGTTGCTGGCCCCGGCCAAGTTGTTGTTGCCGTAAAGGCCTGTTCGATTAACTTCCCCGACACGCTGATCATTGAAGACCGTTACCAGTTCAAGCCACCCCGGCCTTTTGCTCCAGGCGGCGAAATTGCCGGGTTTGTCGATTCGATTGGTGAAGGTGTGACCGGCTTTGCAGTGGGCGACCGCGTGCTCGCAGGATGCGGCAATGGCGGGCTTGCGGAGAAGATCGTGCTGGGCACGCACAATCTCTACAAAATGCCCGACGAAATGTCGTTCGAGGAAGGTGCCTCGCTGCTGATGACCTATGGCACCAGTGCGCATGCCCTGAAAGATCGTGGCCGGATGAAACCGGGTGAGAGCGTTCTCGTGCTCGGCGGCGCGGGTGGCATTGGCATTTCGGCTATCGAACTCGCCAAGGCCTATGGCGGACGTGTCGTTGCTGGCGTTTCAAGCGAAGCCAAGGCGCAGGTGGCACGTGAGGCTGGTGCCGACGATGTCGTCATTTATCCCTATCAGCCGTTCGATAAGGACCAGTCGAAGGCCGTGGCTGAAATGTTCAAGGCAGCAGCAGGACCCAATGGCTTTGACATCGTTTATGACACGGTCGGCGGCGATTATTCCGAACCCGCCGTGCGCTCGATCGCATGGGAAGGCCGCTTCCTCGTCGTCGGCTTCCCGGCCGGTATCGCCAAGCTTCCGCTCAACCTGACGCTGCTCAAAAGCTGCGACGTCTGCGGCGTGTTCTGGGGTGCCTATACCGCACGCGAGCCAGAAAAGAACCGTGCGAACATCATGGAGCTGTTCGAGCTGTACAAGGCAGGGAAAATCAAACCGCGCGTGTCGGAAACCTTCCCGCTCGAACGCGGCGGAGAGGCAATTGCCAAGCTCGGTAACCGCGAGGCGGTCGGCAAGCTGGTTGTCACCATCTAATCCTTGCAGGCGCGGCCCTTGTTTGGCAGGGGCCGCGTGACTATTTTAAGCCTGTAGCGCCGAAGGATTCGAGCATGACCACTTTTGATGATCGCGAACACGCCTTTGAAAATAAATTCGCTCGCGATGAGGAATTCCAGTTCAAGGTAACCGCCCGCCGTAACAAGCTTGTCGGTCTGTGGGCTGCCGAGAAAATGGGTCTGACCCCCGAAGAGGCCGATGCCTATGGCAAATCCGTCGTGCAGGCAGACTTTGAAGAAGCCGGCGACGAAGATGTCATTCGCAAACTGCTCGGCGACCTGACCTCGGCTGGTGTCGAAGCTGACGAAGCCGCGATCCGCGCCGCGCTAGACGCCAAGCTGGTGGAAGCACGCCGCCAGTTCATCGAAGAGGCATAAGGGAATTTCCCATGCCGATGGCGGCTGAAGATATTGAAGGTATGATCAAGGCTGCTCTTCCCGATGCAGCGGTCGAAATCACCGATCTGCGCGGCGATGGTGACCATTATGCTGCGCGCGTTGTCAGCGAAACTTTCCGCGGGATGCCGCGTGTGAAGCAGCATCAGACGGTTTATAATGCTTTGGGTGGCCGGATGGGCGGCGTGCTGCATGCACTGCAACTGACCACTGCTGTACCCGAATAAGGAGCGAAGAGTATGAGCGCGCACGAACGTATCGATGAACTGGTGAAGAACAACGACGTCGTTCTGTTCATGAAGGGCAGCCCCCTGTTCCCGCAATGCGGTTTTTCGAGCCGCGCGATTGCCATCCTCGATCACCTCAATGTCGAATTTGCCAGCGTCGATGTGCTGCAGGATCAGGAAATCCGCCAAGGTATCAAGGAATATTCTGACTGGCCCACTATCCCGCAGCTCTACGTCAAGGGCGAGTTTCTCGGCGGTAGCGACATCATGATGGAGATGTACGAAGCGGGCGAATTGCAGGAACTCGTCGAAGAGCATGGCCTCGCCAAAGCGGGATGATATAATCGGGTCTGGTTGCTGACTTTGGTCCAAATAGCGATTTAACCATTTCTAATATCGTGTAACTTTGCCATGCGAATCGCAAGGGGGCGGTGCGATGCCAAGGGGCGAGGATTTCGATTTGGCTAAGCATGAACGGCGTTTTGCTGCGTTCATCAGCTACAGCCATGCGGATGCCGATTTTGCCGCCAAGTTGCAACGTAAGCTGGAGCGTTACCGGCTGCCCAAACAAGTCGCCTACACCCGCGCGGGAAGTGGCGCGCAGATCGGGCAGATATTCCGTGATCGCGAAGACCTGGCAGCCGCACCCAGTCTTTCGGATGCGATCCGCGATGCCCTGAGCCGCGCCGAGGCGCTGATTGTGCTTTGTTCACCCGACGCCAAAGCATCGCAATGGGTTTCCGAAGAGATTCGCCTGTTCCAAAGCCTGCATCCGGATCGACCGGTGCTGGCGGCGCTGGTGCGGGGCGGACCGGCGGAAGCGTTTCCGGAGGTTTTGAGTGAGGGCGGGCTTGAACCGCTTGCAGCCGATCTGCGCAAGGAAGGGGATGGCCCGTCGCTCGGCTTCCTCAAAATTGTCGCCGGGATTGCAGGCGTTCCGCTCGATTCGCTGGTGCAGCGCGACGCTCAAAGGCGGCTTCGTCGCGTGACGTGGATCACGCTGGGTGCCTTGGCAGCGATGCTAATCATGGGCGTGATGACCTTCTTCGCTATTTCCGCCCGCAACGAAGCCGCCCGGCAGCGTGAAAGCGCAGAAGAGCTCGTCGAATATATGCTCACCGATCTACGTGACGAGTTGAAAGGGGTCGGTCGACTCGACGTGATGGACGATGTGAATCAGCGTGCGATGCGGCATTATGCCCGCCAAGGCGATCTCGCTGCCCTTCCTGCCGACTCGTTGGAACGCCGCGCCCGAATTTTGCATGCAATGGGTGAGGATGACGGCCGTAGCGGCAACCTCTCAGCAGCGCTCGCGAAATTCCGCGAGGCGCACCGCACCACCGAAGCGCTTTTGCGCGCGGAACCGGAAAATCCCGATCGCATCTTTGCCCATGCCCAAAGCGAATATTGGGTCGGGCAGGCCGCTTGGCAAATCCGCGACCGCGCGACCACCGAACTGCATTGGCAAGGCTATGTGACCGAGGCACGCAAGCTGCTCGAACTTGACCCGGACGAGGCACGGGCGAACCTTGAAATGGGATATGCCCTCGGAAATTTGTGCGACTTTTACTTGCGCGACAATTTCGATGTGAAAAAGGCGATCGATTTTTGCCGCAGGTCGATCGGTTTCGAACAAACGGCATTGCGCATCGCCCCCGAACGGACGGAAATCAGCATCGCACTCGCCAATCGCTTTGGCTGGCTTGCCGATGCCCTGTTGGTCGACAAGGCCCATAGCGAGGCCCGCAAGGCGCGATTGTCCGAACAATCCATTATCGATGCGCTGGTTGCCAAAGACCCCAGAAATTTCGAACTGCGTTTCAGGCAGACCTGGCCATCTTTTGGCCTCGCAACGATCGAAATGGATTGGGGAAATCCGCGACTTGCCGTCAACGAAACCACGCGGATTGTCGGCACCTTAAGGTCCCTTGTCGCCGAAGAGCCTAACAATGTTGAAGTCCAGCGCGCTTTGGCCCGCAGCCATTATGCACGCGCCAAAGCCTTGGCCGAATTCGACCCGGCGAAGGCCCGCACCGAACTGAACGAAACCCGTAAGATCATCGTCGAGATCGAAAGAGCCAATCCGCAGGGTCAAGCTCTGTCAGGCTTCTGGAAAGCAATCAGTGAACTCGAACAGAAGCTGGATGATAGGTAGCTTGCAAACGTAATCCTGGCGCAATTGTTCAGGGCAAACTAGGGAGAAAGAACATGGCTTCAGGACCGCAATGGGGCAAAGATCCGCACGAAAAGAACCCGTTGGGAGCGGCATTCCAGCCGGAATATGTCTGCGTCATTTATTTCAGGTTCGACGATCCCAAAAAGACCATGGTCCGGCAGGGTTATTTTGCCACCGCCGACATTCCCGCCGGGAAAACCGAGAAACAATTTGCCGAAATGATGCTCAAGGAAGCTGCCAACGCAAAAAGTGCGAAGGACTGGCTGAACAATCCGACAGGGGACAAACGCAAGGAGTTCAACTTCAACGGCTTCACCTTCGGCCACACTGCGCGCATCTATATGCTGGTCGATAACGACAATGTCCGATTTGACGACCGAAAGGTGGGCCTCGGCACATCGGACGAAAAATATGCCAATCTTGTCCGTTTCACCGAATTTCGTGTCGACAAGGATGCGCCCGATTTCCGGCTGATCCCGGCCAATCAGAATTTCTCTTTCTTCGCGGCCAGCCTCACCGAACTGTCGGGTCGCATGGGATTGGTGATGGACAATATCTACCAAACTGAAGATGGTCGGGCTCCGTCGAAAGAAGATCCGCGCATCTATTCCATGAATTTCCACCTGATGTGGGATGCAGTGGATAAGGAGGGCAATCTCACCAGCGTTCCCATCGTCATCGATCCCGACGGCGGCAATGTCGGCAGCCGGCCTTGATCGCCTTCGATAACGCAATCAGCACAAATCGGCACTGATTGGAACCAACCGATGAAAGCCGACGCCCTGAAGATGATCCTTGCCCTGGCGCGCGCCGGAGCGACTTCGCGGGCGTGGGACCAATTTGTTGCCGCCGGATTTGATCGGGATGAAGCAGATTTTCAGGCACTGACCCTGAAAGGCCGTTTGCTGAAGGACAGAGCGCGACAGGCGTCCGCCAATACAAGACCCACATTGTTCGCCCGCGCCGGTGATGCTTATGAACGTGCCGCGATGTTCGGAACGGCTAGCTATCCACTGGTCAACGCAGCAGCGATGGCACTGCAAGCTGGCAACAGTGTCAAGGCAGGCGAGCTTGCCGGAAAAGTCCTGCATCTGATCGAATCCGGTACCGAACCCGGTGAAACTCCATATTGGGGTGAAGCGACGCGCGCAGAGGCAATGCTGCTGCTGGGGCGGTTCGACAACGCCCGAGAAAGTCTGGCCAAGGCGGTGCGACTGGCACCGCAGGCATGGGAAGACCATGCGGCAACGCTGCGACAGTTCGCGCTAATCCTTTCCGAATTCGGCGAGGATGATCGTTGGCTCGACCAGTTCCGCCCGCCATCCGCGATGCATTTTAACGGCATTCTCGGAATCGCGGCCGACGATGAAGCTGCACGCGATGCGATAGACATGGCGGTGAAAGCCATAGCACCGGGTTTTGCCTATGGCGCACTCGCCGCCGGAGCCGATATTCTGGCTGCCGAAGCGGCAGTTTCCATCGGTGCCGAGCTGCACATCGTCCTACCCTCCCAACCCGATGACTTCAGACAATCGTCGGTCGAACCTTTGGGGGCCAACTGGTCGCAGCGTTTCGACGCGCTGCCCGACCCCGCCGATAGCATAACCATTTGCGCCTCCGATGACACAACCAGTGCGGCCGGCGTTACCCTTGCAGAGCTTCATGCCATGGGCCTTGCCGTTGAAAAGGCCGCACAATTGCAGGCCAAAGCTGTTGCGTTGCGCATCGAACCCGCCGATCGCCCGGCCCTCGGCGATCCATGGCTGCATTCGGGTCGCCCGATTCTTCACGTTCCGGTGACCGCCGATCCAGCCAATTCTGGCACGCAGCTTCCCGCAGGGTCGCTGAGATTTGATGTCGCATTGGAAGGCTCCGCCCCGCGCAGTTTCGACGCCTTTGACGACGCTGTTCAGGCGATAATGACGTCTGATAGTGCGCGCGCCGCGATTGACTGCCGAACTGGCGATGCTGTCCATGTACAGGCCCTCCTCCCCTACAGCGCACATGGCATGGTGGCTGCCAGCCGCAGCGCGGCATTAGCGTTGTTGGCAGCTGGATTGGCGAGCCGGATCGAAACCATCGGGGAAATGGCCTTTCCCGACGGCCCGATCGAGCTTTGCCTCGCCGCATTGACCAGGCCCTCAGGATGAGTTCGCCCAGCGATAACAGCATGTCGAGTCGCAACGACATCGCTATCATCCAGAGCTGCTTTGTTTGCCAGCAAGACAGTGCGGAACGGCTGGCCGCTATCATGGTGTCGCGCAGCTATGCCCATCGGTCGGTGGTTGCGAATATGGGTGATCCATCATGCTATCTTTATTTGGTGGCCGAAGGCGCTGTGGTTGCAGAAATCTACAGTTTTGACGGACAGCAAGCGCAGTTGACGCGGCACGGCCCGGGAGAAATATTTGGCGCTTACCCCGAAGTAGCAACGCACCGATCGGCCTTTGCCGCATGCGGGGCCACACGCCTGCTTGCAGCACCCACGCAAAAGCTCGCCGATTTAGCTACCGTCGACGGCGACGTCGCCAGGGGTGTGGCAAATCTATTGGCTCGACAGCTCGATCTGGTTCTTGATCGTATGGCGGCGCGCATCGGCCTGAGCGCCACTGGCCGATTTTACCGCGCGTTGTTGCAACTGGCAGATGAAGACGGCCTGATCCAACCTGCGCCAGTCATCGCCGCATTGGCGGTCAGCGTGCATACAACGCGCGAAACGGCTTCGAGAGCGCTGGCTTCCGTTGTAAGGCGAGGCATCGTCGAGCGGCAAGCCGAAGGGCTGCACATCGTTTCCCGCCGTATGCTCGAAGAGCTTATTGTCTAGGGTCAGGACCTAAAGCTTATGACCGGTACGATCGCGCTTTGTCGCCAGATAATGCGCATTGTGCGGATTTGCGGCGATTTTGAGCGGCAGGCGTTCGGCAACCTTGATGCCCTCGGCTTCCAAGCCCGCAACTTTTTCGGGATTGTTGGTTAGAAGGCGTACCTCCGAAATCGACAACAGCCGCAACATCTGCGCCGCCACCGAAAAATCGCGTGCATCTACGGCAAAGCCCAATCGGATATTGGCGTCTACCGTATCAAAACCCTGATCCTGCAGCGCATAGGCGCGCAGCTTGTTGACGAGGCCAATCCCGCGCCCCTCCTGCCGCAAATAGAGCAGCACGCCCCATTGCGCATCGGCTATCTGGTGTAGCGCCTCGTGCAATTGCGGCCCGCAATCGCATTTGAGGCTGCCCAAAACGTCACCCGTCAGGCACTCACTGTGCAGCCGGATGACCGGCGGGCTGCCATCACGCTGGCCAATGACGAGCGCGACATGGTCCGCCGCATCGGCGACCGAGCGATAGGCCACCAGCTCTGCATCTTCCGCAGCCGAAACCGGCAGGCGCGCCCGCGCGGCGATGCGCAGATTGTCGGCATCCTGGAAGGCTGCAAGATCGGCAGCGGCGAACTCCGCATCGGCATCCACTTCAACCAGAAGGAACGCAGGCAGCAACCCTGCCTCTCGCGCCAGCTCCATCGCCGCCTGAGCGGCCTCGGGCTGTTCGAGTGCCAAAGCAGCGAAAGGCCCTTTGAACGGATAACGCAGGTCGAGCGAAGGATCGGCAATGGCCAGTGACAATGCGGCATCCAGATCGGATGGTGGCGCTATCAATACCGGCAACTGCGTGTCGGCTGCCGCAAACTGGTTGGCGAGCTTGAGCGTGGCGGCGCGTGCGGATGACAGCAATATGCCTTTGACTTGGTGCCCGGCAAACAGTTCTGCCGCTGCCCCGGTTTCGATAGCGACCAGTGTCAACCCGCCGACGCGCACCGGCCAGCCGCGCCGCAGCGCGTCAATGGCACGGGCCGCGCGCTTGGCGGCTGCATCACTCAAAGACGGAATTCCGTTACGATAGGCACATGGTCCGAAGGCTTGCCCCAGCCGCGGCAGGGCTTGTGTACGACATGGGCGTGCGCCTTATCTTTCAGGTCAGGCGTCACCCACATATGGTCGAGGCGTCGGCCACGGTCAGAGGTTTCCCAATCCTGCGCGCGGTAGCTCCACCAGGTGTAGAGCTTCTTTTCGGGCGGGACGAATTCACGAGCCAGATCAATCCAGTTTCCCGCGCTCTGCAGCCCGCACAGCGCTTCGATTTCGATCGCTGTGTGGCTGACGACATTGACCAGCTGCTTGTGGCTCCATACGTCGGTTTCGAGCGGCGCAACGTTGAAGTCACCGGTCAGGATTGTGGGTGCCGAAACCGCGCTCGACCATTCGGTCATCCGCGCTAGAAAATCGAGCTTTTGGCCGAACTTCACATTTTGCTCACGGCCCGGAATATCGCCGCCTGCGGGCACATAGACATTTTCCAGCCGAACACCGCCCGCAATCTCAACACCGACGTGCCGCGCTTCGCCATTGGCCTGCCAGTCATGTACCTGTTTGTTCGCCAGCGACACCTTACTAATGATCGCGACACCATGATGCATCGGCTGTCCATTGATGACTATATGGTTGTAGCCCAACTGGCGGAACGGCCCTTCCGGAAATTGCGGATCGGCAACCTTGGTTTCCTGAAGGCATAATATGTCAGGCCCCTCGTCGCGCAGGAACCGCTCGACAATATCGATACGGGCGCGGACCGAGTTTATGTTCCAGGAAGCTATACGAAGGGTGGTTGCCATGGCGGCTGCTTAGGGGCGGGCCCCGCGCACGGCAAGGGGGGAGCGAGCCAAAAAAGCAAAACCCCCATCCCGGGGGCATTTGGGATGGGGGTCGAGCTTGCGTTCGTCACGCTGAAACCGAAGGGAGACCTGAGTGCTACGGGCAACAGGGGGAAAACCGCGCAGCCGTCTAACCTTCGATATGGTCAATCTAGGGTGATTTTCCTGTCGGTAAGATGAACAGGACCGTTCAGACTATCGACTGGTCGGCTTGGTGGCTCAACTCACCGATGAGTCATCTCAGCTCTTGCGACGCGGTCGCGGATCGCGCCAGCTGAAGCTCGACTGTGCGATCGGCTGGTTGAATTTCACATTACCGAGTCGCACAGTTGTGCGGTTATTCTTCGAATCAAGTGCGACCCAGCCGTTGAGCGTCAGCCCTCCTGGCGCTCCTGCCTGTTTGGTAAAGATCATCGTCATCGTACCATATTCGGGACGTTTGGGATCGCGCACTTCGACACTGATAACATTCGGATTGGATGTCGCCACACGCTTGCCGAACCGGGACAAATCCTTGCCTGGGTCAAGCAGCGCCGCAAGCGGGCTGTTCTTGATCGGCCAACGCTGCACCTGCTTCACCTCATAATCAACCATGGTCAGCGCCTTGCCGTCTGCAACGATCAGTAACGGCACACCCTTTTGATATTCGAAGCGCACATGGCCGGGGCGCTTGAGCAACAATTTGCCGGTCAGGCTTTGTCCATTGCGGTCGGTCTGGGTGAAGGTTGCGTTCATCGTGGACACAGCCTGCATGTGACCGACAACCTGGCTCAGGTCGTTCGATTGTTGTGCTGGCGCGCTGGCAGCCGACGCCATCAGCGCGGGGACGAGCAAAAGTCGGGAGAAAGTATTGGTCATATCTATTCCTTGGCTTTTGCCAGCGTGGGTAGCAACGCCGCATTGAACCGATTCTGAATATCAGAACGCGTTAGATCGGCTCGCCATTACGATCGCGCAGCACTTCGCGCCGCCCGATATGGTTCGGGGCGCTGATATAGCCGTCCTCTTCCATCCGATCGATCAGGCGCGCGGCGCTGTTATAGCCGATGCGCAGCTGGCGCTGTATCCAGCTGGTTGAGGCCTTCTGGCTTTCGAACACGATCTGGCAGGCCTTGCGATAAGTCGCATCCTCGGGGCTGTCGTCATCACCCAGGCCATCGAGCGCAAAGCCGCCATCTTCAGGCTCTTCGGTGACTGACTGGATATAGTCGGGTTCACCCTGGCCGCGCCAATGTTCGGCGACCTTGCGGACCTCCTCGTCCGAAACAAACGGGCCGTGGATACGCGTCAGCCCGCGCCCGCCTGCCATATAGAGCATATCGCCCTTGCCTAGCAGCTGTTCGGCACCCTGCTCGCCCAAAATGGTGCGGCTGTCGATTTTCGAGGTGACATGGAAGCTGATGCGCGTCGGCAGGTTCGCCTTGATCACACCGGTGATGACGTCGACTGAGGGGCGCTGCGTCGCCATGATCAGGTGGATACCCGCAGCACGCGCCTTTTGCGCGAGGCGCTGGATCAGAAATTCGACTTCCTTGCCCGCTGTCATCATCAGGTCGGCAAGCTCGTCGACGATCACCACGATCTGCGGCAAAGGCTGATAATCATGCTGCTGCTCTTCATATTGCGGCAGGCCGGTCATCGGATCATAGCCGACCTGAATCTTGTGACCCAGAGGTTGGCCCTTGGCCTTGGCTGCAAGTATCTTTTCATTGAAGCCCTGCAGATTGCGCACGCCAACGGAAGACATCATCCGGTAGCGGTCCTCCATCTGCTCGACCGCCCACTTCAGCGCGCGGATCGCCTTGGCAGGTTCGGTCACGACGGGCGCAAGTAGGTGCGGGATATCGTCATAGATGCTGAGTTCGAGCATCTTGGGATCGATCATGATCATCCGGCACTGGTCTGGCGTAAGCCGATAGAGCAGCGACAGGATCATGCAGTTGAGGCCAACCGATTTACCCGAACCAGTAGTACCTGCGACGAGCAAATGCGGCATCGGTTGCAAATCGGCGACCACAGGGTCGCCCGAGATATTCTTGCCAAGAATGATCGGCAATTGCCCTTTTTGGTCGGCAAAGGCAGTCGACGCGATCATTTCCTGTAGCACCACCGCCTCACGGTTGTGGTTAGGCAGTTCGATGCCGATGACCGTGCGGCCCGGAACCGTAGAGACACGGGCGGAAAGCGCGGACATGTTGCGCGCGATATCTTCGGCCAGTTGCACGACTCGCTGTGCGCGGACGCCGGGAGCGGGTTCGAGTTCGTACATGGTGACGACCGGACCGGGGCGGACGGCGACGATTTCACCCTGTACCTTGAAGTCATCGAGAACCGATTCGAGCAAGCGCGCGTTCGATTCGAGCGCCGCCTTGTCTAGCTTGGGCGCCGTTGAAGGCGGCGGGGTATCGAGCAGGTCGAGCGACGGCAGCGTGTAATTACCAAAGAAATCGCCCTGTTTGGCTCCGCTGGCAAAACTGGCCTTCTTTGGCGCGACTTGCCGTTCGGCGATTTCGGGCGCGCGACGCGGTTCACGCTCGACTGGCTTGCGCGGAACGGGATCGGCGACGAACTCAGGCTCACGTTGCGGAACCGAAGCATCGACGGCGAGCCGTTCGGATCCACTTCCCAACGAAGGCATGGAGATTGCTGGTATCGAGAATAACGGGCGTTCAAGTTCGAGCGAGCGGGTGACAAGCATGATTCCGCCTACGACCGAGCCAATAATCGCTACCCACCGGGCAAGATTGCTCCAGCCTTCTCCGAATTTGGCGATTAGCGCGCTATAGGCTCCATCGAGCAGCAACGCCGGTGTCCCGCCCCAACCCGCAGGCAGACCAATGTCGCTGCCATGCTGCCAATGCGCGAGACCGAAACCCAGGATTAATATCCCCGAAAGGCAGAGCAGCAATTGCCGTTTCCAGCGCGGCTGCGGCACATCACGCCACAGGCGACGGGCATAGACCAGCAGCAAAGGGAACAGCAGGATAGCCGGAAGGCCAAAGGTGAACAGCGACGCATCGGCGAGATAAGCTCCACTTTGCCCCATCCAGTTGTCATTGGCGCCCTCTGCCGCGCTGTTGAAGGCATTGTCGGCGGGTGAATAGCTGAGGATCGAAACCGCATAAAACAGCGCGAAAAGGCCAACAACACCCGCACCGATGAGTGCGCCACTGCGCAGCAGCGACTGACGCATCATTTGCCGCCAATTGGCAGGTTGGAGTTTGGAGGAACGCGATGCCATATGCTGTTTGCGACGCCTGTTAGAGTGAATACACACCTTTTCGCGGAGGCGGGACTCCCCGTCAAGAGTCCGCAGTTTTTCCGGCCTTTTCAGGGGCCGAATTCGGGCCTAGAGCATCGTCTCGTGAATAATACCGTAGTGCTGAGCCTGTCGAAGCACGCCTCACAGGTTAGCGCTACATCTGATAAGCGCCCTTCGACAGGCTCAGGGCTACGGTATTGATTCAATCCCAAGAATAATTTGACTGCGATTCCCCATGTCCAAGACTCAATTTGCCGACATTGTCATCATCGGAGGTGGGCTCAACGGCCTTGCCCAAGCGCTTGCCTTGGTGGTGCACGGCGTCACCTGCCCCGTCACCGACCGTGCGGATCAGGCCGCGATGCTCGCGCCACATTTTGACGGTCGTGTTTCCGCCATTTCGAGTTCAAGCATGAAGCTGTTCGAGGCTATCGGCCTCGGCCCCGCATTGGAGGGGAAGGGCTGCCCGATCGAACAGATTTGGGTCAGCGACGGCCTGAAGCCCGGTTCGCTCGATTTCGTGCCGGACGCGGATGATGGATATCTGGGCCAAATGTTCGAGAACCAGCTGACACGGCGCGCGCTTTATGAAGCCGCCTTAGCTCGCCCGGAGATCCAGCTGCACATGCCCGCCGAGATCGCATCTTCAAAAACCGACGAAGCTGGTGTGCGCGTCGAACTCAAAAATGGTGATGTGCTGACCGGGTCGCTTCTGGTGGTCGCCGAAGGTCGCAAGAGCGTGTCGCGCGACGCGGCCGGAATCCGCCTCACCGAATGGGATTATGCGCATGAGGCAATGGTGACAGCCATTTTCCATGAAGAGCCTCACAAACAGGTCGCTTACGAGATTTTCTATCCCACCGGGCCATTCGCCATCCTGCCGATGCTCGATGATGAAGCGGGACGGCACCGTTCAGCGATTGTCTGGTCGGTATCGCGTGCCGAAGCTCCGGTTTACAAAAAACTGTCACCGCGCGGGATGGCGCACGAGATTGAAAAAGCGATGGGTGGCCTGCTAGGCGACATAGAGATGAACGCACCGGTCATGGGCTACCCGCTCAATTTCCAGCACGCCAACCGCGTCACCGATACGCGCATGGTGCTGGTCGGCGACGCGGCGCATGGGATGCACCCGATAGCAGGGCAAGGCCTCAACCTCGGCCTGCGCGATGTGGCTTGCCTGGCGCAGGTTGTGGTCGAGGGCATGCGGCTAGGCCTCGATCCCGGAGATACGCAAATCCTTGAACGCTATACCCGCTGGCGCAGCCTTGACGTGCAAAGCGTGATGATGGCGACCGATCCGCTCAACAAGCTGTTCGGCATCCCCGGCAAAACCGCCTCCGCCGCCCGCCGCCTGGGCCTCGCTGCGGTTCAGCGCATGAAGCCGCTCAAAGACTTCTTCATGGCTGAAGCGCGCGGAGAGTCGGGCAATTTGCCCAAGCTGTTGCAGGGATTGACGGTCTAACTCGCAGTCACAGGCACAAGTCGGATTTCGACGCGACGGTTCTGGGCACGTCCCTCTTCAGTGGTGTTGCTCGCCTTGGGCTGGCTTTCACCATAGCCCTTGGTGGCGAGCCGTGCGCGTTGCACGCCGCGGCCCGCCAGATAGTCGGCAACTGTTGAAGCGCGCTGTTCCGACAATGTCTGATTGAAGGCATCAGTCCCGACCGAGTCGGTATGTCCCATCACATCGACATAGGTCTTTTCATATTCGGTGAGCGTTGCGCCGACCTTGTCGAGAGTGGTGCGGAATTCGGGGGAAAGGTTGGCACTGCCCGTGGCGAAGGTGACTTCAGAGGGCATGTCGAGCACCAACTGGTCACCGTCACGGACAACCTCAACACCTGTTCCGGCGGTTTGCTGGCGCAGTTTCTTTTCCTGCTGGTCCATGTAATAGCCAACGCCTGCCCCCGCGACCGCGCCAATGCCAGCCCCGACAATCTTCTCGGTACGGTCGCGTTTGCCGCCGATCAAATCGCCCAGCAGATAGCCACCTAGCGCACCACCAACACCGCCAATCGCGGCCTTCGAAATGCGTTTTTCCCCGGTTTCAGGGTTGGTCGTGCAGGCTGTCACTGACATGGCAGTAATCAGCAATGCAGCGGCAATTTTGGAACGGCGTGTCATGGCACAATCTCCTTTTCTGTCAGGGATATTGGACCACATCCAAGCTGAACCGAAAATGACGAAAAAGGTAAATTCAACCCCTTCCGCGATAGGGGGCAACCCCCTGATCGGGCAGCCACAGCCCTTCGGGCGGCGCCCCTGATTGCCAGAAAACGTCGATCGGAATGCCGCCGCGCGGATACCAGTAGCCGCCGATGCGCAGCCATTTGGGCTTCATTTCATCGAAAAGGCGCTGCCCGATACCTACTGTGCAATCCTCGTGAAACGCCGCATGATTGCGGAACGAGCCGAGAAAGAGCTTCAACGATTTCGATTCGACGATTGTCGCATCCGGAGCATAGTCGATGACCAGATGGGCGAAATCAGGCTGGCCGGTCACCGGGCAAAGCGATGTGAATTCGGGTGCGGCAAAGCGGACAAGATAGAGCGTTCCCGCACGTGGGTTGGGCACATAGTCGAGTTCCGCCGCATCGGGGGTTTGGGGCAAAGCGGCATTCTGGCCCAGAAATTTGGGATTCGGTGTGTCAGTCATGCGGCTTGTCTAGCGCTTTGCACAGCCTATGTCATTCCCGCGCGCTATTCACTTGGCATTCAGCCGATTGGCAACTCAAGGAAGGCAATGACAAAAAATATTCAGGGTTGGATGCTTGCCGGCGCAGCGATGCTGTTTGTGCCCGGTCTTGCGTTCGCGCAGGAAGCCGGCACGTCCCAGGATATCGGCACCTCCACCCCTCCGGAATTGCGGGACTTCCGCCTTGATACGCCGCCACCCCAGCCAACTCCGCAGCAGGCACAGCCGCAGCCCGAATCGACCACGGCCGTGCCACCGGCTGCGGAAAGACAACAGCCATCACCGGAACAGAGGGCAGTTCGCGATCCGCAAAGCCGGCAGCCCGACGCGCAAGCGGATCGGCGGTCACAGACAGTTACCGATACCGCCGCCGCTCAAACACCGTTGCAGGACAGACCGGAATCCGTGAGCGATGCGGTCCCGTCGGTTGACGCTGACTCCCAGCCCAGAGCGGAAAGAGCCCCGGTTGTCGCTGGCGATTCGCTATCCGAAGCACAGTTACCTGACCGGCTATGGATAGGGGCGGTGATCGCCGCATTGCTTGCCGCACTCGCGTTCGCATTGTGGATGCGTCGGCGCAAATTAAAGGCACGTGCAGCGCAGACAGCGGAATTACCTAAATTGCAGCCATCCCCTCCTGCGCGGCTTGAAAAGCCAAAGTCGCCTGTCACTCCGCCAGCGCCAAAGCAGGATGCCAGCCCGCCTCCAACCGTGAACGGCGCGGCGCCGATAGAAGCGGCGTTCAAACCTGAGGCGGCGCAGCTCAGCATCGCCAGCCTGTCGATCACCGGCTCCCTCACCCTCGTCAACAAGGGCGACGCGCCGGTCGATCAGTTGCTGCTGCGTTCGCATATGATTTCAGCACAAACCGGCCAGCGAGAAGCGATAGCGGCTTTCCACCAAAGCAATGCCACGGGATCGCGGCAGGCGTTGGGATCGCTTGCAATAGGGGAGCGGATTGATGCGGTCATCGAAATCCGCTTGCCACGAAACGAGCTGGCGTCCTTTCGCTGGACCGAGCGTGAATTTGTAGCACCGATTGTGCTCTTCAACTTGTCCGGGTTGGTGGAGGATCGCAATGTGGAGGTTCGCCTGTCGCAATTGATCGGTCGCGAAGGGCGCGACGCGGCGGCACGAATGAAGCCGCTCGCCGTCGATCGAGGGCCGAAGCGTTTCACCGCCATATCCACCCGCCCTTTATTTGCGTGAAATTCCGGCCTTTAGCGCTCGACTAGGCCCGCAAAGCGGCATATCGTGCACTGCACAAGAATCGCTTCAAGCGGGCAGAGTCGGACGAAAAGGGAACGGGCAAAATGGATTTACTGGTAAGCACCGAGTGGCTGGCGAAAGAGTTAGGCGCATCGGATCTGCGGATTGTCGACGCCACCTGGCATATGCCCGACGCAGGCCGCAACGCCGCTGCCGAATATGAAGGCGGCCATATTCCCGGTGCGGTCTTTATGGACCTTGCCGAAATCGCCGACAGCAATTCCAGCCTTCCCAACATGCTACCCCCGCCCGAAAAATTTGCCAGCCGCATGCAATCACTCGGTCTTGGCGACGGCAGCCGCATCGTTGTCTATGACGACAGCGTTTTCAAATCGGCAACCCGCGCCTGGTGGATGCTCACGTTATTTGGCGCGCATGATGTAGCCATTCTCGACGGTGGCCTTGCCAAATGGAAGGCCGAAGGCCGGCCGCTCGAAAATGGCAAGCCGTCGCTGCGTCACCGACACTTCACCGTCTGGAAAGACGATAGCGGGGTGAAAACCAAGGCAGATATGCTCGCCAATCTGCACAGCAAGGACGCCGTTGTCGTTGATGCCCGCGGCGCAGGCCGCTTCACCGGCGAGGAAACCGAACCACGCCCCGAAATGGCGTCGGGCCATATTCCGGGCAGCCGCAACCTGCCTTATTCCAACCTGTTCAACCCCGATGGCACCTGGAAACAGGGTGCCGCATTGGAAGCCGCCTTTGCCGAAGCAGGCGTCGATCTCGACAAGCAGATGATTACCACCTGCGGTTCGGGCATGACCGCAGCTGTCGTGCTATTTGGCGCGCGCCTGACCGGCAAGAAAGACGTCGCGCTCTATGACGGCAGCTGGAGCGAATGGGGCCTCGACCCCGATACCCCCAAGGAAACCGGCGCGGCCTGAGCCGTAAGCCAAACAAACCAGCCTTGATGTTAAGCGCTTGAAGCCAAGCGCGAATCGTTGCATCCTGTCCATGGGGAAGATGGACAGGGAGAGAGCATCATGGCTGCAACCGGCCAAACCCCAATTGCGCCTTATACGGTCGCAAACAATCTGACATTTGCCGATTTGCGTGCAGCGCTTGCCGCAGGCTGGCGCGATTTTCTCGCCTATCCGGCGTTCGGCCTGTTCTTCGCCGCCTTTTACGCCATCGGCGGGGCGGTGCTGGTCTATGGTCTGATCAAGCTCGGTGAGGGCGCTTGGTCGATCCCGCTGATTGCGGGATTCCCGATTATTGCACCCTTTGCAGCGGTCGGCCTGTATGAAGTCAGCCGCAGGCGGCAGCTCGGGCTACCCATCAACTGGCGCGCGATCATCTGGGCATTGCGCGGACGCGGCGATGATCAGGTGTTGATGGTCGCCGGAATAGTCTTCGTTGCCTTCAGTTTCTGGATGATTCTGGCGCACGGCATATTCGCGATCTTCATGGCGGAATCGGGGATTGGCGCTGAGAATGTCGAAATGCTGCTGCAACCCGTAGCCATCGCCATGTTGCTGGTCGGCAGTTTCGTCGGTGCGATTTTTGCCTTCGCTTTGTACGCGATCACGGTGATGAGCCTGCCGATGCTGTGCGACAAGGATGTCGACTTCATCACAGCGATTATCGTCAGCCTCGGCACTATCCGGTCGAACAAAACGGTGATGATCGGCTGGGCAGCAATCATTGCCGCCAGCACATTTCTGGCGATATTACCCGCGTTCCTCGGCCTGTTTGTCGTGCTGCCAGTGCTGGGCCATACGACCTGGCATCTTTATGTGCGCGCGGTCGATGGCGCTGCTCTCGACAGCGCAGGGGCTTAGCGGCTATCGAGCGGCATGGCCGAACCCAAGCATCCACAGAAACCCGATACCAAGATCATCACCGGTGGCCGCCGAAAGGCGCTGACCGGAGCGGTGGTCAACGCGCCGGTCTGGCGTGCGAGCACGCATCTGTATGATGATGTCGCTGCGTTGGAGGCCGGTGACAAGACCAATGAGGATGGCCGTTTCTTTTATGGAAGGCGCGGTGCGCCAACCCAATGGTCGCTCGCCGAAGCGCTGACCGAACTCGAACCCGGCGCGCATGGCACAATGCTCTATCCGTCAGGAGTCGCCGCGATCGCGGGCGCGCTGCTGTCGGTGCTGCAGCCCGGTGATGTGCTGCTAATGAGTGACAATGCCTATGATCCCAGCCGCAGTTTCGCGCAGGGTTTCCTCAAACGTTGGGGGGTTGAAACACGTTTCTTCGATCCGCTGATCGGATCGGGAATATCGGAGCTGTTTTGCGACCGAACCCGTGCAGTGCTTATGGAAAGCCCCGGCAGTCTGACCTTTGAGGTGTCGGACATCCCCGCCATCTGCGCCGCCGCCAAGGCGCATAAGGGCCAGCGCGATATCGTCACCCTGCTCGATAACACCTGGGCCACGCCTTATTTCTTCACCGCGCTCGACAAGGGCGTCGACATGGCAATCCTCGCTGCAACCAAATATGTCGTCGGCCATAGCGATGTGATGGCGGGGGCGGTGACAACAACCAAGCGCCACTGGCAGGCGCTGCGATCGACCGCGCAGACGCTGGGGCAAGTGCTATCGCCCGACGATGCCTATCTCGCCGCACGTGGACTGCGCACCATGGCGGTGCGGCTCAAGGCGCATGAGGCGGCGGCGCTGGATATTGCGCATTGGCTGGCATCGCTGCCGGAGGTAGCGAGCGTGTTGCATCCTGCCCTGCCTTCCTGTCCCGGCCACATCATCTGGAAGCGCGATTTCACCGGATCGTCGGGGCTGTTTTCTTTTGTCTTAAAGGGCGACTGGAATAAGGCGGCAAAGTTCATCGACACGCTCGAACTGTTCGGCATCGGCTATAGCTGGGGCGGCTTTGAAAGCCTCGCTTGCCCGAAGCGCCCTGAAAAATACCGAAGCGCGACGCAATGGGATAGCGATGGCACCGTCATCCGCCTGCAGATTGGTCTGGAGGATGTCGAGGATTTGAAGGCGGATTTGGAGCGAGGATTTTCCGCTATCGCTGGCTAGCCGCTTGCTGCGATCAGCCTTTTGGTTGCCTCTGCCTGCGGGTTGGCAAACAGCTCCTCGCGGCTTCCACATTCAACAATCCGCCCCGCCTCCATCACCGCGATCCGGTGCGCCGTGCGACGCGCGAGCGCGAGGTCGTGGGTGATGAACAGCATCGATAGCCCACGCTCGCGTTGCAGCCGCCCGAACAGCGAAACGACACCGTCAGCCACCAACGGATCGAGCGCTGATGTGGCCTCGTCGAGCAAAAGCATTTCGGGATTGGCCGACAGCGCCCGCGCAATCGCCACGCGTTGCGCCTGTCCGCCGGAAAGCGAGGCCGGTTTGCGAGAGGCAAAGTCACGCGGCAAACCCACTTCCTCAAGCAGATCCTGTGCAGGGCGATGCCGCTCAGCGTCCGGGGCAAGCCAGCGCAATGGTTCGCCGATGATATCCGCTATGGTCCAGCGCGGATCGAGGCTCGCGAGCGGGTCCTGGAAGACTGGCTGGATCAGACCACGATGTTCGGCGCTTCGACGCTGACGTGGCGGCAGCAATTCGCCTTGCCAGCGAACCGTTCCCGACGCCATCGGCCCCAGACCCGCAATCGCCCTACCGAGTGTGGACTTACCCGAACCCGATCCGCCGACCAGTGCCAAGGTCTCGCCCTTGGCCAAAGTCAGGCTGGCATCTAGGACCGCATCAAGCCGGCCACGGCGCCAACCGGGCTTGGGGAAATGAACATGGGCACCTTCCACTTCCAACAGCACCTCGCCAGTTTCGGGCAGAGGCGAGAGCGGCTCGGACAGGCGCGGGGTCGCGGCCATCAATCGCCTGCCATAATCGGTGGCCGGTGAGCTAGCGATCTGCTTTGCCGAGCCGCTTTCCGCGACCTTTCCGGAATCGAGCAGCAACAACCGGTCGGCATGATGTTCGATGCCTGCCAGATCATGGCTGACCAGCAGCATCGCCATCCCCCGTTCCCGGCACAGCCGGACGAGCAGCGCCATGATCTCTCCGCGCAGGGCTGCATCCAGCGCGCTCACCGGCTCGTCAGCAACCAGATAGCGCGGCCCATGCGCCAGCGCGGCCGCGATCAGCACGCGTTGCCGCTCACCGCCCGATAGCCGGTGCGGATATTGGGCAAGCCTCTCTTCGGGGCGCGATAACCCGACCGCGTCCAGCATCGCGACCATCACGTCCGTGGTCGGCTTTGCACCTCCAGCCTGCGTCGCTGCTTCGTGCAAATGCTGGCCGACCGTGCGATGCGGGGTGAGCGCGGTCAGCGGTTGCTGAAAAACGAAGCCGACCTTCTCCGCGCGTATCCGGCTCAATTCGCGCTCCGGAAGGCCAACCATGTCGATGCCATCTAGCCTCGCCGAGCCGCTGGCGACTCCGGCGCTGAGGCCAAAAGGCGTCATCGCGCTCATGCTCTTGCCCGCGCCCGATGCCCCTGCCAGTGCTACGATTTCGCCGGGGGATAGGGTGAAACTGATGTCCTCGACGATTACATGATCACCAACGCAAACGCGCAAGTTCCGGACGACATAGCCCTCGCTCATTTCGTCGCGTCCGCAAGCCGGTCACGGAAACGCTCCCCGGCTATGGTCAAGCTGGCAATTAGCAGGACGAGTACGCCGCCGGGCAACAGCAGCGCCGCCGGATTCATGTCCATTTCCTCCGCCCCCTCATTGACGAGGATGCCGAGCGAGGTCAGCGGTTCCTGCACGCCGAGGCCAAGGAAGGACAGGAAGCTTTCGATCATCACCACATGCGGCACGGTCAGCATCAGGTAAGCGACCGCCACCCCCGCGACATTGGGCAAAATGTGTCGGAGCAGGGTGGCGCGGGCTGGCGATCCAGCAGCTTCCGCTGCGAGGATGAAGGGCCGCTGCTTCAGGGCAATCACCTGCCCCCGCACCACGCGCGCCATCGTCAGCCATTCGACAAAGCCGATCCCCAGAAACACCAGCAGGATCGACCGGCCAAAAACCACCATTAGCAGGATGACGACGAACATGAAGGGAAGCGCATAGAGCCCGTCGACAATGCGCATCATCAATTCATCGGTGCGCCCGCCAACCCATCCGGCAATCGCGCCCCAGGCCACGCCGATCACCAGCGCGACCATTGCGGCAGCGAGCGCCACCGACAAAGTCACCCGCGTTCCAACCAGCAACCGCGCCAACCGGTCGCGCCCCAGATCGTCGGTGCCGAGCAAGTGGCCGTCGGTGAAGAGGCCGACCCGTACGCTGTCCCAATCGATCGAGGCATGGTCGTAAGGCAGAAGGAATGGCCCGAGCAAGGCGGCAAAGACGATGAGCGCGACAATTAACAGAGCAGGTCTCATCCTTCGCGCATCCGCGGATCGAGCCAGCCGTAAATGAGATCGGCGAACAGGTTGAAGAGGATGATAAGTCCGGCGTAGAGCGTCACTACGCCAAGGACGAGCGGATAGTCGCGGTTCAACGCGCCCTGCACGAAATAGCGGCCAAGGCCCGGGAGGCCGAAAACGGTTTCGATCACCACTGCGCCGGTCAACAGGGCTGCAGCAGCGGGCCCCAAATAGCTCGCCACTGGTACCAGTGCGGGGCGCAGCGCGTGGCGGCGCAGGATCGTCAGCGGCGCTATCCCTCGTGCGCGGGCGGCCCGAATATGGTCGGCACCCAATTCGCCCGCCAACCCTGCACGCGCCAATTTGGCGACCGCGCCCGTGACCGGCAAGCCCAACGCAACCCCCGGTAGCACCAGCCAGCTCCCCCCATCATTCTGCCCCGAAACCGGCAGCCAGCCGAGCCATAGGCCAAAGATCAGCGCCAGCAGCGGTCCGGTGACAAAGGTCGGCAAGGCGGTGAGCAAGGTAGCACCCAGCATCAGCACCTCATCCTGCCACTTGCCCGCGCGCAAGGCGGCCCATAGCCCGGCCGAAATGCCCAGCACACTCGCCAGCAGCAACGCGCAGCCGCCGATCAGCAACGACACTGGCAACGCCTCGGCGATCAGTCCGCTTACCGTGAAATCACGATAGACCATGCTCGGCCCGAAATCGCCCTGCGCCAAACGCGTGAGATATAGCCAGACCTGTTCGGGTAGCGACTTGTCGAGCCCATAGGCAGCCTCAAGCGCGGCGCGAACCTCGGGTGCCAGTGGTCGTTCGCCATCAAATGGCCCGCCCGGCGCGACGCGCATCAGCACGAACGACAGAACAATGATGGCAAGCAGCGTCGGTATCGCCGTCAACAGCCGCCGTGCAATCAGTCTGCCCATGCGCGGTATTTAGAGGCTTAGGGCCCCAAAGCAATTGCGGACTTCGGCGATGAACAGCTCGGGCCGCTCCATCGCGGCGAAATGCCCGCCCTTTTCGAGCTCGTTCCAATAGACGATATTCTTGTACCGCGTCCCAGCCCAGCGGTGCGAGGGGCGGAACAGTTCCTTGGGGAAAGCGCTGATCCCGGTCGGCACCTGCACCTCGGCGAGGTTCCCAACAGCAAAGCTGTGCCAGTAAAGTCGTGCCGATGACGCAGCGGTGGCGTTCAGCCAATAGAGCATGACATTGTCGAGCAGATGATCGCGGCTGAAGACATTTTCCGGATGTCCATCGCAATCGGACCAGCCGTGGAATTTCTCGATGATCCAGCACATCTGGCCGACCGGACTGTCGGTTAGTGCATAGCCCAAGGCCTG
>NZ_CALMSV010000278.1 GCF_937872355.1 uncultured Sphingorhabdus sp. | reverse complement strand
GCCCCAGAACAGCGGCTCGCTAAGCACTTTCAGATAGTTGCCGAGTCCTACCCATCGCGGCTGGTCGATGAATGATGACGCCGTGTAGAACGAGAGCTTAATCGAATAGAGGAGAGGCCCGCCAACAATAGCACCGAGCACCAATACACTTCCTATGAACAAACCGATAATTCGCCAGTCCTGTCGCATGACGTGGCCTCTCCTGTCGCCAGTTCCGATGCTCAGCTGATTTTTCGGATTCGATCGGCAGCGGCCTTTACGCAATCACTCGACGACATATTCCTGAGAACCCGATTTTGCAGCATCTCCGGCATAATGTTCGCATCGAAAAGCTTGCACGGCCGCAGATCGATCGACGGACCCGTCATATCCACTGAGTTAAGAACCGTTTTGCTGCCTTCATCAATGAATGACTTCATCTGCTCCATCGTCGCCCAATGCTTTTGAATCATCGGATGATTTTTCCACCGAGGATCGTCGTAAATGTCCAACCGCGCCGGTTGGAAGTTCATCCAGGCGGAGTGCAGCCAATCGATATAGTGCTCGTCAATAAACCATTTTAGAAACTTATAGGCCGCCTCGGTTTGCTTAGTCTTGTAAAGAATAAAGCCATCGAAGGCGAAGGACAGTGCATCCTGCTTACCTGTGCTGTCCGGGGAAGCGAAGATACCATATTTGTTCGCAAGGTCTGGATTGCGAGCTTCGAGCGCCTCGACCACCCGGCCCGAATAAACGGTATGTGCAACCTTCCCCGTCGCAAAAAGGCTCATCAGCTCAGCATAACTGACCGTATTCATGCCAGCCGGCATCGTTTTATAAAGGTCGGCATATAGATCGAGAAAGCGGCCGGTCGGACCGGCATTCTCCGGTGCATCGAGAACCACGTTCCACTTGTCGTCATAGAATTTCGGCGCTTCTGCAAACAGGTTGCCAAAGCTCGCCCAATTGGTGGCACTGTCGCTCGCCAGTGGAATGACGCAGCCGCCCCGCTCGATGTTGCCATCTTTCGTGACAGTCAGCGCTCGGCAATTCTCAAGGAACTCGGCCCATGTCTTGGGAACCTTCAAGCCTTTTTCCTGATACAGATCCTTTCGGTAGAAAACCGTCACCAAATTGTAGTCATAGGGATAGAACCAGTTCTCTCCCTTGTATGACCAAGTCCCCTGCTTGCCCCACGAGTATTTTTTGACGAGATCCGTCAACGGCACAATTTGGTCGGCCATCGCGTATTGCAAAATGTGAGCAATATATCCGGCCGTCGCAATATCGTACGGAGTGCCAGCATTGATGGCCGCCATCGACTTCGCATAACCGCTACTAATCGGCGTAGAGTCGACGACGATTTTTACGCCGAACTTGCTCTGGTATTCATTGCACGCATTGCGCAGAACCGTTTGGCTCGCAGCGGTCGTTTCAGCGTTTAGAAAGCGAAGCGTTATGCCGGACTGTGCATTGACATAGGGCGCGGAAAGTGAGCCAGCGATACCGGCCGCTGCGCCGGCCGTCGTTTTGAGAAAGCGCCGTCGGTCAATACCGCTCCCATTACCCTCGGAGCCCGACACGCTTAAGCTGAGCCTGTCCATGAAGTTCTCTCCCATTGCCATTTTCGGTGGTTGCTGACGTCTGCTTCAATGTTTTGCCGCTCTTGCGCGAGAAGAGGTGCAACGTCTGTTGAGGAAAAGTCACCGAGATCCGGTCGTCCGCTTTCAGTGCGTCGTCGCGCGCAAAAACCGCACGGAACTTGTTGCCGTGGATCGTGCCCAGCACATAGGTCTGCGCGCCAATCTGCTCGACCAATCCGACCACCATTTCAACTGACGCGGGTGTTTCGCCACGCTCGATGTGCTCGGGCCTGATGCCAAGCGTGACATCTTTTTCCGTCTCCAAGAATGCCTGGGCAGGCAACTCAACGTTCAAGTTACCGGAACGCATTGCGAGTACATCTCCCTCGCGCGCCAATTCACCATCAATCAAATTCATCTCCGGCGATCCAATAAAGGCCGCCACGAAGGCGTTCGCGGGCCGGTCATAGAGATCGAGGGGCCTTCCGGCTTGCTGGATAAATCCGTCCCGCATGATCACAATCCGATCGCCCAGCGTCATGGCTTCGACCTGTGGTTTGCCCCCTGAAAAGTGGTCCTCCCTGAAGTAGGCTATTGAGCCGTAGGAGGACGTTGGAATGCCCCAGAAGAAGCACAAACCCGAAGAGATCGTGGCGAAGCTGCGCCAAGTCGATGTTCTGTTGTCGCAAGGTCGTTCTGTCGGAGAAGCGGTCCGTTTGATCGGCGTGACGCAGTTTACGTATTACCGGTGGCGCAAGGAGTTCGGTGGCCTGAAGGGTGACCAGGTGAAGCGGCTGAAGGAGCTCGAGAAAGAGAATGACCGGCTGCGCAAGGCGGTCTCGGACCTGACACTCGAGAAGCTGATCCTGAAAGAGGCTGCTTCGGGAAACTTCTGAGCCCCGCTCGCCGTCGCCGTTGCGTCGATCGTGTCATGGCGAAGTTCTCTGTCTCGGAGCGGTTTGCCTGCAAGGTTCTCGGCCAGCATCGTTCGACCCAGCGCAAAAAGCCGCAAGGCCGGCCCGATGAAGAGGCGTTGACCTCCGACATCATCCGGCTCGCTTCCCGCTATGGCCGTTATGGCTATCGCAGGATCACGGCGATGCTGCGGTCTGAAGGCTGGACGGTGAACGCCAAGCGTGTCGAACGGATCTGGCGGCGGGAGGGGCTGAAGGTTCCCCAGAAGCAACCGAAGAAGGGGCGGCTCTGGTTGAATGACGGATCGTGCATCCGGCTTCGACCCGAGCATCCAAACCATGTCTGGTCCTATGACTTCGTCGAGGGTCGGACCCACGATGGCAGGAGATTCCGCATGCTCAACATCATCGACGAGTTCACCAGGGAATGCCTTGCAATCCGCATCGATCGCAAGCTCAACTCGACCGACGTCATCGACGCCCTGTCGGACCTGTTCATCCTGCGTGGTGTGCCCGGCCATGTCCGTTCCGACAACGGCCCGGAGTTCATCGCCAAGGCTGTACGGGAGTGGATCGTAGCCGTCGGCGCAAAGACAGCGTTCATCGAACCTGGAAGCCCTTGGGAGAACGGCTACTGCGAGAGCTTCAACTCGAAGCTCCGCGACGAACTGCTCGACGGTGAGATCTTCTACAGCCTCGCCGAGGCCAAGATCATCATCGAAGCCTGGCGGCGGTACTACAACACCGAGAGGCCACACTCGTCGCCTGGATACA
>NZ_CALMSV010000277.1 GCF_937872355.1 uncultured Sphingorhabdus sp. | reverse complement strand
GCGCAGCGACAGCAGCTCGAGCATCGCATATTCCTTGCCGGTCAGGTGGACGCGGCTGCCATCAACTTCGACGGTCTTGGCATCGAGATTGACCGCCAGCTTACCAGTGCGGATGACCGACTGGCTGTGACCCTTCGAACGGCGCACAACTGCATGGATACGGGCGACCAGTTCTTCGCGGTGGAACGGCTTGGTGACATAATCGTCGGCGCCAAAGCCGAATGAACGCACTTTGCTGTCCATTTCCGAAATACCGGAAAGAATGAGCACCGGCGTCTGCACCTTGGCGACGCGCAGCTTCTTCAGGACGTCATAACCATGCATGTCGGGCAGGTTAAGGTCCAGCAGGATGATATCGTAATCATATAGCTTGCCTAGATCGAGGCCTTCCTCACCCAGGTCGGTCGAATAGACGTTAAAGCCTTCGGTCGCGAGCATCATCTCGATGGCTTTCGCGGTGGTCGGTTCGTCTTCAATCAGCAACACGCGCATGCGGCTGGCCCCTCTTTGCTTTTGCAACCCCCGATGCCTGTGCCTCCCGAAGCGGCGACGCAGCCATCGACTGTTATTAACCATAAGGGAAATGAACTGAAAAGGTTAATTTCGTCTTAACGCGCAGGAATCCACGAGTCGCGGGGAGTCGGATCGGGCAAAAGTGACTCAAATCCTAGGGTTTTGGAGTCGCTTCAGGGGTTAAAAAAATTTCGCCGGGGCGCATCAAACGACCCCAAAATTATCCCCAATTGCCATTTGCCAAGCGGAAATTGCGTTGCTAGCCTTAACTTTCAGGGTTTTAACATGCCGCAACCACATAGTGGGGCGGCATTAGCTGGAGGGCTATGACATGAAGTTGCACAAGCTAGCATTATATCTGACGGCAGCAAGCCTCGCCGTACCGGTCGCGGCGCAGGATGAGAGCGCACCACAGAGTGGAGAAACGGCTGCTTCGGAGCAGGCGATCATCGTTACAGGTTCGCGGATCAAGCGTGATCCTAACAACAGCCCGCTACCGCTCACTGTAATCACGCCCGATGATATTACGCGTGAAGGTATCAATAGCCCCGAGCAGTTGATTTCATTTCTTACCAGCAATGGTAATGGCGCCGACAATCTGGCATCCAACTCGGATGTGGTTTCCGGCGCGCAGCGCGGAACTAATGGGCTTTCGTCGGCAAACCTGCGCGGTCAGGGTTCTGCATCGACACTCGTCCTGCTCAACGGTCGCCGCGTGGCAGCACACGGCCTCACCGGTTCTGCGGTTGACGTGAACCAGATTCCTTTCGCCGCAATCGAGCGTATCGAGGTTCTCAAAGATGGCGCGTCGGCAATCTACGGCACCCACGCAATCGGCGGGGTGATCAACTTCATTACCAAGTCAAATTTCCGGGGGCTCGCGCTGACCGGCTTTGTCGACTTCACCGAGGAAGGCGACAGCCCGATCTACCGCCTCTCCGGCACGGTTGGTTATGGCGATATCGACGATGATGGATTCAACGTCATGGCTGCGGTCAGCAAGAGCTGGAACGGCGTGCTATATGGCAAGGACCGGGATTTCGTGAACGGTAACCAGCCCAATCGCGGACTGTCAGTCGATACACGAGGTACACCCATCGCCACGATGTTCCCGAACGGAGCAAACTCGATTTTCGCGCCGACCGGATCGCTGTTAAGCGGCGTCTCGCTGATTGAAGCGGGGGCAACCACAGCCGCAAGCGGCGGCATCAACTTTTTGGACCTTCCGGGCGGCGCGGGATGCGAAACCATGGATGGCGGCATGGCCTATGATCAAGTGTTGTGGGCGATTCCGGGTGCGCGTTATGCCTGCGCATGGGATACCGGTCGCGCGGCAACGCTGCAGCAGCCGCTCGAAACCTTGACCTATTACGGCAAGGCGACATTCGCCCTGGGCGATCACCGGATTTCTGCCGAAGTCACCGGATCGGATGCAGATTCGGCCAAGCGTTTCTCGAACAACCAATATTCGGGCAATACCGGTTCATTGCCACTCTATTATCCGCTCAATGCAACCACGGCTTCCACTTATAATGACATCTACAACAGGCTGGTTGCGGTGTTCCCTGCTGTCGCGGCGAACTACGGCAAGCCGATCGCCTATCGCTGGCGCTGTATCGTTTGCGGGCCGCGTGAATATGAAACCAACACCAAGACATTGCGAGCGGGCTTGAATATCGAAGGGCCACTGTGGGGCGATTGGGATTATCGCGCAGGCGGCTCTTACGCGAAGAGCGAGTCCTCATCGACTTTGGGTAGTGGGTATCATTATCGCGGTGTATTCGCGAATGCTGCATCCGCTGCAGCATCCGGCGTTCCCGGTGCTGTATCGGGCGGCCTAGATCCGCGCGCGCCAATTGCTCCCGGTGCGACTGCTCCTGGTATTGTTGGCTTGTTGAACAGTGGCATTCTCAACCCCTTCTCGTTGACGCAAACCGATGCCGCGATTGCAGCACTCAACGCGATTTCGGCAGAGGGCACGACGCTGTATGGCGGCCAATATGAAGTCAAACAGTTTGATGCCTCGATTTCTGGTTCGCTGTTCGATCTTCCGGGCGGTGCGGTCCAGGTCGCCATTGGTGCTGACTATCGTAAGGAGACCTACAGCTTCAACGGATCGCCCGCGGCAGTCACCGGTCAGCCCGACATTTTCAACGTCGCGTTTGACAATGTGAATGCATTGACGCCGAAAAATCGTACGGTGAAAGCTCTTTACGGCGAAGTTTTGCTGCCGGTATTCGACATGCTGGAAGTCACTGGAGCGGTTCGCCTCGATGACTATACAGGTTTTGGTACCACGGTAAATCCGAAGGTATCGGCTAAGTTCCGACCAACTGATTGGTTGATGTTCCGCGGATCCTATAACACTGGTTTCCGCGTTCCAGCCTTCAACCAGATTTTCAACGGTGTTACGCAATCGCCCAACCCGGGTAACACATTGACCGACCCGACCACCTGCCCGGCAGGAGGCGTGATCAATGTGACGCCGGGATGCAATGCGATAACGCCTGACTCGTTGAGCGGCGGCAATCTCAATCTTGGTCCTGAAACTTCGGAGCAATATTCGGTCGGTGTCGTGCTGCAGCCGACATCACGGATTAGCGCATCGCTGGATTTCTGGTCGATTGCCGTCGACGATACCATCGGCGCGCTCACGATCCGCCAATTGCTCGACAATATTGCCGACTTCCCTGATCGCGTGATCCGCACCAACGGCATCATCACATTGCTCGATTTGCGTGCCGACAATATCGGTTCGCGTCGCACGCAGGGATTGGAAGTGATGCTTCGCGGCGGCTTCGATGCGCTCGGAGGAGAGTTCACCGCTGGACTGGATGGAACCTACCTGTTGAAGAAGAAGGAAAAGTTCCTTCCATCATCGCCTTACGGCCCCAGCCTGCTTGGTGTATTCACTTATGCGGGTGACCTCGGCCTGAAGTGGAAGCATAATGCGTTCCTTTCTTATACGAACGAAGACTTCACCTTCACGCTCTCGCAGATCTTCCGCAATGGCTATAAGAATAACACAGCCATTCCGGGATCGACGGCGCGTCCGGATTTCAATCCGCGGGTGAAAAACTATGTAATCTACAACATGTCGGCGAGTTACGCCTTTGATGAGCGCTTCAAGCTGACCGGCGGTATCAAGAATCTGTTCGATACCGACCCGCCGTTCGCGATCACATATGATAGCAACACCGGCTCGGGCTCCAGCTGGGAACCGCGCGTGGCCGACCCACGTGGCCGTTCGTTCACGCTGGCGGTAGAGGCAAAGTTCTGAGCGCCTCGCGTCGAACGATTATGACGGGGCTGGCGGCGCTGATGGCGTCGCCGGCCCTGCCTGCTTTGTCCGGCGGAGCCTATGCGGCACCGTCTACTGGTAAACGCATCAAACCGTCGCGTATCAAGCCCGGCGATACCATCGGCCTCATTGAACCTGCTTCGGCAAGTGACGATCCGTTCGATCTGGTTCTTGTCGAGGAAGCGATTCGGGCGATGGGGCTGGTACCCAAGCGCGCACCCAATTTGCTCAAACGCTATGGCTATCTGGCGGGTCAGGACAAGGAGCGGGCAGCGGATATCAATGCGATGTTCACCGACAAGGATGTCAAAGCCATATTCGCCGTGCGCGGCGGCTGGGGTGCGGCTCGTGCGCTTCCGTTCGTCGATTGGGATGTGGTGCGCGCCAATCCCAAATTCCTGATCGGCTATAGCGACATCACCGCACTCCACATGGCGATTGCAGCAAAGGGCGGGGCGGTTACGCTGCACGGGCCCAATGCCAGCAGTGCGTGGGGCAAGGCTTCCGTTGAAAGCTTCAAGGGGATTGCCTTCGATGCGGCGACGCCCTTGTTCGAAAATCCGAAGGCGACCGAAGACCGTTTGGTGCAACGTCGATGGCGGACGATCAAGATCCGCGGCGGCAAGGCGCAGGGGCAGTTGCTTGGCGGCAACCTGACCGTGCTGACCGCGCTCGCAGGTACGCCTTATCTACCCGATTTCACAGGCGCGATCCTGTTTCTCGAGGATATCGACGAGGCCGAATATCGCATCGATCGCATGCTGACCCAATTGGGGCAGGCGGGTGTGCTGCAAGGGGTGGCCGGCGCGGGCTTTGGCCAGTGTACCAATTGCCGCAATGCCGAAGGAAGCAGCTTTACGCTCAACTCGATCTTGCGTCAGCATTTCGAACCTTTGGGTATCCCGGCTTTCGAAGGGGCCTGGTTCGGCCATATTTCGGACCAGTTCACGATACCCCAGGGCGTGCTGGCCGAAGTCGATGCCGATGCCGGGACTTTGCGGTTGCTGGAGCCCGCCGTCGCATGATCCGCACCGCGTTGCGGGTGCTGCTGGCGCTATTCTATGCCTTTGCCGGGGTCGCGCATTTGCAGAACCCGGATGTGTTTCTGGCGATCACGCCCGATTGGGTGCCCTATCCGGCAGAAGTTGTTGCACTGACAGGCGTTGCCGAATTGGCCGGGGCGATTGGACTGCTGATCCCGCGTGGCTGGATAAATTGGGCACGGCCTGCGGCGGGTATCGGACTGGCGCTCTATGCCCTTTGCGTTTGGCCAGCCAATTTCAACCATGCCATCAACAATATCGCGATGGGCGGGGAGCCGCTGAGCTGGTGGTATCACGGTCCGCGCCTTGCGGCCCAACCGCTAATCATCTGGCTGGCTTTATGGGTAGGCGAGGTGACCGATTGGCCGTTCCGCAAACGCAGTTAATCAGGCCGTCGATAGCTTCTCTGCCAGGAAATCTATCAGGGCCGTCACCCGGCGCGGACGGATGGTGCTCGGCGGGGTGACGATGTGGATGGCGATGGGCGGGATTTTCCAGTCCTGCAATATCGGCTTCAGACGACCAGCCTTGATGTCCTTTTCACAGATAAAATCGGGCAACATGCCGATGCCGAGGCCCGCGCATAGGGCAGGCAGCATCGCCTCACCATTGTTGACGCGAAGCGGCCCGGACAGGCGAACGACCGTCTCGCTACCGTCGGGGCCGGTGAAGCGAATGCTTTCGGGATTGGAGGCGAGCGAGTAGCTGAGGCAGCGATGCTCGCCCAATTGGGCGGGGTGGCGCGGCTCGCCATATTCTGCGAGATATTCGGGGCTGGCCAGCACATAGCCGGTCACGACCCGCAATCGCCTTGCACGCAGCGAGCTATCGGGCAACGTGCCGATGCGCAGCGCCAGATCAAAGCGTTCGCCGATCAGATCGACCTTGGCGTCGCTCAGATGCATGTCGATGCTGATGCCGCGATGGCTGCACAAAAATTCGGAGAGTAAAGGCGCGACGCGGCTGATGCCATAGCTCATCGGCGCGGCTAGGCGGATCTGGCCGACGGGCTCGCTCGCCTCATCGCGCGCGGCCTCTTCGGCGGCTTCGCCTGCGGCGACGATAGCCTTGGCCTGTTCCAATAAGGATAAACCGCTTTCGCTCAGCACCAGCCGCCGCGACGTGCGATGGAATAGCGGCGCGCCGACATGCGCCTCCAGACGGGAGACGGCCTTGGATACCGTCGCCTTGGAAAGGCCGAGCAATTCCGCGGCGCGCGAAAAGCCGCCTTCCTCGGCGACGGCGGCAAAAATGCTCCAGGCTTCATAATCAGGTAAACGCATAAATGGAAACAATAGGTTTCCAATGTTTCTATTTCAATCCCAATTCGAAGGCCTATCTTGGCCCCATACAGAGACCACAACATAGGTAAGGTATCTCGCTATGATCGACAGTAAAGCAAAGGTGGAAATCCGGCCCTTCGCCAGCCTTGGCGGTGCCAATCATGGCTGGCTGGATGCCCATCACCATTTCTCGTTCGCCAACTATCATGACCCGGATCGCATGAGCTGGGGCAGCCTTCGCGTCTGGAATGATGACATCATCCAGCCGCAGACCGGCTTCCCGCCGCATCCACATTCGGACATGGAAATCATCACCTATATCCGTACCGGCGCGATCACCCATCAGGACAGCCTGGGAAACAAGGGCCGTACCGCCGCGGGCGATGTGCAGGTGATGAGCGCCGGCACCGGCATCCGCCACGCCGAATATAATCTGGAGGATGAGGCAACCACCTTGTTCCAGATCTGGATCGTCCCCAAGCGAACCGGCGGCGCGCCCAGCTGGGGCACTAAGCCATTCCCCAAAGGCGACCGGTCAGGCGCTTGGCAGGTGCTTGCCAGCGGTTTTGAAGAAGACAAAGAAGCCCTCCCCATCCGCACCGATGCGCGGGTCCTAGGCGCGACGCTGCAGGCTGGCGAGAGCTTGACCTATAAGGTTGGTGATCGTCGCTACGCTTATCTGGTGCCCGCAACCGGTGCGATCGAAATTGACGGTCTACGCGCCAATGCCCGTGACGGCGTGGCCGTCACTGCGGGAACCATCACCATAAGCGCCATCGAAAACAGCGAAATCGTCCTCGTAGACGCAGACTAACCCTCCCCTCTGAACCCCTCCTCCCGTCGTGGAGGAGGGGCCTTTTCTTGAAAGGATCTCCCATGCCCAAAGTCCTCGTCCTCTATTACTCCAGCTATGGCCATATCGAAACCATGGCCAACGCCATTGCCGAAGGTGCACGTGAAACCGGCGCGACCGTCGATGTGAAACGCGTTCCCGAAACCGCGCCGCTCGAAATCGCTCAAGCTGCACATTTCAAACTCGATCAGGCTGCCCCTGTCGCCACCATCGAGGAACTTAAGGACTATGACGCAATCGTCGTCGGTACGGGCACCCGTTTCGGTCGGATGTCGAGCCAGATGGCAGCATTCTGGGACACTGCCGGGGGTGTCTGGGCGCGCGGCGAACTGAATGGCAAGGTCGGCGCGGCCTTTACTTCCAGCGCTACCCAGCATGGTGGGCAGGAAACGACCTTGTTCTCAATCCTCACCAACCTGCTGCATTTCGGCATGACCATTGTCGGCCTCGATTATGGCTTTGCCGGCCAGATGCGCAATGACGAGGTGGTTGGCGGCGCGCCTTATGGTGCTACGACAATTGCCAATGGCGATGGAAGCCGCCAGCCTAGCGAAACCGAACTCGAAGGCGCGCGCTATCTCGGTCGCCGGGTTGCCAATACCGCTGCAAAGCTGTTCGGTTGAATCATGAGCAGGCAGCCCGCCCTTTTCGTTTCCCACGGTGCACCCACCATTGTGATCGACGACAGCTCGGCCCGGTATTTTCTGGCCGGACTGGCGAGCGGGCTGCCGGCGCAACCTGACGCCATCGTCATGATCTCGGCGCATCATGACGAACCACTGGCGTCGATTACCTCTGCCGAACAACCGGGAACCATTCACGATTTTGGCGGCTTTCCGGATGCCCTTTACCGTATGCGCTATCCGGCTCCGGGTTCACCGAAACTGGCACAACGCATAGCCCGGATGCTGGATGACGCCGATATTGCGAACCGCCTCGACTCTGAACGTGGTTACGACCACGGCACATGGACGCCGCTGATACTGGCATGGCCCAATGCCGATATTCCAGTGGTGCAGGTCTCGATCAACTCGCGCGAGACACCGGACTATCACTACCGGCTAGGTCAGGCTCTGGAGCCACTGCGCGACGACAATATCCTTGTCATCGGCTCGGGTGCGATCACGCATAATCTGCATGCATTTTTCCGGGGCGGTTATGCCGCGGATGCGCCTGCGCAGCCTTGGGTAATCGACTTCCTAGGCTGGCTAGATAGGCAATTGATTGCTGGTAGCCATGATGCGGTACTCGGCGCGATTGGAAAAGCACCGCACGGCGCCGACAATCACCCGACAATGGACCACATCCTGCCGTTGTTCGTCGCCTTGGGTGCAGGCGGTGTTGAGGGCAAGGCCACCAAGCTGCACGCCAGTGTCGAATATGGCGTGCTCGCGATGGACGCTTGGCGTTTCGACTAGCGCCGCAGTCAGCTGCGGCCTACAAGAAGACATGCCGTTTGAACTGCCCGAGGATCTGCTTGAAGAAACCTTTCTGGCATCGACCGGTCCGGGTGGGCAGAATGTCAACAAGGTGGCGACAGCGTGCCAGTTGCGGGTTGATGTCTTCCGATTGGGCCTTCCGCCTTATGCCTTTCGCAAGCTGAAAACTATTGCGGGCAGTAAAATGACTTCGTCGGGCGAGTTGATCGTCACCGCGCGCGAACACCGCACAAGAGAGGCAAATCGGGCAGAGGCCCGTGCCCGCATCATCCGCCTGATTGATCAGGCTTTTGTTCGGGAGGCGCCGCGGATCAAGACCAAACCAAGCAAGGCAGCCAAGGCCAGACGCGTCGATACCAAAAAGGGGCGGGGGGAAATCAAGAAGGGCCGTGGTAAAGTCCGGCTCGATTGACTATCTGGATCCCATGTACGCTTTCGATATCGCAACCGACGTCCCCAAAAGGGAGCTATATGCCGAGCTATTGAAGGCCGCCGATGCGCTGACCGCCGGTGAGCCGGACGGGATTGCCAATATGGCGAACATATCGGCATTGATCTGGCAGTTCGTGCCAGATCTGAATTGGGCCGGCTTTTACCGCATGGTTGACGGTGAATTGGTGCTTGGGCCGTTTCAGGGCAAATCAGCGTGCATCCGTATTCCCCTCGGCAAGGGCGTATGCGGAGCAGCGGCGCGCACTGGAACAACGCAGCTGGTTGAAGACGTCCACGCCTTTCCCGGCCATATCGCCTGTGATGCGGACAGCCGGTCGGAACTGGTTGTGCCGGTGAAGCGCAATGGTGCAATAGTAGCCGTCATTGATCTCGACAGCCCATTGCCAGCGCGGTTCGATGCGGATGATGCAGCAGGGTTCGAAACGCTGGCAGAACTGCTCTCGACGCGCATCTGACTCACTGCTTCATTTTGGAACAAAAGTTCTAGGAGTGCCGCAATTTACATTCGCGTCATGGTGCGCACTTCAAAACAATGTTAAGCACTTCTTAACTATCGAAGAATGCGCGCAAAGCGCTTCTTCGTGATGAGGGAGCGATTAACCATGAAAGCCCTTTTGA
>NZ_CALMSV010000276.1 GCF_937872355.1 uncultured Sphingorhabdus sp. | reverse complement strand
ATCCGATGGGTAGAGGTGGGTCCTGCGCGACAGGCAGGCCGCCAGGATGGGCAGGCCAAAGCACCGGCCCGCGAAACCGGTGAGGCGGTGTCGCTTGCTGCGATCTGGAGGGCATATTGGTGATGGTGGTTCCGGTTCGCCCTGACGCCATGTGCCGATGTCCCGACTGTGACCGTAGGGTTGCAAAGAGTGTAGGGGATGGTCGATGCCCCTGCCCGGCTGGAAAGAAGGTGATGCGCGTTCATCAGGACATCGAACCACAGGAGCAGATCGAAGGGCCTAGCGACAACATGAATGGCCGACTGCCGGCGCGAGATGACGGGTCGCGGCACGTTGATTTGCTCGGCGTGGCTATTGGTCAAATCAAGGACGATGATATCTATCGCTCATGCTAGGGCCATGCACTGAGTTATAGAAACCAGTTCTATTGCTCATTGCCCTGACCTTCAGACAAATCGACCAAGCGCGGCCTGCTACCGCTGATAGCCCCGCCGCTGCTTATGAGCGGCAAGCCGCATCAGCGAAGTGATCGCCCTGCCCTCGTCCTCATGGCTCTCGATCAGGGATTGGCCACGTGCGCCAATTCTTCCCCATTCACGAATGAGACAGGCACGACCGAACAAGTCGCGCTGAACGCTCAATCGGTAATAACGCCGCATGTTAAGGGCCAAGTCGATACGACGCAGATCCAGCGTCGTCGGGAAGATTTCTAGCTGGACACCTGAATCAAACATGTAGTGATCATACCGACCATCACCACCATATCAAGTGCAGAACGCGCGCCCACACGGTGTTCCAAGGCAAACCTAAAGGGTGTCATCCCCTCGAGGGAAACGTCACCACATTCGTAGCTATCGTCCGATGTTGAAAATCCAGCCCTGCAGCCCAAAGCGGTGACCTGCGCCAGAGCATTTCCTCGATGCCGCCACCACCCGTCCGGACTAGCAGCCCCACCCATTCAAGTGGCATCGCGACTGCGCTGAACAACCCGCCCGCCGGACCACGCCATCCACCGCCTGCACTGGGGCCATAGAGGAAGTTCGCCAGTTCAGGCAGCGTAAAGCCATCCTGCGGCATCCGGTTGATTGCTTGCAACCACAATTCCCAGTCTCCGCCGGGCGCCTCACCCGTGCGCATGCCTTCGGAATGGTCAAACCGAAACAAAAACGCTGGCGCGATGGTGGCAAAGGCCGCCTCTGGGTCTGCCACAAGTGTCATGCCCGGCTTTGTTAGCCGCCAGCCACCACCCATTTTGCGCCCAAGGCGCAAGGATGTGAGGAGGACGCGCAAATACTCCAAAGGCGGGACATCGTATTCATCGAGCACCTTGTTGACAGAATACAGCTTTTCGGCAGTCCAGTTCGGGAAATTCATACGCCGCACGACCCAATCAATGCAGTGCCGGTTCCACGCACCTAATTTGGTCAGTCTGATTTCACTATGCTCAACCTGATACGCCGCGATGGTCTGAAACGCGCGCAGCATCGGCGCACTTGTTTGCACCAAGTCGACTCCAGGATGCGGTCGAAAATTGATAGAGTTGGTCATGGGGCAGCCATTGAAGTGGACGACAAGGGAAGCGACATGTTCGGCAGTTTGCGATTTGCTGGACCGTTGCGGCGGCAAGCCATTAAAGTCCAGCTCAAATCAGGTTTTCATACTCGCGCAGAAAGTCGGCTGTTTGCAACAATCCCTGCCCTTCGAGTTTCAGGACCAGTGCGGAAACCGTATACTTCGGATCTTTCAACCGTGCGCGCATGTCGCGCAGCGCGCCAATTGCAACGGCGTGATCCAAATCCATTGCGTTGGTAATGAAGTCGTCGGGCGACATGACTTCGATGCCCCAACGATCAAGTACGTCCTGCGGGAAATCTTTGAGGTTGTCAGTTACTAGAGTATCGCAGCGAGCAGCTATGGCCGCAGCCAGTACATGTTCATCATCGGGATCGGGCAGCGAACCAAACAGGTTCGCACTTTCGCTCGGTGAAACGATCGCTTCTGGAAATGCCCTTTCGATGGCGCGGCGCTGACGCCCAGGATCAGCCGTGCCTTTTGAGATCGCCAAGATCGCCTTCTCGGTCTCGTCCAGAATGCGCGCGGACCAGTAGGGTCGAAACAAGCCAGCCTCGGCCAAACTCAAAATAATGTTCCGCTTGAGGCCACCCCCAAGGACGCAGGCATCGATGATAGCCGCGTATCGGTTCATCGGGCCGCTCAAATCAGGTCGCCCTCCGCGTCCAGCCCCGCAAGTTCGGACAGGGCATTGGATCGGGCCTGGTCGCGTTCGGCCATGTAGGCGAAAAGATCCTCTGCCCGGACACGACGATGGCGACCAACCATTGTGAACGGGATGTCGCCCTTTTCGAGCAACTTGATCAGGAAGGGCCGGGAGACATTCAGCATATCTGCCGCTTCTTGCGTCGTGAGCTCAGCTTCGACCGGGATCATGCGAAACCCGCGGCCAGTTGAAATCAGGCGCAGAATATCCAGCAAGGTATCGGTGAGCGCCGGCATAAGCGTGATGTTGCGCGTCTCGCCGCCATCGACGGCGAGCGAGAGGTCGACTGGTTGGCCCTCGGTCACCTGCGAAGCGATGATGTGACGAAGTTGATCTGCGTTGTTGATCTCGACCTTTGTGGGTAACCGGTTCGAGAACCGCTCCTTGTGCAATGCTGCCATTTTGCCCTCCTGCGTCGCCGTTCGGCGTCCATCTAGAGATGGGTGTGACATGCAATCGAAGCAAGCGCAACATTCGAATTATTCGAAACGGCCAGCGTCCAGCACTCAATTATGCTCGGGCACTCCCAACCCGGCCGAGATCACAGGGCAAAATCATTCCTGATCAGAGCTCTAACTTCGGGCCAACCACTCTGATTGGCAAAGTCTTGTCCGCAACAATGCCCCGCTTGTGTCCACGAACTCGGACGACCTTACCACTGGAATAGCGCCGCTCATGCTCGCTCACCCAGTGTTCGGTCGGTGTCGCGCGGCCGGAAGCCCGGGCCGCTTCGAATTGACGCCGTGCTTCGCGCTCAACGAGGTGCCGTTCGCCGGATGGTCCGATGCGGATGGTAACATGGGACCGGAGCGTCTCCGTCATCCAAGTCTTGCCGAACTTTCGGGCGGTCTTCGTCTGCTCCGGCGAAAGACTTGGTGTTTCTTCGGACAGAAGATCATCCTCGCGCGCGGCTAAGGCAGCGAACATCATGAAGCCGATCACCAACTCATAGCTGACGTGCCCTTTGTGTTCTTCGAGCAAAGCCTGCACGTCTTTGACATGCTCATCCCTGTCGCCTCGAGCATGCGCCATCAAGACGTTCATCTGGGGTTGCCAAACTGCGTCGGTGAACTCCGGGCGACCACCCGACTTTCTGAGAACAAGAGTTGCTAGCGGCTCTATGAAACTGCGGTCCATCATACCGTTAAAGAGCCGTACGGTCATTGCGCCGTCCGACCGGTTGTCGAACAAGAAGCCTCGTTGGGAGAAGTGCCGCAGGTCAAGACGCGCCATCGTGGTCAGACCCCTGGCAACGCGGTCCACC
>NZ_CALMSV010000275.1 GCF_937872355.1 uncultured Sphingorhabdus sp. | reverse complement strand
TCGCTCAGCTTGTAAATGCCGTTGAAGCCTCTGCGGGCGAGGCTGCTGCCAAGGCCAAGGCCGTGCTGGTGCTTGATGTGAAACCTAACGCAGGAACGATCCAGGGCGATGTGGTTCGGTTAAAGCAGGCGATGGATGCCATTGTTGACAACGCCTTGACGCATGGAGGCGAAGGCCTGCGTGTGTTGATCCACGCATCGGGGGATCGTAACGGCGCTACGCTGGTCGTATCAGACAATGGGCCGGGGATGGACGCGCAGGCTCAGGCCATGGCGCTCGATCCGGTTTTGCGCAGCCAGAAAGCGGCGCTAGGGCAGGAAATAAACGGTGGTCTTGGACTACCCTTGGCACGCAAACTGATCGAACTTCATGGTGGCCAATTTGAACTGGAGTCGCAACCTGGGGCAGGGACCACGGTTGCTTTGCGCTTGCCCAGAACGGTTTCTGTTGAATGATTATTCGTGACGAACAGGCCATGCGGCGTTTCGGCGGCAAACTGGCGCAGCAGCTAAGGGCAGGTGACCTTGTAACATTAACAGGCCCACTGGGTGCTGGCAAAACCGTGTTGGCAAAGTCTATCATTGCCAGTCTGGGTTTTCACGGCGATGTTTCCAGCCCCACTTTTGCAATTATCCACGAATATGATGAACCTGGAATGCGCCTGCCAGTTGTTCATGCCGACCTCTATCGGCTAAATGATCCACAAGAACTGGAAGAGTTGGGGTTGTTTGACCATCATGATGGAGTCGTGCTGGTGGAATGGCCCAGCAAAGGTGGTTCGGCATTGCGGAGCCCCGATTTGGCGATTGAAATTTTGCCAAATCCGGACGGTTCACGTGTAATTGAAATAGAAGAAAAGAGGAAGCGAAGTTGAGTGAAGTTCGGTTGCCCGCAGGGCTTGATGAGTTCCTGAATGCAGTCGGATGGTCGTCTGCCAAGGTCGAACCGCTGGCGGGCGACGCTTCATTTCGTCGCTATTTTCGCGTTCGTAAAAGTGACGGTCAGACAGCAATGCTGATGGATGCTCCACCTCCGCATGAAGATCCCAAGCCTTTCCTGCATGTAGCCAAATATCTTCTCGGTCACGGATTTCGGGCACCTGCCATTTATGGCGAGGATCTGACACGCGGAATGATACTGATTGAAGATTTCGGCGACGAGCGGATGCGTGAATATCTTGATGCGCATCCTGAAGACGAGGCTGCTACTTACAGGCAGGCGATCGACACGTTGGTTGAACTGGAAAAGGCGCCCGTTGCTGACGTCGCACCCTACGATGCTGCTGCCTATTTGCGCGAAACTGCATTGTTGGCTGAATGGTACATGCCTGCAATGGGACTTACCGTCGACAAAACAGAGTTTGACGCTTTGTGGGGTCGGGCATTGGCCCCGTTATTTGCGGAAAAGTGGCAACAGGTAACTGTATTGCGCGACTATCATGCGGAAAACATCATGCTCCTGTCCGATCATGCACAAGGCCTGATCGATTTTCAGGACGCGCTGGCCGGCCATCCTGCCTATGATCTGGTATCGTTGTTGCAAGACGCCCGGCGGGATGTATCGCCCGAACTTGAAGCCGCCATGTTGGACTATTATCGTGACCACGCAAACCCCGATGCGGATTTCGATCTGCATTATGCGCTTCTAGGCGCGCAGCGGAACACCAAGATCATCGGCATTTTTACGCGGCTGTGGAAACGTGACGGTAAAGAACGGTATCTCGGTTTTCTGCCGCGCATGTGGGCGTTGCTTGAACGTGACCTGGCGCATCCGGGACTGACCGAACTTCGCGATTGGTTTGATCAGAACATCCCGCAACAGATCCGGGCAAAGTCCCCTCTCGATCTGGTGGCTTGAACATGGCGAAGGTCGACACAGCGATGATTATGGCCGCTGGGCTAGGAACGCGCATGCGACCGCTGACCGAAAACAAGCCAAAGCCGCTTGTCGAAGTGGCGGGGAGAAACTTGCTCGACCATGTGCTGGATAAAGCCCGCTTGGCGGAAATCCGGAATATCGTTGTCAATGTACACTATCTGCCCGAACAGATCGAAACCCATCTTGCAGAGCATGCCCAGGACTTGAGGGTCGCCATTTCGGATGAGCGCGATTTGCTAATGGAAACCGGTGGCGGGTTGGTGAAGGCGGAGCATCTGATTGCTGCCGAACCTTTTTACTGTCTCAACAGCGATGCGATTTGGACCGATGAAGGCGAAATTGATGCCCTATCCCGTCTTGCGAAAGCATGGGATGGAGACCGGATGGATGGTCTTTTGCTCATCGTCCCGCGCGAGCGGGCTTTCCAGCACAGCGGGAAGGGCGACTTTTTCCTTGATGATGAAGATCGGCTGATCCGGCGCGGCTATCATGACAGTGCTCCGTGGATTTACACCGGCAATCAGTTGATCAGCCACCGCTTGCTGCGCGAAGCGCCGGAAGGTCCGTTTTCAACCAACTATTTCTGGGACCGCGCGATTGCGGAAGGACGGCTATATGGTTTGGTACATCAAGGCGACTGGTTCGACATAGGCTCCCCGCAAGCTATCGCACCCACCGAAGCTGCGCTGGCGGTTCATGGCTGAAGCGGTTCGCGCCAAGGTGCTGACGGTTCCTGTTGGAACTGACCTTTCGGGCGCGCTTTCGGATTGGCTGGTCGAGCGGTATCGCGAAGACCGGCTTGGCCTTGCCGATGTAACCCTCTTCTTGCCCAATAATCGCGCTGTTTCAGCGCTGACTGCCGCATTTGTCCGATCGGCCGAGAAGGGACTGGTGCTGCCGCATATGGTTGCCATTGGCGATCTGGCGCTTGACGAAAAACTGGGGCCGATGCTCGATCCGCTTTCGCATGATGGTGAGGCCCCTTTGCCTTCGGTTGCGGACATACAAAGGCTGATGCATCTGGTCGGGCTTGTCCGGCAGAGCCGCAAAGAGGCGAGCGCTGCAGAGGCACTTCACCTTGCCAAACAGCTTGTTCAGACATTGAACGAATTGGAGGTAGAGGAAAAGTCGATCCGCGACATCGATCTGGATCATGACAGCGCAGATCTGGCGGGCCACTGGTCAAAGGCCTATGACAGCCTGAAGCTTCTGTGTCGTGACAGTGCAGAATGGCTCGATGATCAGGCATTGATAGCACCGGCGGCGCGGCGGAATGCCTTGTTGTATCGATTGTCCGAACGGCTGAAATCGCATCCGCCGTCCACGCCGGTGGTCGCAGCAGGCATTACGACCGCAGCGCCTGCAATCGCAAAACTTTTGTCTCGAATCGCAAAGTTTTCGCAAGGATTGGTCCTCCTTCCGCACGTCGATTTAACGATGGCCGATGCTGACTGGGATGCGCTAGGCAGTTTCGAACCGCCTTCCGATAAGACGGACAGTTCCAAAACGCTCCGCCATCAGGAAACACACCCACAATATCATCTGAAATTGCTGCTGCACCGAATGGGGGTGCGGCGAGATGAAGTGAAGCTATTTGCGGATAGATCTGCATCCACCCCGCGCGGAGCGCATCTGACGCAAGCTGTGCAGGATATTTTCTGCATCGCTGACAAAACCGTCGAATGGCAGGAGCTTTCAATCAAGCGGCGTACGCTCGATCATGTGCATTTGGTCGAAGCGGAGGATGGCGCGGAAGAGGCGCGTACCATTGCGGTCATGATCCGGCAGGCAATCGAAACGCCTGGCAAGCGCATCGCACTGGTGACTCCGGATCGTGAAATCGCCACGCGGGTGGCTGCGCAACTGCGGCGCTGGAATATCGAGGCAGATGACAGCGCTGGTGAACCGCTAGCGGAGCAACCGGTAGGTGTGCTGTTTCTGACGCTGTCGCACATGCTTGCCAGCGATTTTGCGCCTGTACCACTGCTTTCGGTTTTGAAGCATCCGTTGGTGCACGGTGGTGAGGGACGACTGGAATGGCTGGAACAGGTGCGTGCGCTCGACTTGGTTTTGCGCGGACCGCAAATGCTAACTGGCGCTGGTGCCATTGCACGGACAATTGCAGAAAAAATCGCCGACAAGCGCGCTGATCCGAAGCTGCTCCTTTGGTGGAACGGCTTGGAAAAGCAGTTGTTGCCGCATGTTGAGAGCAGTCGGCGCAATCTTTCAGGGCACCTTGCCGCCGCAGTCGCTCTGGCAGATGAGCTGACCGGCGGCTCCGTCTGGAAAGGTGCTGTCGGGCGCAGTCTGTCCGAATTTGTCGAGCAGCTTTCTGCACAAAAGCTGGATGTGCTTTCCGATAGCGATGTCGGAGCTTATCCCGACATTTTGAAAGCAATATTGTCCGAAATCAGCATCCGTCCCGCATTTGGACGACACCCGCGTGTTGCGATTTATGGCTTGCTAGAGGCGCGCTTGCAGTCTGCAGACTTGGTTATTTGTGCAGGTCTAAACGAAGGCAGCTGGCCGCAACTGCCGCAACCCGATCCCTGGCTTGCACCGCATCTTCGACGGAGGCTGGGAATGCCCGGGCTCGATCGCAATATCGGCCTTTCTGCGCATGATCTCGCCAGTGCATTGGGAGCACCGGAAGTAGTGCTGACACGCGCCCGGCGCGACCGATCGGGCCCGACTATTGCGTCACGTTTCTTGCTTCGATTGCAGGCATTGATGGGGGATCGGTTGCAGGTGGAAACCAATGCCCTGATGTTGGCAAGGCAACTGGATCAGGCGGATAGGCAGCCCGAAAATTATCCGCGCCCCGCTCCGATGCCATCGCCTGAGCAGCGCAAGGTGGCGATCTCGATTACACAGATGGATATGCTCAAGGCAGATCCCTACGCCTTTTACGCCCGCAACATATTGAAACTTGATGCACTGAAGCCAGTCGATGCCGATCCCGATCCGGCGTGGAAAGGCACTTTGGTCCACAAGATCATCGAAGATTGGACCAAGACCGGCGAACGCGAACCAGATGGTTTGGTTAGCTATGCCGAGAATGTGCTGTCGGATAAATCGGTCACGCCTGCCTTGCGCCTGTTGTGGCAGCCGCGGATCACGGCCGGGTTGCGATGGGTGGCTTCAGAAATCGAGGCGCATGCGAAGACGGGGCGAGAAATTGCTGCATTCGAAGTCAGGGCTGAGGGTGAAATCTCCGGCATTCGCATCCATGGCCGTATCGATCGCATTGACCGGCAGGCAGACGGAAAGCTTGTGGTTATCGACTACAAAACGGGCAGCCCGCCTGCCAAAGGCAAGGTCAATGCAGGCTATGCATTGCAGCTCGGACTGGCAGGCCTGTTGGTTGAAACCGGCGGTGTCAAGGAAGTTGCCGGCGAGGTTGGGGGCTATGAATATTGGTCGCTGGCTAAAAGCAAAAGCGGCGATTTTGGCTATTGTGAGGCGCCTTTTTCCAAAAAGCCGAAGGATGGTGAACCCGATGCGGAAACTTTTGTTAGCTTTGCCGACGGCAAGGCGAGCGAAGCCATAGCCGGGCATATTCTGGGCGATGTGCCTTTCACCGCCAAGCTCAAACCCGACTATGCTGTATATCAAGACTATGACCAGTTGATGCGCCTTGATGAATGGATTGGGCGTGCAAGCTGGAATGAGGCAACAGATGTCGACTGATGCCGGCGATCAAAAGGTTCATAACCTTACAGAAGCTCAGCAGGCCGCAGTGGTTCCTGATGCCAATATCTGGCTGAGCGCGTCGGCAGGTTCGGGAAAGACGCAGGTGCTTTCGGCCAGGGTGATCCGGCTGTTGCTGGCAGGCGCGCAGCCCGAAGAAATACTATGCCTTACCTTCACAAAGGCAGCAGCCGCCGAAATGGCAGAGCGCATCAACCGCAAGCTGGCGGGCTGGGTGCAGATGAAGGATGGACTGCTAGCCGCCGAACTACGCGCCATCGGTGCCGATTTTGCGAAGGACAAACTACCTCAGGCTCGCAAATTATTCGCGGAAATCCTCGATGCGCCTGGCGGCGGTTTGCAGATGATGACCATCCATGCCTTTTGCCAATCGCTATTGGCGAGCTTCCCGGAAGAGGCTGGCATCATTCCCGGTTTTGAACCCCTGGACGATCGTACCAAGACCGAGCTGCAACGCGAAGTACTCGCCCAGATTGTGCGCGACGCGGAATCCACGGGCGATATGCATATCGCTCAAAGTCTGCATCGCCTTGGGCTTGAGCACGGCGAGGACAATGCCTGGGGCTTCCTGCAACGATGCGCTGGAGCGATTGAGACCATACGGCAATTGCCGGAAGGCACAGGCATGCTGCGATTTGTGCGGGGCGAGCTCAAGCTTGCCCATGACGAGCCGACAGAAGAAATCCTCGACTATCTTGTGTCTGACGAGCGGATCGACACTACGAGCATCAAGACACTAGTCGATCTGAATCTCGAATGGGGCACCAAGACCGGCGGTGACCGGGCTGAGAAGCTTAGGCATTGGTTGAACTTGGATTTGCGCCAAAGGGTCGATCAAATCGAGCAGTTACACAAATGCTGGACGATGCAAAAGACCGGTGAACCTCATGAAGCGGGATCGAACCAGATACCGCGAGCAGAATCTTATGTGCGCATCGCAACCGAACTTCACTTCTGGACTGATGGTATAATCCGGGCAAAAGCACTGCTTGTGTATGCTGATAAACTCACTGACGCCCTGCTAGCCGGAAAAGCATTCGCCTTGCGCTATGAAAAGCTCAAACATACGCGTGGGCTGGTCGATTTTGACGATCTGATTTCCAAGGCAGCCGACTTGCTCACAACCAGCGGCATGACCGATTGGGTGCGCTATAAGCTTGACCGGCGGATCGACCACATCTTGGTGGACGAGGCGCAGGATACCAACCGGAAACAGTGGGCGATTATCGACGCGCTGACAGACGATTTCTTCGCGGGGCTCGGTGCAAAAGGTGAAAAGCCGCGTACCATATTTGCAGTTGGGGACTTCAAGCAGGCAATTTACGGATTCCAGGGCACCGATCCTGCGCGCTATCGCGAAGCCGGCGAGCGGTATGCGGAGAGGCTGGCCGAACAGAACGGCAGGCTGCATGAATTGACGCTATCGCAGTCCTTCCGCTCGACAAAGCCGATCCTGAAACTGGTCAATGCGCTTATCAAAACGCTCGGCCATGAACGTTTTGGCTTGATCGAAACGATCGAGGATCATGTCAGCGAAAAGCCGGATATCGGATCGGTCGAGTTGCTGGAGCCGGTTACCGCCGCCTCGGTAGCAGAAAATGGCGAAGGCGAAGCGGATGAGGAAAAATGGCTCGGCCCTGAAAAGCGTGAACTCGCGGCGCAACTTGCTCTAAAAATCAAAGCACTGGTTGATGAGAGCCCGGTGCTTGCGAGTACCAATAAACCTCTAAAGCCCGGTGACATCATGGTGCTGTTTCGCAAGCGTACCGAGTTGTCATCGCTACTGGTCGCGCGATTGCATGCATTAGGGGTGCCGGTTGCGGGAATCGACCGCATGCGCATTGACGAGCAATTGGCGGTGCAGGACTTGGTGTCTGCTATCCGTTTTGCACTGCAGCCACAGGATGATCTCAGTCTGGCCTGCCTTCTGGTCTCACCCCTGATCGGGTGGACGCAGGAGCAATTGCTGGAATTCGGTTATCGGCCAGAGAAAATGTCGTTGTGGCAGCATATCCGGCGAAATGAATCCTTGTCGGCTGACCTGCGCCCTTTGCACGACATGCTCGCAAGTGCGGATTTCACCACGCCTTACCAGTTTCTGGAACAGATCCTTTCAGGGCAGACACAAGGGCGGAAGAAGCTGGCCGCGCGTTTGGGCCAAGAGGTGTTGGTGCCGATTGAGGAGTTTCTGAACCTCGCGATCGAATTTGAACACAGCAAGGGC
>NZ_CALMSV010000274.1 GCF_937872355.1 uncultured Sphingorhabdus sp. | reverse complement strand
CTTGGCCTCGCCATCGGCCCAGCCGTCGAAGGTCTTGGTGACGTTGATCGCAGGCAGCTGCTCGATCGGCGCTTCGGCGCTTGCCGAGTCCTCGCCGGTCTGGTCGCTGTCGGCCGTGGCGGTGTTGTCGATGTCAGCATCGCCGCCGCCATTGTTGTCGAGGTCGGCCTGGGTGATCGCATAGCTGGTCGAGTAGGACTGCGAGCCGCCGGGCGCGAGGCTGGCGATGGTCACATCCTGACCGGTGAGCGGATCCTTCACGGTCACATTGGTGAGCGTGATGTTGCCGGTGTTGTAGACGGTGACGGTGTAGTTGGCGATATCGCCGACCGCATTGCCCTTGGCCTCGCCATCGGCCCAGCCGTCGAAGGTCTTGGTGACGTTGATCGCAGGCGCATAAACAATCGGTGCCACTGCACTCGCCGATGCGGGACCGGTCTGGTTGGACGTCGCTGTTGCGGTATTTTCGATCGAACCCGATGTGAAGTTGGCTGCTTCGAGTGTGCCATTCGAATCCAGATCAGCCTGGGTAAGGGTATAGGTTTCGATCAGCGGAGCACTTGAAGCGCCTGGCGCGAGTGTGCCGACATTATAAACATTGCCGGTCAACGGGTCTGTAACTACCACATTGGTCAGGGTCACATTGCCATTATTGGTAACGACGATGGTATAGTTGGCAATATCGCCTGCGAAGTCGCCCAGCGCATCGCCATCGCCGCCTGACCAGTTGTTGAAGACCTTTGTGATCGCAATCGATGGCGCAGGAACAATTGGTGCTGAAGCGTCGTCAGTGTCGGTTACCTGCTTGGACGGGACACCCTCTTGCGTTGCCAAAACCGTGGCCGAGTTGTCCTTGGTGCCATCGCCACCACCATTGGTATCGAGGTCAGACTGGATAGCAGTCTGCGTAGCTGTCCAGTGCCAGGTTTCACCGATGTCGAGGACATTGTCCTTGTCAGCATCGCCGGTGTTGAAGCCGTCGAGAGTTTCCAGTTCCGTGAGCGTAGACGCCAGAGCGTCGGTGAGTTGCACATCGACCAGCCCGGTCTCGCCATTGTTGGTCACATCAATGGTGTAATTGGCAATATCACCGGCATAGTTGATCACGGTGGTGGAGTTGACGCCGCCGCCATCGGTTATATTGACGAATGTCTTTTCGATCGTGACGCGCGGGATTGGATAATGGTTGCCAATCGGATCGACGATGACGACCTGTCCGACTGATGCGATGGTCGCTGTTTCAAACGGACCGGTGGTTTGTGTGGAACCCGTAGGAACAATTTCATCTATCTGGTGGGTGCCGATGGCAACGCCTGTGAAGGAATAGGATCCGTCGTCATCTGTGACAGTTGAGCGTTCGTCAGCGTCAAGAACGCCGTCCTTGTCGGTATCTATGAATATCGTAACGCCGCCGACGCCGACTTCGTCATCTTCCGTTCCCAGAACATTGTCGACACCATCAACATCACGCACGCCATCCGAATTGACGTCGCTGAATTTCAGACCGGTCAGGGTACCCGCACTCTGGATATTGAACTCTTCGAAACCCGCTTCGGCATCGTAGGTATTCGCTTGTGTACCCATTTCGGTATAAAGGAACATGTAGGTTGTCGACAGATCATAGCCGTCAAACAGCGAGACGGGGATAAGGATTGAGTAATCGTCGGTGCCGCTGCCGGTTGAAACTTCGTTCAAAAGAAGGCGTCGGTCTTGCCCTGCATCCATATCGTAAACGAGGTCGAGACTTTGGACTTCCGCAAGTGTGTCGACGAGATTGGTGCCAGCCGTGGGGTCGAGATCATTTGGGCCGGCATAGAGTTTGAACTGGTTGAGCGACACGAGTTCGTCGCTGTTGTTCTCGTTGATATCCAAACGGATTTCGAAATATTCGACACCATCTATGACGATAATCGGCATGGTCGAAAGCAGGACCGAATGCGTCTTCGACTGGTCGATGTCAGGGTTACTGGCGACATTGCTGTCTGTGTCGGTGTTGAAGCCAGCTTCGTTGCCGTCATTGTCACGAATTGCCAGAAATGGTTCGTAATTGCCGGTGCCGGAGCCGATATTGTCCGCATCCTGGAAAATTACGCCACCAATGGTTGTTTCGCTGCCTTCAGCAGTAAGATCGATATCCGCCATGTGCCTCACCCCATAAAAGCCGGAGTGGCGACGCCCTGATTATGCGGAGCTAGTCGCCATTCTTCCGGACCGTGCCAGAATCCTCATCTCGGCGTTGTTTTTGTGCCGAGTCGTTTGCGACTTGTTGAAAAGATTAGGCTTCATTCGCAGCGATGATAATATCCCTAACGGCATATTAACTTATGTTAATATAATAAAAACAATAATATAAATGGTTTTGGTATCAGCAAAAAGGGGCTTCGGTTCCTGATTTTCACATATATTTCCAGAACCTAGGCGTTTGGAACTTCGCATTGCTATAACCTAGGTTTGCCAATCACCGGGTCCCAACGGATCAAATAGCGCAATCACGGCAAGATGGCTAAAAGCACCAAATGCCTACCAAAAGAGGAGAGACGGCGCCGTGCTTGTCGGCTAATGAAGGGCGATGGTTCAGGTTATCAGCAGAAAATGGCGCGGTCGCGGGGCAGAGGAGCGCAAGGCGGAAAGGCGCGCGCAACTGCTATCCGCTGCCATCCAGGTGTATAGTGAGCGCGGGTTTCGCCATTCCTCGGTTAAGGCGGTTTGCGAAGCTGCCGGGCTGACCGAGCGCTATTTCTACGAAAGTTTCGCCAACAGCGAAGATATATTGATCGCGGCTGCGTCGGCTTCTCTCGAACATATGGTGGGCGAATTGCGTGCCAAATGTGCTGTAGTTCCAAGAGAACACCGTCTGCAGACAATTTTGATAAACTATTACGGAATGTTGAAAGAGCAACCGGCGCATGCCCGGGCGTTTCTGGTAGAGATCCGCGGCATCAGCCCGATTGTTGACGAATATCTGGAAACGGTGGTGGAGACATTCGCCGAACTGATCGTTGACACGCCAATGGTTCGGTTGAACCCTGTTGACCGGATGGTTTCGATCGGCGCTGTCGGTGCTGTCGTGCACATTGCGCTCGACTGGATATTGAATGATTTTGCCGCCCCGATTGAAGAGGTGGTAGAGGCAGCGGTTCGCCTTGGTGCTGTTCTCGACCAAATTGAAAAGGCGGGCTGATTCAAGTTTCCCGTCTTGCGATGACGCTAATAGAACCGAGGTTCAGGCTGCCTTTGCCTGTTCGTTTGCTATGCGGTCGATATCCGCCTGAAAATCGATTTGCAGGCGCCGCAGCATGTCCTGACGCTCCGGGCCTGGGTCTGGCCTATAGGCAGCGGCATTGAGGCGTTTGCCGCGTGCCCAATAGTATAGCACGCCGCCCAGGTTGCGCGGTCGACGCAGCCAGGCATCGGGATGCTCCAGCATATGGAACCCGCGCAAGGCTTCGCGCAGCAATTTGGTGTCTGACCGGATTGCGATTTCGATCCCGTCCTTGATGAAACTTTTTGTCAGCCTTGTGCGCATTTTTGCGCGCGCACCGGGTGTCAGCGCTCGCCGCGCTTCCTTGATTGTGGCGCGATCCTGCTGCCGCTGGTTGAGATAGAAGGGCCGCAATTCGGTCTTTATCGCGTCATGGAATGCAATCGCCCGTTCAGTGGGGTTACTTTGGGTGTCGAGCACCTTGCGAAGCGACTGGGCGCTGACCGCTGCGAAGGAGCAGCCGCGCCCGAATAGCGGATTGGTGCGGACGAGCGTGTCGCCAAGTGCGAAATATCCGTGCGCTGCGGGTTTGCCGTCGACCACCATATCGCGCCAACGGCTCACCAGATCGCCCATACCGATAACCTTGCCGGTCGGCTCAGACCGGTTGGCGTTGGTCCAAGGAAATAGTCCGGGCAGCATCAACGTAATCGCATGGAAGATTTCGGGATCTACTATGGCTTGCCGCAATTCCAGTTCGACCTCCGGTACGGCGAGGGTAATCGAGAAATTGCCATTATCGCCCGGAAATACCCCGAATTTAAGATAGCCGAGGTCGCCCGATGCCGGCGGGTTGCTCCGCCGGTCGGGTTCCTCCTGACCGGGCAGCAGGCGGTAATGTCGGGTGAAATAGAGAATGCCGGCACTTTCGCTTTCCTCGTTGATGATGGCGCCTTCATCGATCAATTGCTTGATACCGCGACCGCCTTTGCCTGAGGCATCGACGACGATGTCGACGTGCAGTTCGGTTTCTACGCCATCGCGCATTCCCTGAACACCATAGACCTGCAATATGCCGTCCTCTCCCTTGCGGGTGAGAAGCCGTTCGACGCGAAAGCCGCATTGAAGACGGATATTGGGCAGCGTTTCGACATAGCGCCGCATGGTCATTTCCAGCGTCGTTCGACGACTGGTGATCATGGTCAGATCTTCATCTTCGGGTTCCGGCTGATAGCCTGCCTCCTGCTGCTCGGTCAGCCAGATGTCGAAGGGGAGTTCGCGTACGCCATTGGCGAGCAACTGCTCGATGAGGGCAGGGTGTTCTTCCTTCATGATAACGCGTAGCCTTGCCAGAAAGGCGTGGCTTTGGCGCAGATGGGCGACCCCATTGCGCTTCCAGTTGCGGAACAACTCGTCCGGGTCCGACGTATCGAGCGGGCCGTCGCGTTCGATCATGACAATCTCGCGCCCCGACGGCGCCAGCATCAGCGCGGTGCACAGTCCGCCAATGCCTGCGCCGATTACCAAAACCTTTTCACGCATCGGCTCGCTTCTCCTCAGCCGTCGATGATGTTCAGGAATTCGAGAATGCTCTCATTGACCGCGTCTGGTGCCTCTTGCTGGGTCCAGTGGCCGATGCCCGGAATCATCCGGTTGATCCGCAAATCGGTGACGAATTGGGGCAGGGCCTTTACGGCCTCTGCAGCCATCATCACCACGCCGTCTGCCGTTCCCGCCACGAACATTGCGGGCTGATGGATCTGGGTGGGCGCGCCTTCGGTCAGTTCCCAAGTGAGATCATGGTTGCGATAATAGTTCAGCGGTCCGCGCATGCCCGAGCGGGTGAATTCGGCCGCGTAGAAATCGACGTCGGCTTCGCTGAGCCAAGGCGGCAGCACCTGCGGATCAGGCAGGCTGGTCAGCAGATCGTCATGCTCGGTTTTCGGGGCGAGGGTGGTGAGGTCTGTCTCTCCGCCACCCATCACCAGGAATTTGCGCAGGCCGGTCTTCAGATCCTTTTCAAACTCGGCCTCGGCAACGCCGGGTTCCTGAAAATAGAGCTGATAGAAGAACTGGCCTTTGAACATCTCCCGCATCATCGGCATCGGCTGCACCGGGGAGCGGGGCATGAACGGCACGGAAAGCCCGCCCACCGCACGAACCTTATCCGGATGGAACAGCGCGGTTGCCCAGGCGGTCGGTGCGCCCCAGTCATGGCCAATCACCACCGCATTTTCATAACCGAGAGCCGGTATCAGGCCGATAATGTCGTTGACAACCTCGACCTGATTATAGGCGGTGATGTCTTCGGGACGGTCGCTTTTCCCATAGCCGCGCATATCAGGGGCGACGACATAATAGCCCGCTGCTGCAAGCGGGGCGAATTGGTGCCGCCAGCTATACCAGCTTTCAGGAAAGCCATGGAGGAGAAGGACCAGCGGTCCCTCTCCGGCTTCAGCAATGTTGAGGGCAATGCCGTTGGTTTCGACGCGCCGCTCGGTTACGCCTTCCCAACTCATGCAGCGATGCGCTCCAAAACCGGATCGATCGCGGGGGGCAGAATGGCGCCGCGCGCGTCGCTGGTATAGCCTTCTGCCGCACTCCATGCGACGCCGCCGCCGACGATGACGGTATCGACACCATGCGCATCGCGAATGTAGCGGCTGCCATCGCCCGGCACATCCTGGACATAGACTTCCACGCCCCGATCAATCGCATCTGCATCGAACACGACGATGTCTGCAACCAATCCCTTTTGCAGCAGGCCGCGATCGGGAATGCCCCAGATTGCCGCCGTGTCAGAGGTGATCTTCTTCACCGATTCCTCAAGGGTGAGGAGGCCCTGATTGCGGACGAAGTGGCCGAACAGATAGCCGGTATCGCCATAAGTCGAGAAGGACAGGATATGCGCCCCGCCGTCGCTGGCACCGATATGAACGCGCGGATGCTTGAGCAAGCCGCCAACCTTGTCGTCCAGATTGTGGCCCATATTTTCGGCGATGAAATGGGCATCCAGCCTCTCTTCGACTGACACGTCAATCATCGCATCGAGCGGGCTCACACCGCGCATTTCACCAATTTCGGCCAGCGTTTTGCCGACATATTGTTGGTTCGCCTCGCTCGCGACATGGCGCAGGCGCAAGAACGACCACAAAGCCATTTGCGAGCTGGCTTCCGCAACCAGCTTCGCCCGGCTTTCCGGATTGGAAAAGGCTTCGATGATCTCATCCAGTGTGCCAAAGCGCATCACATTGTACCATCCCGGCAGGCGGATGAAGAGCAGGCTAGGCACGGCAAAGCTGAAGCTGATGTCGATGGGTCGCGTCTGCACCTGTGGCCAGACACGGGCGCCGCGCGCGAACTGCTCATCGACACGCGCCATGACGCGTTCGACAGCGCCCACATTATCTGCACTGACAAACAGCGGCGAGAAGGTGGTCGGTATCGCATATTTGATCGACAGTTCAGCCAATTGGTCGAGACGCGCGATGGTCAGATCGGGATCGTAAAATTCAGGTACGATTTGCAAGATACGACCATATTCGCTGAGCACGCTGGCCAGCGCATCGACCTCGTCCGCGTCGGCATAACGGCTGGGGACGGGCTTCAGCGTTTCGTCCATATCGACATAGCTTGTCGAAAGACCAATCGCCCCGGCATCAAGACATTCGCGCAACAGTTTCTGCATCTCTGCGATTTCTTGCGGGTTGGCGGTACGTTCCATCGCAGCCTCGCCCATCACCCACAGGCGCAATACGCTGTGCCCGACAAGCTGGCCGACATTGATCGCAAGGCCCTTTTGAATGCGCGCGAGATATTCGGGGAAGCTTTCCCAATCCCAAACCACACCTTCCTTGAAGGCTTTGAGCGGCATTTCTTCAATCTGGTTGAACATGCCGACCAGCTTCATCCGGTGCTCGGCCTTGAGCGGCGCGAGAGAGAGCGAGCAGTTGCCGGCCACAACGGTGGTCACGCCGTGCGACAGCGCGGGCTTTGCATAGCCATCCCATAGAAGTTGCGCATCGAAATGGGTGTGTGGATCGATGAAGCCCGGCGCGACAACCTTGGCCGTGGCATCGATTTCGCGCCGACCAGATTCCGCTACCCGGCCGATCTTGGCGATGCGACCGTCCTGAACTGCGATATCGGCATTAAAGGCAGGCATCCCTGAACCGTCGACGACACGCCCATTGCGTATGACCAGATCGTACATTTCGAATTCTCCTCAAATTCTCATTATGCTGTGTGTTCGGTGAAGCGGTTGGAAGAGGCTATCAGTGCGTCACGCACCCGATCCCATCCCACGCCTATCAATTGATCGGATGTGGTGGCGTTCGTCGACGCCAGAAGGCTTCGCGCCGCAAACTCATCCAGAGTAACCAGTGATTGGCCGCCATTTGCGAATGTCAACGTAACGACCAGCTCCGCCTCGCCATCATGCGCGGCGGCAATGCGGACTTCGCTGATGGTGGCACCTGCCACGGCTCAAGCGTGCGGTGGTTCGACGAATATGACGTCGCTCGGCAGGATCGGATTGTCGCTGCGCAACCGACCAACGCCGCCCGCAGATCGCATGAATACATGCAAATTCCAGCTTTGCAGCATGGCCACGGCATCGCCTTCAGCAGTGCCGGGCAGTTCTCTTTTTGCGATTGACTGCCAGCTGTCTCCATTATGTGGCAGGATAGACTTTCGTACCGGGGAAAGTGTTGCCGCCATTATCTCCGTCTCCTCCATATCACCGTTTAATGTCTTGAACCGTTGGCGACCGGGATTTCTATCCCGCCGCATCATCCATGACACAGAATGCTAACTTGGTTGTTGCATCCAAAGCGCGACCTTGAACGAATCCCAAACATGACAACTATTGTTGTCAGAATGTATTTGACAATGCGTGTTGTCAATAACCGTTAGTACGAATTTCGTGGCAGGCATTCACTGCGCAATTGTCGGATTCATGATATGGCTGCTGATGCCATTTGCGGCGCAGGCAGACGGGGTTGCACCGGCCCGATAGGGCAGTTTGATTGCGCTATTCCATCGTGTAAGATCCGCCGCCGCCGAGCAGCGGACTTAGAGACGCTGCGCCGGGCAGTATTTCTGTAGATAGTCGCCATGCGTCGGCATGTGCTGGACCACGAAGCGGATCGATTGTTCGATGGCGTCCAGTTCCTTCTTGGTGGCGGGGTCATCCATGCAATCAGCCATTGGATTGTGGCCGTTCATCCTTATGCCTTGCCCCATCATCACGGCAGCCCAGCTCGTCTCGGTGAACAGTTCGTCATCCTCGCGGAAAATCTGTCCGTTCATCCGGAACAGTTCCACTTTTTCGGTCAAGCTTTCCGGAACCGCCATCGTCCGGCAATGATTCCAGAACTCGCTGTCGTCTCGCGCGGTCGTGTTGTAATGCAGGATCAGGAAATCGCGGATGCGGGCATATTCCTTGCCGGTCAGGCGATTGAATGCATCTTCCTGCGTCTGCGTAATCCCATCGAGTGACAATACTGCTATCAGTTTGTTGATACCGGTGTTGATCAGGTGGATCGATGTGGATTCGAGCGGTTCCATGAAACCTGCTGACAGGCCCAGAGCTACCACATTTTTGTTCCAGAATTTCTTACGCCGACCGGTAGTAAAGCGGAGGAAATTGGGGTCGGCTCCCGGTTTTCCGGCAATATTCTTTACCAAGATGTCGAGTGCTTCGTCGTCCGACATAAAATGGCTGCAATAAACATGGCCGTTGCCGTTGCGATGTTGCAACGGAACTTGCCATTGCCAACCGGCCTGGTGCGCAGTTGCGCGGGTGTAGGGCAGGGGCCCGCTCCCGTCTTCGCGCTCACAGGGGAGGGCAACTGCACGGTCGCAGGGAAGGTAGTTGGACCAATCCTCATAACCGGTCTTGAGTGCCTGCTCGATGAGCAGCCCGCGAAAGCCCGAGCAGTCGATGAACAGATCGCCCGCAATTTGGGTTCCGTCCTCCAATGTGATCGAGGAGACAAAGCCGCTTTCGCCATCGATTGCGACGTCGTTGACCTTGCCTTCCAGGCGAACGACGCCGCGCTTTTCGGCATAGCCGCGAAGGTAACGGGCGTAGCGGCCGGCATCGAGATGATAGGCGTAATTGACCGGGGGCAGGTCTTCGCGGGCATAGTCTTCGGTGCGGGCAAAGCGTCCGAAATGCGCCGCCATCGTTTCAACGTTGAAGACCTGGATAGGCCGCCTGTCGCCTGCGGAATTGAACTTATGCCAGACATGGTGGAAGGAAATTCCGCCCATCTGATAGCCATAGTTGCCGAAAGGGTGGATATAGCTGTCGCCCAGCTTGCCCCAGTTCACAAACTGGATGCCGAGTTTGAAGCTGCCCTGAACTGCTGCCAGCATTTCGCGTTCATCGACTTCGAGCAGGCGGTTGAAATCGAGGAAGGGCGGGATCGTTGCCTCTCCGACGCCAACCGTGCCGATCATTTCCGATTCGACAAGTGTGATTGCGACATCGCGTCCGGCACGCAAACGGGATAACGCCGCCGCAGCCATCCAGCCCGCGGTCCCGCCGCCCACAATGACGATTTTCTCAATGGCCATGACGCCTTTTCCTCCCTGAAACAGCATAGACATATAACGTGGATGTGCAAATTGTGAACGTTCATTTTGTATCTTGTGAACGCTCTCAATTGGTATTATGTGTCAAAATGACGGAGGGAATCATACCCCCGCAGGAGGATTTAGGGAGGTTTGCTTGGCTACCATGTCAAAATTCGCGCGTTCCAGCCGTTTTACGGCGCTTTCCACGGCTTCTAGCCTCGCGCTGTGCGCGCTGATTGCGCAGCCCGCTCTCGCGCAATCTGCGGACGAAGCTGATGCCAGCGCAGTCGCTGCAGAAACCGAAGAAGAAATCATCGTCACCGGTTTTCGCAAATCGCTGGAAAATGCGCAGAACATCAAGAAGGATGCTGACACATTCGTTGATGTCATCACCGCGGAAGATATTGGTGCGCTTGCAGACCGCTCTGTCGCTGAAGCGCTTCAGCGTGTTCCAGGCGTCAACATTTCCCGTTTCGAACAGCGCAACGACCCTGACCGTTTCTCTGTTGAAGGCTCGGGCGTTATCATCCGTGGCCTTCCCTATGTGCGTTCAGAGCTGAATGGTCGCGACATTTTTTCGGCCAATGGCGGGCGAGAGCTGTCGTTCAACGATGTTTCCCCTGAATTGCTTGGTCGCGTTGAAGTGTTCAAGAATAACACCTCCGATATGATTGAAGGTGGTATCTCGGGTTCGGTCAACCTCGTGACCCGCAAGCCGCTCGATAAGCCGGGCCTCCATATCGCGGGCACGATCGAGGGCAATTATGGTGACATGGCGAAGGAATGGTCTCCGGGTTTCTCGATCCTCGGCTCCAATACATTTGAAACTGGTATGGGTACATTTGGACTGCAACTGGCTTATGCCCAGTCCGAATTGGTAACGAAAACCGACGCGTCGCAAATTACCGATCCATGTTACCGCGCAGCTTCGCTTACCGCCGCTTGCATCCGTGTCCGCCCGGTTGGTTCAGGTGGCTTTGGTGGATCGCAGCAGTTTAATGAGAGCAACTTCCCGCCGGCAGGGGCCATCTTTGTACCCAAAGGCGCGGGTGTCCGTACAACCGACCTGACGCGCGACCGCAATGCTTTTTCGGCAGTTGGCCAATGGGAAAGCAATGATGGCAGCGCACTTGTCACCGTTGAATATCTGCGTGCTGAAACCGATGCAACGTTGAACGAATATGCGGTGTTGGCGCTAGTCAATGATGATGGCCTGTTCCCGGTCGTAGCGCCAGGAACCACACCTGTCATCGAAAATGGCCAGTTCATTTCGGGTACGTTGACACAGTTACAGCCCTTCACCGGAGGACGCGGTATACCGACCGAGTTGCTCCGCTTCCAGCGTGAAGACACTGCAATGACCGAAGATTTGTCGGTGCATCTGAAGCTGAACCCTTCAGATCGCCTGCGGTTCAACTTTGAAGTGCAGCACATCAAATCGGATCGCACCGAAGATGGTTTCATCTCGGCGATGCAGACATATTCGGACGTTCGTATCGACAATTCGGGAACCACTCCGCAGGTCGAATTCCTGCAGCCAGGTTCCTCAACCTCGCCGTCGAGCTATTTTAACGATCCGTCACGGACATTTTATTGGTTCCTGCTAGACAATCAGGTCAAGAACGACGGCGAATTGACGAGCATGCGTTTTGACGGCGAATATGATGTCAGCGACGATGGCTTCTTCAAAAAAGCCCGTTTCGGAGCGCGCTGGGGTGATCGTAACCGCGTGACCCGAAGCGCTAATTTCTCCAACTGGGGAAATCTCGGCGCGCCGTGGACTGGTCGTGGGGGGAATTGGAACTGTGGTGACTTCCAGGCCTTCGGCTGCGGCGGTGCCTATGTGCGTGACTTCCCGAATTCAGCAAACCTGCGCAATCCGTTTGGCAGTGGATTCCAGCGCGGTAATGCGCCCGTTCCGTTGGGAGACGGCTCTGCCTTCTTCTTCGGTGGTGACAATATGGTTGCCGACTATCTGAGCGGAGCAATCCGAACCCAAGCCGCCGCTATTACAGCGTATACACTCACCCCCAACGCCTGGTTTCCGATCTCGGCTCGTGCAAGCAATTTGCCCGGAGGTGTATGGAACGCAGGTGAAATATCGGACGTCGACGAAAGCACTTTTGGTGCATATGCACGTGTAGATTACGGTGCCAATTTAAGCGACAAGGTGACGCTGAGTGGCAATATCGGTCTGCGCTATGTCAGCACGAAGGTGCAGAGCGGTGGATCGTTCAGCCTTCCTTCACCGGAGATATTCGACAATAATGGTAATCGCGATGGCGTCGTTCAGTTGGCGGAAGTACAGGGTTCATGCGCCTTTATTCTGGCCAATAATATAACGCCTGTGCCGGGATATTGCGGATTGACGCCAGAGCGGCAGGCAGCTTTCGCCGCGCTATTTACCGGAGAAATTATTCCCGATCCGCTCAACATTCGTTACACCAATTGGCTGCCAAGCTTTAATGCCAAGCTCGATTTTGGGAATGGCATTTTGGTTCGTGGTGCGGTTTCAAAGGGAATTTCCCGTCCAGACCTGTCGTCCTTTGCATCTGGTGGCGGAGCTTATGACAACACCAACAATCTGCGTGCTGGCGGAACGTTGGCAACAGGCCCGCTCATTGGTATCCGAACAGGAAATCGTTTCCTTCGTCCGGTAGAATCATGGAATTATGATCTGTCAGTCGAATGGTATTGGGCAGATGTTGGGTCTTTGACCGTTTCAGCATTTGTCAAAGACATCAAAAATATAGTCAACAGCGGCGCCGTCATTCGCCCTTTTCAAACGCAATCGGGTATTACCGATGTTCTATTCGATACGCCGGTCAACAGCGATGGCGGCACTTTGAAAGGCGCAGAAATCGCGTACCAGCAGACATATGACTTCCTGCCGGGTTTCCTCAGCGGTTTGGGTGCACAGTTGACCTATACCTATGTCGATGCAGGTGACTTCAACAATTCGACATTAGGATCAGAGCAAAGTCCATTTGCGGGCGGTTTGCCGCTAGCGGGTGTGTCGAAACATACCGTCAATGCTGTCGCCTTCTATGAAAAGGGACCGATTTCTGCCCGTGTCGCCTATAATTGGCGGTCCGACTTCTTGCAGACGCCTCGCGACGTGATCTTCCCATTCTCGCCGATTTATGGCGAGAGCACGGGCCAACTCGACGGGTCGATCTTCTTCACTGTGATGGATGGTATCAAACTGGGTGTTCAGGGCGTAAATCTGCTCGATGAAGTCACGCGCACGTCGCAGGTGATCGACTTTAACGGAACCCGCGCGACCCGTTCGGCATTCCGCAACGACCGGCGATTCACTTTCCTGGCACGTTTCGAATTCTAATCCTTCCACTAATGCAACCTCTAAGCGGGCCTTGGTCATTCAACCTTGGCCCGCTTTTCTTTTCTGCACCATTTGCGTAGACAGTAAAGGATTGGCGTTATGCGAATGAAACCCGTTTTTCTGGCCTTTCTCGCAGTCGTTACAGTTTCGGGCCGTCCGGCACTGGCAGCTGAGCAGCCTGCTGAATGGAGCCTTGTTTGGTCAGACGAATTTGACGGCAATCAGCTGGACCGCAGCAAGTGGAAACCGGAAATGTCGTGCTGGGGAGGGGGCAATAACGAACGCCAATGCTATACCGACCGGTCGAAGAATATCCGTGTCGCCAATGGCAAATTGCTTCTAGTCGCGCATAAGGAAAAGTTTCGCGGCCCGGATCGGCCGCCGGAAATTGCGTCAAATCCTAATCCGAAAAAGACACAGTCATATACTTCAGGCAAGATCCGCACGCTTGGTATTTCCAGCTGGAAATATGGCAAGATCGAATTCCGGGCCAAGCCGCCCAGGGGGCAGGGGACTTGGCCTGCAGTCTGGATGATGCCCTCGGAAAACTTCTATGGGCGGTGGCCCCTTTCTGGCGAAATCGACATATTGGAAGGCGTCAATCTGGGGGCGACTTGCCCGCAATGCGAGGGAAATGTCGGCGAAAACCGCATGATAAGTGCGCTGCATTTTGGTGACTATGCGCCAAAAAACAAGGTCCGCGATACAAGGGTTGCATTACCTTCGCTCGCGCTGCCCTCGGACGAATTCCATGTGTGGACATTGGAGTGGGGCGAGGGACTGATGCGTTTCTACCTCGATGGGCGACAATATTGGGAGCTGACCGAAGAAGACTGGAACAGCGCTTCGCCAAAGGCCAAGGGAAATCCCGTTGCGCCGTTCGACCAACCCTTTTACATCATGGCAAATCTGGCCATTGGCGGCAAATTGTCCGAAGATAATAATGACAAGGGGGTTGCTGACAATGTGACGCCGGCGGTATTTGCAATCGATTGGATCCGAATTTATCAATGCTCGACCGATCGTGAGACGGGGTTGGCCTGCATGAACGGCGGCGAAAGGGAAGAATAGGAATGGCGAGGCGTCGCCAGGCAGTCACGATCAAGCATGTTGCAGCCGATGCAGGGGTATCCCTGCAGACGGTGAGCCGTGTCATCAACAATGAGCCGAATGTGCGTCCAGCGATGAAGGCAAAGGTCCAGGCTTCGATCGACAAGCTTGGTTATGTCCCCTCGATCGCGGCACAGCGGATGAGTGGATCGCGCTCCTACCTCATCCTGGCGATAAATGATCGCGATCGCACAATTGCCGATTGGCAGGCGCGGCAGGGCACTGACTGGGTAGATCAGATGTTGCTCGGCGGTATGCTCAAAGCGGCGGAGCATGGCTATCGCATGATTTTCGAACTGGTCGATACGCACAGCGACCATGTTGAGCGCGAACTGGGGGCAACGATCGCTGCACTCCAGCCCGATGGTGTAATATTGACGCCACCACACTCGGAAAATTCATTGATCACTGGCCTCTTGGTCGAACGCAAAATCCCTTTTGCCCGGATTGGTTCGAAAGAGCCGGGGCCGGGCATCGCGATGATCATGGATGATGAAGGTTCGGCCCGGCTGGCGACCGAGCATTTGATCAAGCTGGGGCATCGCAGGATTGGTTTCATCGCCGGATCGGACGAATATAGCCTGTCGAATTGGCGCATCGACGGCTGGCGCGCAGCGATGAACGATGCGGGCCTGCCTCAGGATGGATTGTGCGTTCGCGGCGATTTCAGCTATGAAAGTGGTGTCGCGGCCACCGAAAAGCTGCTGGCGCTGGATGAACCACCGACCGCAATCATTGCCAGCAACGACCAGATGACTCTTGCTGCTCTCGATGCCGCTAAAAAGAAGGGACTTTCGGTTCCCCGTGACCTTTCCTTGCTCAGTTTTGACAATACTCCGGTTGCCCGCTTTACATCGCCGCATCTCACTGCAGTCGATCAGCCGATTGCGGCCACCTTTTCCAAGGCGGTCGAACTGCTGATCTTGAATGGGAATGCTCCCGAAGAGCCGCAACCTGTGGTGATCGCCGGTAGCCTGATCGAACGCGGCAGCACGGCAGCGCCGGGCAGCGATGCCGCAGGATAGTAGACCAGACACCGTACGCCAATCGACGCGCTTTCTGTATCTTTACGCGCTGGCTGTCGCGGGCGCATCGATTGCCTATATACCGTTGCTGACGATCCTTTTGCCACTGCATGTCACCGCAACGGCCGGGGAAGGCGCTCTGTCTCTTCTGTCTTACATCGCTTTTGCCGGTGCTGTGTCAGCTAGTATTTCAAATATCGGCTTTGGCTGGGCGAGTGATGTCAGTCAGGCGCGACGTCCCTGGATAGCTGCGGGGATGGTTCTATCGAGTGGTTTGCTGCTGGCTGTCCCGCTTGCAACCCAACCAGCCACTATAATCGCCCTCATTGTGTGTTGGCAGATGTCTCTCAACATGATGCTCGCACCGCTATCTGCCTGGGCTGGGGATGTTGTGCCTGACGTGCAGAAAGGCATGTTGGGTGGCCTGATGGCGTTGGCACCGGCAATGGGTGCGCTTTCGGGCGCGCTGGTGACGATGCAGGGCGTTATTCCGGAAAACCAACGGCTGCTTTCGGTGGTTATACTGGTTTTGCTATTAGTGGCACCGGTTCTTCTTTTCGGGCGACCAGTCGATATGCCACATTTGATGCGCGAACCGGGAGATGACGAGCGATCCAAGGTGAGCGGACAACCGAATGGCGCTGTCCGGCGGATGTGGCTGGCCCGCTTGCTGGTGCAGATTGCCGAGGCATCACTCTTTGCTTTTCTGTTGATGTGGTTCCGCAGCATTGAACCAGGATTTGGGGAGAACAGTGCCGCCACCATTTTTGCATGTGTGCTCTGCGCTGCCGTGCTCTTTGCTCTTTATGTCGGGTGGTGGTCAGATCGGAATAGCCGCCCGATCTTTCCGCTCGCCATCTGTTCGGGAATTGCGGCTTTCGGACTCATGATAATGTCGATTGCGACGGACCTTCAGATCGCGATTGTCGGTTATGTGACTTTTGGCCTGGCCAGCAGCATATTCCTTGCTTTGCATTCCAGCCAGACATTGCGCGTGCTCCCTAAACCGGCGCACCGCGGCAGGGATTTGGGGATTTTCAACCTGACCAATACCGTCCCGTCGCTTATCATGCCTTGGCTGACCTTGGCACTGGTGCCGGTGTACGGATTTGGTGCGCTGTTTGGTTTGTTGGCGGTGCTTGCGGCTATTGCCTGCTGGCTGTTACTGAAAATGCCCGACTGACCTGCCCTTAACGAGCAGGGCAGGGCAACTCCGCTCCCCCGGCTTCGACGCGCACCGTTCTAAAGGAGGCGGCAAAACCTGGCGCGGATTCCACTCGCAACGGCAATCCCACGGCGTCAAATTTTGCCCCGGCCTCGGCAAAGCAGCGCAGCGGAATTTTTGTCTGGTTGGCAGTTCCAGTTGCGAGTGACTTGATTGCCGCACTCAAATCGAGCGTTGCCCCATTGAAGGAAAGCCGAACATTCTGTCCGGCATAGTTGTCGATCCGCCAGTCGATTGCCAACACAGCGTTGTCACGAAGCTGCCTTTCCAGATTTACAACCGGGCCCGAAATCGAAAGGGTTGCTTTGTCACTCCAACTGAATTGTCGTGCGTCTTCCTGAGCACCTACATCAATCGCGCGCGATGCGATCGCGCCATCCAGCCCGAGATGCCAGGGTGCAGGCACTTTGCCACGCAGCATGAAAAGGGTGGCACCTTCCGAGCCAGAAATGTCGGTGCCGGGATTTTCGTTGACGCGGCCCAATTTGGATTTGCTCGCATAATTTAGACCATAGCCAAGCGGGAATAGGGGCTTTGAAATGGGCGAGCGCGCATCGGCAGGCCAGGCGAAGGGCAGTTTGCCGGTAAAGTCGCGCGCTGCCTTGCCATTGGCACCTGCGACCAAAACATCGGCCACACCCTGACCCTGCGAACCGGGCAGCCAGCCTGCGACAAAGGCATCGGCAAGATTGATCAGCTTGCCGGTGAACAGCGGACGTCCGGAAAGGAATAGCACCACGACGCGGATATTTTTCGCTTTGAGCTTTTCAATAAGTTCGATTTCACCCTGTTGCGGCGTGAAGGCGAGGTGGGGAATGTCACCTTCGAATTCCGCATAGGGTTTTTCACCCAAAACAACGATGGCTACATCCGGTTTTGTCGAGAAGCTGCCATCGGCAACGATTTCGGCCTTTCCACCACTGGCTGCAACAGCTTCGGTTATGGCTCGTCCGATGGTTTGGCCTTTGGGGAAATCCTCTGCCTTTGTGTCCGTACCCTGCCAGGTAACCGTCCACCCTCCGGCCTGCATTGCCATATTGTCCGCGCCCGGCCCGGCAATCAGAACGCGGGCGCCCTTGCGGACGGGCAGAGTGCCCTTGTTGTTTTTGAGGAGTACCAGCGATTTGGCGACTGCTTCGCGGGCCAGCGCAAGATGCGCATACGTTCCAACCTTTGAGGCGTCACCACGTTCGATCAGGTGGTCACCCATCAGCCCCAGTTTGAACTTGACGCGCAAAATGCGGCGCACTGCATCGTCTATGCGCGCTGCAGTAATCCGCCCTTCACGTGCGGCGGCCAAAGTGCTTTCATAAAGGCCCTTCCAGCTGTCAGGCGCCATATACAAATCAAGACCAGCATTGATGGCGGCGGGGCAATCCGTTGCAGAACATCCTGCGACTTGGCCATGGCCGTTCCAGTCACCCACAATCAGCCCGTTAAAACCCATTCGGCCTTTGAGGACATCGGTCAGCAACGATCGGTTGCCATGGTGTTTGATGCCATTCCAGCTTGAAAAGCTGGCCATTACAGTCAACGCTCCTGCGTCGATCGAAACTGGATAGCCTTGGGCATGAACCGCCACCAACTCGGTTTCCGAAATCCGCGCGTCGCCCTGATCGCGGCCGTCAACGGTGCCGCCGTCGGCCAGGAAGTGTTTCGCGGTAGCGGCCACCCTGTCTGCGGCTAACGGCTTTCCTGCCGTGAGTTCGCCTTGCAGGCCAATCGTCATGGCCTTCGCATAGCTGGCAATCAGTGCAGGGTCCGATGAATAGCCTTCATAGCTCCGCCCCCAGCGCACATCCTGCGGAGCGGCCAATGTTGGTGCAAACGTCCACTCTATTCCGCTGGCCGCGATTTCGGCTGCAGTTGCGGCGCCGATACGCTGGATAAGATCGGGATCACGGGCCGCGCCTAGGCCAATATTGTGGGGGAAAATGGTCGCGCCGGGCAGGTTTGAATGGCCGTGAACCGCGTCGACGCCGAACAATATCGGAATGCCGGCACCGCTCTTGCGGGATACGTCGCGGAAAGCATCAACCAACTGCTTCCACTTGTCGGCGCTGGCACGTTCATCGCCATAAGGTCCGGAGTTTCCGCCCGCCAGTATCGAGCCCAGCGGATAACGGATCAAATCTTCTGGCATAATCGCGCTGATGTCCGCCTGAATCAACTGGCCGACTTTCTGCTCAACCGTCATCTGCGACAGGATGGCATCTATCGATTTTTCAGTGGCAGGTGAGGTGATCTCGGCAGGGCTTGCCGCGGCTGGCCAGACTGCCGGATCGGCAGTGGCCCATGGCGACGGGGCGGTCGCAATTTCGGCAAATGAAATCGACGGAGCGCACCCGGCCAACAGCAACGCCAGTGCTGATATCGATCTCTTAACCTGCATCAATTTCCTCCCATATTATGCATGTGAACGTTCTCATAACGAGTTCAAAAAGGCAAGCAAAAATCAAAACTTTTGGATTGTCGGTGGCTACACTTGACGTGTTCCTCTTTGCCAATACGATTGGACCCAAGGATGAGGAGATACTTGCGATGACCGAATGGACCTATGCATCAATGTGGGAATCGATTGCGGCGGCAATCCCAGAAAAACCTGCTATTGTGCAGCAAGATTTGGTCATGAGCTGGCAAGAGTTCGATCGGGCGGCAAACGGTCTGGCTGCCTATCTGGTCGATGGTGGTTTGGGTCGGCAGGCGAAAGTCGCGGTCTATGCGCGCAACTGCCCTGAATATCTGATCGGGACCTATGCCGCGTTCAAAGCGAGCCTTGTCCCGTTCAATGTCAACTATCGCTATGGCAATGAAGAACTGGCCTATTTGTTCGAAAATGGCGATGCAGAAGCTGTGCTGTTCGAAACGGTCTATGCCGAGAAAATCGACGCCATTCGGGATCGGTTACCCGGTGTAAAACTCTGGATAGCGATCAAGCGTTCTGGATACCCAATTCCACACTGGGCGGTGCCCTATTCCGCTATTGCACCAGCCGATAGCCCGCCGGAAGGCAATGGCCCTCGAAGCAGCGAAGACCAGATGTTCATCTATACCGGCGGCACGACGGGGATGCCCAAGGCAGTGATGTGGCGGCAGGGCGATCTGATTGGCAAAGGTGGCTATGGCTCAAATCCGTTGCTCGGAATCGGGCCTATGGACCATCCCGGCCAGTCCGGCCAACGCGCGCTGGAATTTCCCATTCCGGTCCGCATGCTGATCGGGCCACCATTGATGCATGGCACAGGATTGCTGTCGGCTTTTGCGGCTTTGTCCGCTGGCGGTACGGTATTGCTCAACCAGCCCGACCATTTCGATGCGGTCGAAAGCTGGAACCTTGCCGAGAAATGGCAGGCGACCTGGATCATCATTGTGGGGCAACCTTTTGCACAGCCGCTGCTCGATGCGCTCGATGCCGAGCCGGGCAGGTGGGATCTGAAATCGGTGCTGTTCTTCACCTCGTCCGGCGCGATGTGGAATGAGGAAAATAAGCGTGGCCTTTTGCGGCATATGCCGCAGGCGGCGTTGATGGATGCGTTCAGCTCTTCCGAAGCGCTTGGACTCGGCACGTCGGTTACCACGGCGGCAGAAACCGTGCACACCGCCGAGTTTGCGTTGGGGGAGGATTGCGCGGTCTTTGACGAGGATGGCAATCGCGTTCAGCCGGGTTCGGGGGTTCGCGGTCGCGTTGCGGTGGGCGGTTTCATCCCGGTCGGCTATTATAAGGACCCGGTCAAATCGGCGTCCACTTTCCTGACCATCGAAGGTCAGCGCTGGTCAGTTCCGGGCGACTGGGCTTTGGTGAATGAAGATGGTTCGCTCACCCTGCTCGGACGCGGATCTCAGTGCATAAACACAGGTGGTGAAAAGGTTTTCCCTGAAGAAGTCGAAGAGGCACTGAAGCGGCATCCGGCTGTCGTCGATGCCGCTGTATGCGGTCTGCCCGATCCACGCTTTGGCGAACGTGTCGCGGCGGTAGCGTCGCTGAAACCGGGCGCGGTGATCGATCAGCGCGATCTGATCGATCATGTCCGCGGTGAATTGGCGCATTACAAAGCACCACGCCACCTTTTGTTCGTTGATACAGTCCCACGCGCGCCGAATGGAAAGATGGATTATGCCGAAGTGAAGCGTCGTGCTGCGGAGGCTTTTGCGGTCAGTTGAGCAAAAGGCTTATCACACCAACTTGCTAACAATCTGCAACACGCGATCGGCCCATTCGGGACGGCAGATAAGCAGGTCCGGCATATAAACGTCCCGCTGGTTGTAGATTAGCGGGCTTCCGTCTACACGACTGATGTGAAGCCCGTGCGCAGCAGCAACGGCTGCAGGAGCGCAGCTATCCCATTCAAATTGGCCGCCTGTATGCAGGTAGATTTCAGCCTCGCCGCGCACAATGGCCATGGCTTTTGCGCCTGCGCTGCCCATCGGGACAAGTTCTGCGCCAATCTGTTCTGCCACCGCAACGGCCTCGTTGGCAGGGCGCGTCCGGCTGACGACCATACGCGGTTTCGTCGCCGCTTCCGGAAGTGGGGCGGGCTTGTCGGTTCGTAATATCACGCCCAAGCCAGGAAGCCCTACCGCACCGATTTCAGGCTTGCCGTTTATGGCGAGGCCGACATGCACAGCCCAATCCGAGCGCGCTTCGCCATATTCGCGGGTGCCGTCGACGGGATCGACAATCCAGACACGGGATTTATTCAACCGTTCGGGACTGTCCTTCTCCTCTTCCGACAGCAAACCGTCCTCGGGGCGCTGTTGGCGCAGGGCTGCCACAAGAAACTGGTTGGCCGTTTTGTCGCCCGCATCGCCAAGCTCCTTGCCAGTTAAGAGGCCGGATTCGCGGACCTCAAGCAGGAGTCGGCCAGCGATATGGGCCAGATGGGCGGCAAGTTCGGCGTCGGTCATTGATTTACTTTAGCGGCAAGAGTTTGCGGATGATATGCTCGGCTGCCTCGGCAGGTGTCATTTCAACCGTGTTGACGCGAATCTCCGGATTTTCCGGAGCCTCATAAGGGCTATCGATGCCGGTGAAGTTTTTGAGCTGGCCCGAACGCGCCTTTTTGTAAAGTCCTTTGACGTCACGTGCTTCGGCTACCTCTAGCGGGGTATCGACAAAAATCTCGATAAACTCGCCTTCGGGCAGCATCTTGCGAACCATATCGCGCTCAGCGCGGAACGGACTGATGAACGCTGTCAGCACGATCAATCCGGCGTCCGCCATCAGTTTCGCCACTTCGCCTACGCGACGGATATTTTCGATACGGTCGGCTTCGGTAAAGCCAAGATCGCGGTTCAGGCCATGACGAACATTATCGCCATCGAGCAGGAAGGTGTGCCGGTTCATGAGGTGGAGTTGCTTCTCGACCTCGTTGGCGATCGTCGATTTGCCCGAACCGGACAGGCCAGTGAACCAAAGGACGCGGGGTTTTTGGTTCTTGAGCGCGGAATGGTCTTCGCGATTTATGTCGGTGGGCTGCCAATGGACGTTCTGGGCGCGCCGCAATGAGAAGTGCAACATGCCAGCGCCAACCGTGCGGTTGGTAATCTTGTCGATCAGGATGAAACCACCAAGAGTACGACTGTCCGCATAAGCCTCAAACACGATGGGTTTGTCGGTCGACAGCTCCGCAACGCCAATCGCATTCAATTCAAGTGTTTTGGCAGCAAGATGGTCCATCGTATTGACATTGATGGTGTATTTGGGCTGCTGTATTGTTACGGAAACTGTCTGGGTGCCGAGCTTCAGCCAATAGGATCTGCCGACGTGCAAAGCATCATCGTCCATCCAGACAATGGTGGCTTCAAACTGATCGGAGACTTCGGGAGGGTTATCCGCTGTGGCAATCACATTTCCGCGCGAACAATCTACCTCATCGGCAAAACAGACAGTCACCGACTGTCCGGCAACGGCTACATCCAATTCGCCTTCAAGCGTTACGATTTTGGTGATTGTTGAGGTTTTTCCCCCAGGAAGAACCCGAATGGCATCGCCAGGCTTGACTGACCCGCCAGAAATCAGGCCCGAAAAACCGCGGAAGTCCAGATTGGGGCGATTGACCCATTGGACGGGCAGGCGAAACGGCTTCATCTGGTCGGTTGTGTTGTCGATTTCGACAGTTTCCAGATGCTCGATCAGCGGCTTTCCGGTGTACCACGGCGTATTCGCACTGTTCGCGGTGATATTGTCACCCTTGAAGCCTGAAATAGGCATCGGTGTGAAGCTCTTGATGCCGATTTCCGCTGCAAAAGCAGCATAGTCTGCGACAATCGCATCATATCTGGCTTGATCATAATCGATCAGGTCCATCTTGTTGACGGCTAGCACGATATTCTTGATGCCGATGAGGTTGCACAAATAGCTGTGCCGCCGGGTTTGCACGAGTACGCCCTTGCGCGCGTCGATCAGGATGACTGCAAGATCCGCGGTCGAGGCGCCGGTGAACATATTGCGCGTATATTGCTCATGCCCCGGGCAATCAGCGACGATGAACTTGCGCTTTTCGGTCGCGAAGAAGCGGTAGGCGACATCTATGGTGATGCCCTGTTCGCGCTCGGCAGCGAGGCCATCAACCAGCAGTGCGAAGTCGATTTCCTGCCCCTGCGTGCCGACGCGCTTGCTGTCGGCCTGCAAAGCATCGAGTTGATCCTCGAAGATCATCTTGCTGTCATAGAGCAATCGCCCGATCAGCGTAGATTTGCCGTCGTCGACGCTGCCGCAAGTGATGAACCGCAACAGGCTTTTATGCTGGTGCTGTTCCAGATAGGCGTCAATATCCTCGGCGATCAGCGCGTCGGTTTTGTAGATGGGGTCCATTAGAAATACCCCTCCTGTTTCTTCTTCTCCATCGACGCATCACCGCCGTCCTTGTCGATAACGCGGCCCTGCCGTTCGCTGGTCGTGGTCAGCAGCATTTCCTGGATGACTTCGGGCAGTGTCCTGGCTTCGCTCTCGACCGCTCCCGTTAAAGGATAACAGCCAAGCGTGCGGAAGCGTATGGAGCGGTCGACCGGCACTTCGCCTTCCTGCAAGGGGAAACGCTCGTCATCGACCATCAGAAGCAATCCGTCGCGCTCGACGGTCGGGCGCTTGGCGCTGAAATATAGCGGCACGATCGGGATGTCGTTCAAATGGATATATTGCCAGATATCGAGCTCGGTCCAGTTCGAGATCGGGAAGATGCGGATGCTCTCCCCTTTGGCCTTCTTGGCATTATAGAGGTTCCACAATTCGGGGCGCTGGTTCTTCGGATCCCAGCCATGGGTAGCAGTTCGGAAGGAGAAGATGCGTTCCTTGGCGCGGCTCTTTTCCTCGTCGCGGCGCGCGCCGCCAAAGGCTGCGTCGAAACCATAAAGATCAAGTGCCTGCTTCAGCCCTTCGGTCTTCCACATATCGGTGTGAAGAGGGCCATGATCGAACGGGTTGATGCCGCGCTCCTTGGCTTCGGGGTTCTGGTAGACCAGAAGCTCCATGCCGCTTTCCTGCGCCATCCGGTCGCGCAGCTTGTACATTTCCTGGAATTTCCAGGTGGTGTCGACATGCAGCAGCGGGAAGGGCGGCGGCGAGGGGAAGAATGCCTTGCGCGCCAGATGCAGCATCACCGCACTGTCTTTGCCGACCGAGTAGAGCATCACAGGCTTTTCAGCCTCGGCCACCACTTCGCGCATGATGTGGATGCTTTCAGCTTCGAGCCGTTCGAGATGCGTCAAATTACGGGTCATGGGGAAAAGGCGTTCCTGAATAATGTTTCGCGTTGCACTACACGGATTCTTCAAGCGCTCTAGGAAGAATCGGTTGTCGATTTGGTAGCTGGAGTTTGCCCATCGCTGGAAGTCATAGCGCCGCCCACGCATTTGTCGCGGAACTTGATATCTCGCAACGCACGGTGTTAGGGCCGATCCGACAATCGACGCTGGCAGGGGATGCTGAGAATGGCAAATTTGAAGATGCGGTCCTGGTTATTTGCCCCTGGCGACAGCGAACGCAAAATGGCCAAGGCGCTCGAAGGGCCCGCCGATATCGTGTTGCTCGATCTTGAGGATGCAGTGGCGACCGAAAACAAGCCGCTTGCTCGCCAGCAGGTGCATGATTTCCTGATTGCCCACGCAGCGTCGCGGGCACGTATATGGGTGCGGGTGAACCCGCTCGATGGTCATTACACATTGGACGATCTGGTCGCGGTCATGCCGGCGCAGCCCGGCGGCATCATGCTGCCTAAGGTGTACGGGCGGCAGGATGTTGAATTGCTCGATCACTATCTGATGGCTTTTGAAGCGGCGCAGGGCTTTGAGAGGGGTTCGACGCCGGTTATCGTGTTGGCGACTGAAACCGCTGAAGCCATGTTTCATACAGGTGACTATAAGGGCGCTCCACGCTTAGCTGCTCTTACCTGGGGAGCAGAGGATCTGGCGGATTCGGTTGGTGCCAATTCAAACCGGAATGCCGATGGCAGCTATTCCTTCACATTTGAACTGGCGCGCAGCCTGACCTTGCTGGGCGCGGCGACTGCTGGGGTGCCGGCGATCGAGACGATCTGTGCCGATTTCAAGGATATGGATGCGTTGCGCCAGCGCGCCGAGCAAGTCCGCCGCAATGGTTTTCGCGGCATGCTCGCGATCCATCCGGCTCAGGTTGATGTCATCAACGCGGCTTTTACGCCAAGTACCGAAGAAATCGCGGAAGCACGCGAAATTGTAGCGCTGTTTGCGGCCAACCCCGGCGTGGGGACGATTGGTTGGAAGGGCGGGATGCTCGACCGCCCGTTCCTGTCGCGCGCGCAGCAATTGCTGGCGCAAGTTGATGAGTAGCGCAATCCGCTTTTAGCGCTGGCTTTCACGGCCAGTTTGTGGTTTCGGCGCAGCGAGAAGGGAGCCTCGCATGGCAGGACTATGGTTCGACGAACTGAGCGTCGGTCAGACATTCGATCACCCGATCCGGCGGACGGTGACCGAGACTGACAATCTGCTTTTCAGCACGATGACGCACAACCCGGCGCAGCTTCACCTCGATGAGGAATATATGAAGGGCAGCGACTATGGCACGCGGATCGTCAATAGTTGCTTCACGCTCGGGCTGATGGTCGGGATTTCGGTAGGCGACACGACTTTGGGTACCGCGGTGGCCAATCTCGGCTGGGATGAGGTGCGTTTTCCCAAGCCGGTTTTCATTGGCGATACGCTGAATATCAAGACCACTGTGATTGAACTTCGGGAGTCCCGCTCGCGGCCTGACGCTGGCATCGTTACATTCTTGCATGAAGCATTCAACCAGCGTGGCGAGACGGTTGCGACCTGCAAACGTTCGGGCTTGCAACGCAAGAAACCGCAATAAGTCTATTTAAGCGAGGGTGAAATGACGAGGCAGGGTGCAGGCGTAATCATTGTGGGCGGTGGCCATGGCGGCGCGCAGGCGGCGATTGCGCTGCGACAAAATGGTTATCAGGGTCCAGTGACGATCATCGGGCGTGAGGAAGAACCACCCTATGAACGCCCCCCGCTTTCCAAGGAATATATGGCGGGCGAGAAGGAATTCGAACGCATCTACATCCGTCCGCGAAGCTTCTGGGAGGAAAAGCAGGTCGATCTGTTGCTGGGCCGTTCGGTTGAGGCTGTCGATCCTGCGGCGAAGACTGTGAAGCTCGATGATGGAACCGAGCGTTCCTATGAATCGCTGATGTGGGCCGCAGGTGGCGACCCGCGCCGTTTGCCATTGCCCGGTGGAGACCTTGGCGGTGTGCATTGTGTACGCAACCGGGCCGATGCCGATGCAATCATGGCCGAACTGGCCAGTGTCGATCAGGTTGTCGTAATCGGCGGCGGTTATATCGGGTTGGAAGCGGCTGCGGTGCTCACCAAATTGGGCAAGAAGGTCGTGCTGCTCGAAGCGCTGCCGCGTGTGCTGGCTCGCGTTGCCGGGCCGGAACTATCGGAATTCTATGAAGCAGAGCATCGCGCCCATGGCGTTGATCTGCGCACGGGAGTGTCCATTGATGCGCTAGAAGGCGAAAACGGACACGTCACCGGCGTACGGCTTGCTGATGGCTCCGTCATCCCGGCGCAAATGGTCATTGTGGGGATTGGCATCATTCCCTCGGTTGAACCGCTACTGGCGGCGGGAGCGATAGGCATCAATGGGGTTGAGGTGGACGAATATTGCCGCACCAGCCTTCCCGATATCTATGCAATTGGTGATTGCGCGGCTCATGCAAATGGATTTGCCGATGGCGCAATGATCCGGCTGGAATCGGTTCAGAATGCCAATGATCAGGCCACCGTCGCAGCCAAGACGATCTGCGGCGCGGATGCACAGCCTTACAAGGCGACGCCGTGGTTCTGGTCAAACCAATATGATCTGAAATTGCAGACGGTTGGTCTTTCGACCGGGCATGATGCCACCGTGCTGCGCGGCGATCCCGCCACGCGCAGCTTTTCGGTGATTTACCTGAAGGGTGGCAAGGTCATTGCGCTCGATTGCGTCAATATGGTCAAAGATTATGTGCAGGGCCGCAAACTGGTAGAGGCAAGGGCCACTGTCGCAGCAGAGCGCTTGGCCGATAGCTCGGTTCCGCTCAAAGACCTGCTCGAAGCATAAACGACACTTCCCCTTTAGCCGCCAAGGCATTTGCACTAAGGCGGCACCATTGAGTCATATGAGAAGAGAGACGACATGCGTCAGATAGATCATTTTCTTGTGGGCGGTGCGCCTGCGGCTACGCGGTTCA
>NZ_CALMSV010000273.1 GCF_937872355.1 uncultured Sphingorhabdus sp. | reverse complement strand
GCGACGCGGGCACCCCGGGCTTCCTTTTTGCCGCCGACCTTGGGGGCCGCCCCTACCGGGCGAATTGGCCGGGGGGCGCCCCCGGCGCCCCCCCGCCGATGCCCTTTGGCGGCCCGCGCGTCCGCTGATAGCCGGGCCGCGTGGCCAGTCGCCCACATCCCTTTGCTGACCTGATCGATCTTGCCGTCACCCCTGACGGCAAGGGCGGCAGCACAGCAACCCTCACTGCCGAACACAAGCATATGAACCCGCATGGCGTGGTGCATGGTGCGGTGATCTATGCACTCGCCGATACGGGAATGGGGGCCGCGCTCTACCCGACACTCGAAGCCGGGCAAGCCTGTGCGACAATCGAGATCAAGATCAGCTATTTCCGGCCGGTGCGCGGCGGCAAGATCCGGTGCGCGACGCAGATCGACAATAAGGGCCGCAGCATCGCCCATCTCACCTCGCGGATCGAACAGGGTGGCAAGCTGGTCGCGCTCGCGACCGGGAGCTTCGCGATCTTGGCGACGCCCCCGGCCACGGCCTAGCTGGTCACATCGACGACATTGTCGTCCGAATTACGGTCGATGTAGAAGTTATACGGATCGATGCCAGCGAAAGCGGGCTTGGTTTTCGAGGTTACGACAATCTGCTGCTTGCCGCCCTTGACCGGTTTGCGCTCAATCGACACCACATCTTTCTTGCCAAATGCTCCCACGCCCGGGCGGGCGTTGAACAAGCCGACTTCGATCGGCTCGGACAGCGGCGCCGCCGTTTCGTTGCCCTTGGCGTCGGCATAATATTTGCCGGCTTCGACCGATATGGTCGTCTGCCACAGGCCGTTGGCAAGTTTTTTCGCCTTCGCCTCTTTCGCCTTGAAATCGTAAACGGTGATCCGCTCGAACAGGTCAGTAATCAGCGCCTGATCTTCAGGGGTCTTAGCTTCCTTGCGGAATTCGGCGATCAGATCGACCGAGCGGTGGTAAGGCGCGCCCTTGAACTTCCAGGTCTGGATGAAACGGGCGAGCGCACGGTTGACCGCATCCTCACCCAGCCGTTCCTGCAGCAAATACATGACTAGCGATCCCTTGCGGTAATGCACATAGGGTTGGTTCTCAACGCGGTAGAGCGGTTGTTCGCCAATCGGGTCTCCCTTGCGGCCGTTCAGATAGCTGTCGAGTTCAAACTTCAGGAAGCGGCGAATCTTGTCCGGCCCGTAGATCTTCTTCATCACCATCAGCGCCGAATATTGCGCCATCGTCTCCACGGTGATCGTCTGACCCTGCATGTCCGCGCCGATCACCTGATGCGCCCAATATTGGTGCCCCAGCTCGTGCGCGGTGACGTAGGCGACATAGTCGATGCTGTCCGGATCGGTCACATCGGCGGCAAAGCCGATGCTTTCCGAATAAGGCATCGTTCCGGCAAAGGCCTGCGCAAAGCTTTCATAGCCGGGGAATTCGATGATGCGGGCATGATCGAACTGGTAGGGACCAAAATTGGCTTGATAATAATCGAGGCCGGTCGCCAGCGCCGTCAGCATGTTGGGCACGTTCCACGCATGCTTGGGATCATGATAGACCGACAGCTTGATACCCTTATGGTCCTTCTCGGTCAGCTTGTAACGCGCCGACTGGATCGAGAAGAAGCTGAGGATCGGCGCTTGCGACACGAAATGCGCAGTGCGGCGACCGTTTTTCGTCGTGTCGCTTGTCTTGCTGCCCGGTGCAATCGGAGTCTGATCGGCATCGGTGGTCACGGTGATGTCGGAAAGCACCCAATCAGTGCGGACATAATTTTCGTTGGTGGCGGACAGGTCCTCCAGCTTGGCCGGCCTCAGCTCGGCGGGTAGGCCTTGGCGGCGGCGGACGGTGCGATCCTGCAATACGCCCTGTCGGTTCATCCCGATAATCGGCGCGAAAGCGAAATTGTTCGCAAAGGTGCCATTCAAATTGACCGTCGTTGCGGGCGTGCCATTGCGAAAGCCTTTGTGGTGCATACGCGAAACGAAGCTCAGCGTGGCATCCTCGCCCGGTGCCAGCGGCTTGTCGAACCGGTAGATTCGATAGCCGAATTTCTTGTCGTCACTGACAAGCTTTGCGCCTGCAAGGTCGAGCTTTGAATAGGCGACATCGCGATCACCCTGCCGGACATGCACTTCAGAAATGGGCGCGGCGGTTTCATTGCGCAGCCGGTAGTTGCCGGTCACATCCAGGCGCCGTTCCTTGGGAAAAATCTGTACGTCAAACTTAACCGCCTTGATCACAGGGCGCGGCAGCTTTTCATTTTTCAGATATTTCTTCTCATAGTCCGCCTGGAATTTCTCCACCTCGTCGCTGGTTTCATAGCGGTTGAGGATCTTGAAATTATAGTGAACATAAGCCCCCATACCGACCATCGCGACCAACGAAGCGCCGATCAGCGGCAGCGGTGCGCCACGCAATCCGGGGCGGAGCCGTTTCAACCGTGAACGCCAGCGCGTGTCTGTGCCGCGCGGCCAAATCAGATGCGCAACGGTCAGCAGGATGACGCCAAAGGCAAGCCAGTAGGCGCGCAATATCCAAGCGCCATATTCAAATCCGCCAGAGCCATTCATGTCGCTCAATGGGACGGCGGGGTTGCCGCCATAATCATAGAGCGCGTTCGAATAGCCCAGATTGCGAAGGAAGATGCGCGATATAAACCAGACAAAGAACAGTCCCCACCCAACATATTTGTTGGGGCTCAAAGCCTGAAAAAATACCGCCAGCACCGCAATCAACAGCATTTCGGCCGTCGCGGGCAGGATAAACCAGGCAAAATATCGGCCAATGCCGAAGTCGGTGGAGCCCGATATTGCCTGATAGGTCAGCCCGGTCACCATCCCGACCGCATGTATGAGAAGCAACACCAGGAGAATCGCCATCACCTTGGGAATTGTGATCACCCAGTTTG
>NZ_CALMSV010000272.1 GCF_937872355.1 uncultured Sphingorhabdus sp. | reverse complement strand
GCCGGGGGGACTGGGGGGGGGGGGAACCCGACAGGAGCGGGGCCACCGCGGCGGGGGGCAGGGAGGGCGGCGACAACAACTTCCCCGAAATGCCCCCGCCGCGAAGCCGCCGCAGGCTTGGTCCAGAGTTTCAGATGCTGGCTACTCGGCAGTTTCACCGCTTTCACCACGGTCTTCATGCCCTTGGGCGTCATCGCGCTCCACAGCAATTTGCCGACCGAACGGTGGTGCTGGAACTCGTCAATGGCGGCCGTGAACCAGCGTTGCACCGTTGGCACGGCGAGCGCACCGAGGATGGTTGCAACTGTGGCCGAGAGCAGCACCAGCCGCATGTCCATGAGGAGCCGCTCGCCCGTCCCGTCCGCGATCGCATTCTCAATCCGCTTCGCAAGGAAGGGGCCAAGGAAACTGTTCGAGGTGCGCGAGACGAGTACGAGCACGTTGAACAACGCAAAACTGAGGGCAATCTTGCTCGTCCGCACCCCCGCAATCCGCGCGGCATAGGCCAGCGCGCCAATCAAATGAATTACCAGCGTCAGCAGGCAGATGTTGAAAAGCGGCCAGTCCATAATGTTCGCAAACTCGCTAACAATATTGTCATTCCCGCGAAAGCGGGAATCCATGGTCTGAAATGCCGGTTTAGACGTCTGTGGCAGACCATGCCCCCCCGATCAGGTCGGGGGTGACACAGTTTTTTGTTCTGCCTTGGCCTCAATCCTTGCCCTGCCGCGCCAGCAAACGCAGGCGGAGCGCGTTCAGCTTGATAAAGCCTGCCGCGTCCTTCTGGTCATAGGCACCGGCATCGTCCTCAAAGGTTACGACCTTCTCGCTGTACAGGCTGTTAGGCGATTTGCGCCCGACGACCGAGGCGTTGCCCTTGTACAGCTTCACCCGCACCGTGCCTGAGACATTGGCCTGACTATGGTCAATTGCCGCCTGCAACATCTCGCGTTCAGGCGAGAACCAGAAGCCGTTGTAGATAAGCTCGGCATATTTCGGCATCAGCTCATCCTTGAGATGCGCCGCACCCCGATCAAGCGTGATGCTTTCAATGCCGCGATGCGCGCGGGCATAGATTTCACCGCCCGGCGTTTCATACATGCCGCGCGATTTCATACCGACAAAGCGGTTCTCGACCAGATCGAGACGGCCAATGCCATGCTTGCGGCCAAGGTCGTTCAAAGCCGCTAGCAAAGTTGCGGGCGACATCGCTTCGCCGTTCAACGCAACGCCATCGCCCTTTTCGAAATCGATGGTGATATATTCGGGTGTGTCGGGCGCGTCTTCGGGGTTAACCGTGCGCGAATAGACATAGTCCGGGGTTTCGTCCCACGGATCCTCAAGGCATTTGCCTTCGGACGAGGTGTGCAACAGGTTCGCGTCGGTTGAAAAGGGGCTTTCGCCGCGCTTGTCCTTGGGCACCGGAATCTGATGTTGTTCAGCCCATTCAATGAGGCGGGTACGGCTGGTCAGATCCCATTCGCGCCAGGGAGCAATTACCTTGATGTCGGGGTTGAGCGCATAGGCCGACAGTTCGAAACGCACCTGGTCATTACCCTTGCCAGTCGCACCATGCGCAATGGCATCAGCGCCAGTCTCGCGAGCGATCTCGATCAGCCGCTTCGAAATCAGCGGGCGGGCGATCGATGTGCCGAGCAGGTAATCGCCTTCATAGCGGGCATTGGCGCGCATCATCGGGAAGACGAAATCGCGGACGAATTCTTCGCGCAGATCGTCGATATAGATGTGATGGTCGGGAATGCCCATCAGCACCGCCTTGGCGCGCGCAGGCTCCAGCTCCTCTCCCTGACCAAGATCCGCCGTGAAGGTTACAACCTCACAGCCATATTCGACCTGCAGCCATTTCAGGATGACGCTGGTGTCGAGACCGCCCGAATAGGCAAGAACAACGCGTTTGACCGAATCTTTCATGGGAGAACCTTTGCGTGCAACAATCGTGGCCGCGCCGCTAGCAGGGGGCGGGGTTGGGTGCAAGCAATGCGCTCGAATTGGCCCAAATGTTCCAGTACATCAAAAAACTTGCTCCGATTGCTGCAATTGCCCACCAGCCATTCGAACAAACTGCAACCAGAAGGCTCACATGAACTTAGCTCGACCAGTCCTTGTACTACTTGCCGCGACCGTCACACAAATCGGCTACATGAGCGACGCGCAAGCTGCGCAACAGTCCCCCTTATTGGGTATGTGGAGCCTGGATGTCACACAAATGCAGGCTCCGGCCGATATGCGTCCGAAAAGCGTGACAATTACTTTTGCAGAGGCAGGTGAAGATAAGTGGTCGACTAAAGTGTCGATCATCGCGCAAGACGATAGCGTCAGGGAAATGACCGGCGTTTATGCATTGGGCGGGATGGCCGCACCGATTACAGGCGACCAGCTGGAAGCTGACACTGCGGCGGTTACCACTCCATTGCCATATGTAATGTTGCTTGCCTTGGCAAAAGAGGGACGCCCGGCGTCGACCAGACTTTACACGGTTTCATCAGACGGCAGGCTGATGACCGAAAAGGCTGTAAGCTGGGACGACAAAGGCACCCCAATCATTCGAACCAATATTTTCCGACGCAATAGCCCATGAGTTGACGAAATTTTCGATTGCGACTTGCGTCACTGCAAAATCAACCCTCTTCGGCCTTGCCATCCTACCGTGCTTGGCGTGACAATGCCGCAAGGCGGGCATGTCACGCTCAGCGCCAACCTGCATCCTGTCGCCTGCAGACGCAGGCGAGTGAAGACAGGCATAAGGGCGCATTCGCACGGACGAATTCAGACTTCATCCCAGTCCATTGTTGCAAACCGGATGACGCTTTAATGCGGCAGCGTCGCACATTGCCTACGTAGCCCGCAGCTCCTGACGCTTGGACACATTTAGTGCATTCAGCAATTTTGAGACGTGATTTCTGACGGTAAAGTTGGAAATGCCCAAAATTCTGGCGATTTCCTTGTTGGTCATTCCTTTGGACACATAGTGCAGAATTTCGAGCTGGCGGGCCGTAAGTGTCGGCGGCGCCTGAATTTTTGCGGGGTCATGTTCAGCAAATAAATCCGGCTGGAGGCCGGTCGGTACAATGTCGGCTTCTGGCAAAAGTGCGCAAAGGCGATCCATTGGTAAGGAGTCGCCTTTGTCGATTATAACCAGCAAGACCACGCGATCGGTGCTCCGCTCTTCCGACGTGCCTTCTGCAAAGCTAATGTGCGGGTGGTTCACCTCAAACACGTCTCAACTTTGCAACTGCCGCAGCGCCGGATCTTCGGAAGCCGGATCCGCTACAAACCCACGCCATACAAGCCATAACCCAACGACCAGTTGAACCAGCGCTAGTGGTGCGAGAAAGTAGAATATCACCTCTCCAAAGAGCACGCCGGTGAAGACCGCCCGTCATTTGCGACGCTGTCGCCAACAGGCCGGCTGTAGCCAGCCACCGCGGAATCCAGCGGCTTTGGTACAAGATCACATAAAAAACGAATGCGCCGGTGCCGCCGAGCAACATATGGGGGAAATGCAGCCCATCGCGCTGGCTCGTTACCAGTGTCCAGATAGGTTCGGCTAACTTCGCCAGATCGCTGCCCGGCGCGGCAAGCATTGCGTCGCCAATCGAACGGAAAATTGAGTAGCTGGCGATTTCACTGCCCCCCATCCCGAATGAACTCGCCTTCAAGCCGAGATACAGAAAGGCAAGCCAGGCGAAAGGCCGCGCCGTCGAAAGTTGGCACAGCAATGCCGCCCAGATGAGTGAAATCACGCCAGATACCATTCCAATCAGAACTATCAGGCTGATCAACCCGGGCTGTTCTGCCGCACCACCAAAAAGTCCCATGGCACCCGTGCCGTTGCGGATCATTGGCTGCAGAAAGAAGTTGGACGAAATATCGAGTATGTAGCCAGCAAGAACGGCGCCACCGATCCAGCGGCCAGCATTGGTCAGATTGGTCATTATATTTCCTTCATATTTGGGCTGGTTTCGCTTGCGCCGCATTGGCGGGGCGATTGCCCAGCCAGTTGCGGGCAAAGCGAAACCGAATTGCCCAGAATGTCAGAAAACCGAGGGTGAAAAGCGAAGGGAGGAGAAGAATTGGGGAACCCTTCATGAAGGGAAACACATCATCCTGCTGTCCGAGGAAAAGTGACGTTGCAGCAAGGAAGTAGGCTGTCATCATCCGCCAAAGGTGGCGGGCGACGCGTTGCCGCGGTTTCAACCCTCCGCGATAAAGCACACTCAAATCGAACAGTAGGCTCAACGAGGCAAGCGAACCGAACACAAAATAGGCGGTTGCAGGCATATCCTGAAATTCGCCATTTGCGGAATCGAGCGCTATCAGGCCACCGTGCAGAAACAGCAGGGTTGCAAACAGACCGACAGGTGCCAACCATTGCGATACCCGATCCAGTTTGCCCGTTCGGCTTATCGCCGACTGGCGCGAAGTGTGCACGAGGTAGAACGTCCAGATCGCAGCACCTAGCGACAGCCTGTCCGGTTCCCATGCCGTCAGCAGCGCGGCCGATACGGCCATGGCCGACATCGACAGGTAGAAATAGTGGCCAGCCCGGGCGTGAAGACCGCCACCCGACTTGCGGCTCATCATGGCAACGACCCCGGATGATAGTGCTACGAGGCCGGCGGCTATATGCAGGATGAGCAGAGGGAGAAAAATGGCACTGGACATGGTCATTAAGCCTGCCCGTCCAAGCCAGATCGGCGTTTGCCGCTCATGCGATCGTCAAGATAGATGGCCAAAAGCCCTATGGTTGCGGCCACCATGATCGCCACAGCAAGGTTCACCCCGCCAAGGGCGATCTCGGTGCCGTCGCTGTGCCGCATCGTTCCACCGTAAGCAGGAGCCAGCAGCACCGATACAAGAAAGGCCGAGTTGACCAGCAAGCCGAGCAAACTGGCCGTTTTGATGTCACGACGCGATAGCGCAAACCAGAGTGCAAGGCCCGCCAGCGAAGCGTTTGTTATCAGTTGCCAAACTTCGTGAACCCGCGCATGTCCGGGCCAATCAGGGTTGAAAACGTGTGTCGGTCCGATTTCCAATATGGGCGTGAGAACACCTATTGGTAACAGGCAAAGAGCGAGAAGGATAATACGAGCCATGAAGATTCCAATATTGACACTGTCAATTTGACCAATCTTATTGACAGTGTCAATATAGAAAAATGAAGAAAGCCCACCATCATGGTGCTCTGAAGCAAGCTTTGATTGAAGCGGCCTTGGATCTGCTCGATGCAGAAGGTGTCGAAGCGGTCTCCATTCGTGCGGTCGCGCGTAAGGCGGGTGTATCGCACGCGGCACCGGTCAATCATTTCCCCGATCGACGGGCATTACTGACCGGTTTGGCCATTCATTGTTTTGAAGAATTAAAGCACGCAATCCAGTCTACAGGCATCCGCGAAATGCCCGATGCCCGAAGTCAGCTCATCGCCTTCGTCGATGAATTTCACAATTATGGTCTTAACAAGCCCAATCGCTACCGCCTGATGTGGCGTAGCGATATGCTCGATGCTTCGGACGAGGAATTGAATGCCATGACCGACCATTTGTTCGGCATGGTAACCAAGATGATCACCCAATTTGGCGATCCACCTAACATCAGTATAATGAGCCGAGTGGTTGCCATGTGCTCGATCATCCACGGATATGTATTATTGCGGATTGATGGGAACTTTATCGGCCTGACCGATGAGAAAACCGGCCATCCGAGACATATTGCCCTGATTGAAGCCTTGCTACCTTAACTGGCCAGAGCCCAAAGCTGCCAAACGCCCAACGCGAGAAACAATCCCGCAGCGGTCCAACGCATCACGTTGAGGGACACCCGCTTCACCAATTCTTCGCCCAGATAGACGGCAGGCACGTTGGCGATCATCATGCCCAGTGTGGTGCCCGCCGCGACCGCAACCACCGACTGATATTGCGCCCCCAATGCGACTGTAGCGACCTGCGTCTTATCTCCCATCTCGACGAGGAAGAAGGCGATTGCTGTAGTCAGGAACACGCTGCCCTTATGGCTGACCTCGCCCTCGTCCTCGTCAATCTTGTCGGGCACCAGCGTCCATAACGCCATTGCGACAAAGCCCAATGCCACGGCCCACCGAAACCAGGGTGCGTCGAGCAGGCCTGCCACCTGCTGCCCGGCAAAGGCCGCAAGTGCATGATTGAGCAAGGTTGCAGCGAGAATTCCGAAGATGATTGGCAAGGGCTCACGGAAACGGGTGGCCAGCAAAATGGCGAGCAGCATCGTCTTGTCGCCAATCTCGGCAAAGGCAACGATGGCGGTGGAGGCAAAAAATGCAGTCAACATGCTGCGCGCCTTTGGCATCGCAAACTGAGTTAGGCCAGCCAGTATCCAAGAAATTTTCTTGGTGGCGCATTTTTCCAAGCTTTCTGCTCGCATGTGCCGAATATCGGGTTCCGATATCGGGCAGAAGGGGGATGGGCAGTTATGCGTTTTTTCTTGGGTATCGTGCTGGCAACGATCGCAATTACCGGCGTTGCCGGTTTGGACATCAAAAACCGGGGAATGCCGGATCCGACCAAGCTCTATCATCTTCGTGCCGATTGCCACATCGCTTATGACCTGCTGATCAGCGAACTGGACAATGGAAAGCAACTACCCGCGTTTGACATTGAATGGGCGAAAGCTCATGAAAATGCTGGCAAAGCAGGTCAAACCTGCCCAGCCGTCCCGCAATCCATTGCCACGCGCGCAAAAGATCGCGCCATTGCTACCAACGATGGGCGGGCGGTCACCGAAAATTACTGGAACAAGCAGAAAGACCCGGTCGCCGCCTTCGAACTCGGCTTTTCGTATCTGAACGGTATGTTCGCTGACAAAACGCCTGGGGATGGCGTTGCGCTGATTCAGCAAGCGGCCGACAAGGGCGATCCCAACGCGCTATTCATCCTTGGAACGATGCACAACATGGGCAGTTTCGGGAAAAAGGACTATAAAAAAGGCCTGCCGTTGATTGAAGCTGCGGCCAAATCTGGCCAAGTGGATGCGCTTTTTCGTGCCGGGGTCATGAATTATGAGGGCGTCGGCACGTCGAAAAATCCCAAAAAGGCGTTCGGCTATTTCGAACAAGCCGCGCGCAGTGGCCATCTTTTCGCAGCAACAATGGCGGCTACCATGCTCACCGAAGGCAAGGGCGTACCCAAAGACACCGCCCGAGCCTATCGCATTGCACTTGCCATTGCGGAAGAAGGCGAAGTTTACGGGATGGCGCTTGCATCGGGAGCATTGATGGCTAGCGACGATGCCCAGAAACACAAGGAAGATGCGCTCTACTGGCTCGATCAGGCCATTCGTAATGGCGATTCAAATGTGCAGGGCATCCTGAACCCGATCCGGCAGCAGGCGGTTAAGGCATATGCGCGCCAAGCGGCAGCCGGTGGATATTCGCCCGCCGCGCGCAAAGCATGTCCCATGAAAACGGTTTGTACAGTGAACCACTATTCCGGTTTGCAAAGTTGCACTACCAGCAAGGATTATTGGAACGACTGCGACGGTTGAGTAAACGCAACTATTGTTTCTCGTCACAGCAATTGGCAGCATCCTTTCGAGACGGTAAGTTCGTCATGACGGGAGGTTTGCGATGTCCAAAAACGAAAACAAGACCAAGCCATCGGAACTCTGTGTTGACGATTTTATCGCCGCCGTCGCCGACGCCGACCAGCGCGCAGACGCCGAGAAGCTCCGCGCTCTGATGGAGCGGTTGTCGGGCGAGTCCGCGAAGATGTGGGGCCCGTCGATTATCGGATTTGGCAGCTATCACTACAAATATGAAAGCGGGCGCGAAGGCGACATGTGCCGGATCGGCTTTTCACCGCGCAAGGGGCAGACTGTGCTCTATCTGATCGACGGATTCGAGGGCCAACCCGAACTCATGGCGCGCCTCGGCAGGCACAAAACCGGCAAATCGTGCCTCTATATCAAGAAAATGGCGGATATTGACCAAGCGGCACTAGAAGAGCTGTGCGCGCGTTCGCTCGCCTATATGGCGGACAAATATCCGCCAGTCTGAAACCGCTGTCAGTCGTTAAGGGTCTTACCGCGACCTGACTGCCTATACTCAAATGCACGTTTTGCGCTTATTCTCCGGGCAATCAGAAATGCACCGATAATCAGCATCAAGGCAACAAGGCCAAGAGCGATCAATTCTCTGTCTTCCATCCCGTATGGACCCTCTTCTGCGGAGGATTGGTATCCTCCCGCAAATTGTAAAACGGGGTGTCTAGCAGAGGTTGATTCACTTTCAAGCCGCAGGTTGTACTAGTAGGCGCTTAACCACTTATGCCTTTGTAATTCCTGCAATCAACAGTGAAGAATCTTGTCCCACTTGAAGCTGCTCAAGTGAACCACCTATGATGCAGCCGCCGGGGGCCGTTGGCACGCCATCATGTGTCGAGTGCCTGAAACCCGGCACGAGCCAATAGGGTCCGCCGTCTTTAATGCTGCCCTTTCCTGCTTCATCCACTATATGGTGAAGCCAGAAATGTGGTCCTTCCGCCAGTTTCAGATTCCCCGAAACATGCCCAGACCGGGCATCCGCATAAGGTGCTGGAAGTGCCACAGCGACACCATCTTCAAGGTGCAGTTCGCGCGGGCGCCCATAAGCGAAAAGGCGATAGGTGATGTCCGCAGGTTGCTGAACCTCAACCAGCGTGATGCCTGCGCCAATGGCATGAATTGTGCCCGCCGGGATGTAGAAATAGTCGCCCGCGCGCACCGTTTTCCAATCGAGAAGTTGTTCGATTTCTCCAGATAGCGATGCGGTGCGCAACTCTTCTGCCGATAGCGCCCGATTCGTGCCGATGCCCAATACCGCACCGGGTTCGGCATCAACGATGTACCAGCATTCTTCCTTGCCCGAAGCCAGTCCCCGCTGCTTCGCATCCGCCTCCAAGGGATGCACCTGAATCGAGAGTTTTTCCGAAGTGAACATCCATTTGACCAGCAGCGGAAGGGGTGATTGCCCGACGCCATTATACCAGATCTCGCCGATCCGCTGCCAACCATGCGCGCCAAATTCGGGCGGGAGATCATCCCGCCCCCAGGGCTTTTCAACAAAGTGGCGTTCCAGAAACATCGAAACTCCCTTTAGCAGCAACAGCTTACCATATCCTATCCAACTTTCCGCTTTGGAAATCCGCAAAGTCTCGCTAGGGCCCGGCGAACAATATAACTCTCCCCGGGCACCATTGTTCACTCTGGAGCCAAAAATGACCGTATATGTTGACCGCGCCGGATTGCAGATT
>NZ_CALMSV010000271.1 GCF_937872355.1 uncultured Sphingorhabdus sp. | reverse complement strand
CCAATAGGCCATGGCCGCGTTTGCGACCGACAACTTCTCCGACAACGGCTCCGGCGATGGTTTTCAACAGGGGCATGTGGATAACTCCTTTTTCCACAGGGTGGTGTGGATAATCACACCATGTCCTCTGCCCTGACATGGGCATCGAAGGTCGCCTCGTCAACCAGCCCGAGCGCCAGCGCGGATTGTTTCAGCGTCATTCCGTTCTGGTGGGCGTGCTTGGCGATTTTCGCTGCATTGTCGTAGCCGATTATCGGCGCAAGCGCGGTGACGAGCATCAGTGATCTGTCGACCAGTTCGGCAATGCGTTCGCGATTGGGCTGCAGCCCTTCGACACAGTTTTTGGCGAAGGTTTCCATGCCGATCGACAGCAGTTCGATCGAACGCAGCACATTGGCGCCAATCAGCGGCTTGAAGACATTGAGCTCCAGATGCCCCTGCATTCCGCCAACGGTCACCGCCTGATGGTTGCCGATCACCTGCGCCGCGACCATCGTCAGCATTTCGCACTGGGTGGGGTTCACCTTGCCCGGCATGATCGAACTGCCCGGTTCGTTCTCGGGCAGCGAGAGTTCGCCTAGGCCAGAGCGCGGGCCAGAGCCGAGCAGGCGGATATCGTTGGCGATTTTGGTTAGAGATACGGCCAAGGTGTTAAGCACACCGGAAAACTCGACGAGGGCATCGTTGGCGGCCAAAGCTTCGAACTTGTTGTAGGCCGCGTCGAATTTTATGCCGGTCAGGTTGCTGATCTCGCTCGCAAAGTCCTCGTCAAATCCAGTTGGTGCATTAAGCCCTGTGCCTACGGCAGTTCCGCCCTGTGCAAGGTCATGTAGGCCAATCAGGCCGGTGGTAATCCGGACCGAAGCCTTCGCCAGTTGGGTGTCATAGCCCGAAAATTCCTGTCCCAAGGTCAATGGTGTCGCATCTTGCATATGGGTACGGCCAATCTTGACCAGTCCACGCCATGCCTGAGCCTTGTCGGCAATCGCGTTATGCAAGCGGTGCAAAGCGGGTGTTAGGCGATCACGAACAGCGAGAACCGTCGCGACATGCAAAGCCGTAGGAAAGCTGTCGTTGGACGACTGGCTCATATTGACATGATCGTTCGGGTGCACCGGCGATTTTCCGCCACGGGCACCCGTCAGCATTTCGTTGGCGCGCCCGGCAATCACCTCGTTCACATTCATGTTGGATTGTGTGCCGCTGCCCGTTTGCCAGATGGTCAGCGGGAATTGGTCGTCATGCTTGCCCGCAACAACCTCTGCCGCCGCTGCTTCGACGGCGTCGGCCAGTTTGGCATCAAGTCCATGCTTGCGGTTCACCCGCGCCGCAGCCTGTTTCACTAATGCCAGGGCGTGAACGATCGCCAACGGCATCCGCTCCTGCGGCGGGAAGGGGAAGTTGCTAATGCTGCGCTGCGTCTGCGCGCCCCAATAGGCCTCGGCGGGGACGTCTATGGGGCCGAAGCTGTCGGTTTCGCTGCGGGTGGCCGTCATCCTGAAATCCACTTGCTCAAAAATCCGGCGAAATTTGCCGTACCGAAAGCGTAGAAGTTGGAGCTGTGCAGGACAAGCGTTGGTCAAGCCAACGGAGAATTTTCGGGTTACTTTTTGCGCCCGAAGTCCACCGTCACGACGTTCGAGCCATCCTCCTGCTCGATGCTCGGCCCGTCATTCTCGGCCTGCTCGTGCGGCTCGGGGCCGGATTCGGCGTCGACTTGGAATTGCAGCGCGAAATCGACCGCCGGATCGACAAAGGCGGTGATCGCCGAAAAGGGAATGTGGAGGTGCGCCGGAACCTGGCTGAATGACAGGCCGACTTCGAAATAATCCTCGCCCACTTTCAGGTCCCAATATTTGTGCTGCATCACAATGGTCATTTCATCGGGAAAACGCTCCATCAGATGCACCGGGATGGCTACACCTGCCGCGCGGGTCTTGAAAGTGATGTAGAAATGATGGTCGCCGGGAAGGCCGCTGACCATGACTTCGCCGAGCACGCGACCCACCACCGCGCGCAAGGCCTCTTGCACGATATCGTCATAGGGAATCAGGCTGTCAGGGGCGTCGTCGCTCATGCGCGCCTTGGTGGACTGACCGCGCGTTGAAATCAAGATGAACTTTAGCCGCGAATAGGCGCACAGGCTTGCACTTGGCTATTATCGGCCTATAGCGCACAGCCATGCGCACCGCCTCGATCAACCGGAACACCAAGGAAACCGAAATTGCGGTCGAGGTGAATCTCGACGGTACCGGGCAATATGAAATATCCACCGGCATCGGCTTTCTCGACCATATGATCGAGCAATTCTCACGCCATTCGATGATCGACATCCAATGCCGTATCAAGGGCGACCTGCATGTCGACCAGCACCACACCGCAGAAGACAGCGCGATCGCTATCGGGCAAGCGATCCTGAAGGCGCTGGGCGATAAGGGCGGGATCATGCGCTATGGCAGCGCCTATTCGCCGATGGATGAAACGTTGAGCCGCGTTGCGCTCGATATTTCGGGACGGCCCTATTTCGTCTGGAAAGCGGGCTTCACGCAGGAACGCCTCGGCGAGATGGATACCGAGTTGTTTGAGCACTGGTTCCACTCGATTGCCGATGCCGTCGGCCTGACGCTGCATATCGAATTGCTATACGGCAAGAACAACCACCATATCGCCGAGAGCATCTATAAGGGCTTTGCCCGCGCGATGCGTCAGGCGGTCGAGATCGACCCGCGCAAGGGCGGGGCGATTCCCTCTACCAAGGGGATATTAGGTGGCTGAGCGCATCGCGCTGATCGATTATGGCGCGGGCAATCTCCAATCGGTTCGAAACGCGCTGAAGGCTGCGGGAGCGGCAGATATCGCTGTGACCGCAGACCCTGAAGTTGTTGCCCGGGCAGAACGTATCGTTCTTCCGGGCGTTGGTGCCTTTGCGCATTGCATGGAAGGCGTGTCGGGCATCGACGGGATGATCGAGACGCTGGAGCAACGCGTTTTGCGCGATGCCGTGCCGTTCCTTGGCATTTGCGTCGGTATGCAGTTGCTCGCTGATGAGGGCGTAGAACATGGCACAACCAAGGGGCTGGGCTGGATCGGCGGCACTGTGCGCGCCATTGAACCCGCCCCGGGATTGAAGGTGCCGCATATGGGCTGGAACGATGTGGTCGTGCAAGGCGGGCATCTGGTTGTTGAAACCGGGGTTGCCTATTTCCTCCACGGCTATCATTTCGATGCCGCCGATCCGGTGCATGTGCTGGCGACCACCGACCATGGCGGCCCGCGCGTGGCTGCTGTGGCCAAGGACAACATCCTCGGAGTGCAATTCCACCCTGAGAAAAGCCAGTCTTATGGAATAGCCACGCTCGCTAGATTTCTGGAGTGGAACCCATGATCGTTTTTCCAGCCATTGACCTTAAGGGTGGCCAAGTCGTTCGCCTCGCCGAGGGAGATATGGATCGTGCGACGGTTTATGCCGACGCTCCGGCGGCGCAGGCGCTGCTTTTTGCCGAGGCGGGAGCAGAGCATCTGCATGTCGTCGATCTCGACGGGGCCTTTGCAGGCAAACCGGAGAATGCCGAGGCGGTCGAATATATCATCGAGAATTTCCCCGGCTATGTGCAGCTGGGCGGTGGGAACCGAAACCGCGAGACCGGGGAGCGCTGGTTCG
>NZ_CALMSV010000270.1 GCF_937872355.1 uncultured Sphingorhabdus sp. | reverse complement strand
GCGGCCGGTCAGGGCTCTTTCACCCGAAAGCGCCCGCCGGGGCGGCGGGGGGGCTGCCGCCGACCCGCCTCGCCGGGGGGGGGCATTTTCTCCGCCCCCCAACGCAGCCCCAGCGCAACAAGTGGCCGGTCACCGCCATAAGTAAGGAACCGCTTCTTCAGTTCCGCTAGTGCGGCAGCAGTATCCATATAGGGTATAGGAATATCCGGCGTTGGCTTGATTGCGTGGATACGCGCCAGTTCGCGCGCGATATCATGCACCAATGATGCGGGCGGATCGGCAAGGATCTTCGCCGGGTTAACTTCCGCCTCGACGCGGTACATGATATAGCCGGTGCCCATATCGTCGGCAGCGGTAAGTTCGCCAACCACCTCGGGCGCGAGCACACCCCCGCGATGCGCGGTGCGCACCAGCTCTGCCTCGACATCATGGCCGAAGGAGCGTCCTTCCATGAAGGCAGCAGAGGGCGCACGGCGCAGGACATAGCCTTTGCCCGCTCTATCAAACGACCAGCTTTCCATATTGGCACCGCCCGAAAGGCGGCCGAGATTTTCAATCGGGGCGCCATCGGCGACGATGCGGTCCATTACGGCAGCCAGCTTGGTCTGGAATTCATCCATGGGATTTTTGATAGGCGCAGCGTCTGTCATGGCAAGCGAAAGCTCATTTGTTGCTCCAATAGTCGAATGCTTTTTGCTGGTGCTGCGCAAGATAGGTGCGTGCTTCACTGCCTTCCCATGCTCCAGCATAGTCGTGGCGCGAAACCCACCACCCCTGCCCCGGCAAGCCATCGCCTTCGCGGACAACAAGACAGGCCAGCGCAGGTTCGCCGCGCTGCTCGGCTTCTGTATCAATGGCGTCTAGCGTTTTGCACAAGGCGCGCATCTTGGGCCGGGTGAAGCGGAAACCAAGCGTCATCAGCATCTCGGAATAACTCATAGCCCGCCCCTCGCGCGCGGCCTGCTGCAGGATTGCTGTGATGCCTTCGACATCGGCAATGCGCCCTGCCTTGTCCGGTCCGTCATCAAGGAAGGGATTGTCCATTGCACCCGAAGCCGCGCTCAACGGCCAATCGGTTTGGTGCGAATGTTTAGCTGGCCCGCGAGACCGGCCTTGCGGTGCTTTTCAATCGCCTGATATTCGGGCGATTGCACCATCTGCTGCATGGCGGCGAGCGAGGGATATTCGGCCAAAGCGACCATGTCCCACAATTCCTCGACTTCACCCAGCAGCAGGCCAGTGACCGGCCCTGCATAAACCTGACGCCCGCCAACAGCGGCAAGGCAGGCCTGCACGGCAGCGCCATAGCGCGCATAAGCTTCCGCACCGGTCAGGTGCGCGTCCGAGCCGTCTTCATATTCGGCCTTAGGTTTGAATTTGAGCAGGTTGACCATGACGAACGCACCGTCATCACCCGATCCGAAAAACGCCATCGCCTGTTCCATCGGCGGAAATACGGCATTGTTCACTTGCATGATTTCGCTCCTCCTCTCACTCCGGAGACAAGGTTTAATCGTGCGATTAAAAATGGCAAGCAGCGATTTTTGCTTCGCTTTGGCTTATACTGATGGGTCTGGGATTGCAGGAAATGGTGGGCGATACAAGGATCGAACTTGTGGCCCCACCCGTGTGAAGGGTGTGCTCTACCGCTGAGCTAATCGCCCACTCTGCCAAACAGGAGCGCGCCTTTGCCAGAGCTTACCTCGCCGCGCAAGGTCTTATCCGATGTCAGGAAACAATCTTGATGTGCGGCTGACCGGGACCGGATTTGGTATCGAACGAACGACCAAGGCCGATGAAAATCGTATCGATGATCCGCGCCAGCTTATCCTCTGAAAGCTTGTGATCGAGGTAAAGCAAAGCTTCGGGGTTGCAGTAAGGCTGAACCATCTGATTGATCAGCGACACAGCGTCATCAATTGACAGCTCTGGCAGATAGCCCTCGCCCATTGCCTCGGCAACGATCTGCGACAGATAATGATCCCCCAAGTCGACATAGCCGCGCACGACCTCGAAATGTTCGTCACCCAGTTCGAGGTAGCTTTTGAAAAATTCGGGTTCAGCCCGATACTCATCACGCATCCACACAAATCGGCGGGCGAAAAATTGGTACATTTTGTCGCGCACTGGCAGGTCGGCGGCGACGACTTCTTCCATGATAGCAATTTTTGGCGCGAACCAGCGGCCTGCAGCGGCCTCCATCAGAGCGTCCTTGCTTTCAAAGAAGCGGTAAAGATTGGCTGGCGACATGCCGGCGGCAGCGGCAAGCTCGGTCATCGACAGGTCGACGCCGCCGCGTTTGCGCACAATTTCCTCGCAAATGTCGAGCAACTCCTGCCGACCGGCTTCGATATCGGTTTGCGGACGAGCCATAACACCTTCCCTGAAACAACCGGCTCTGTATTGCCCGATTATAACGCTTTTGTGATTATGTGAATAAAAGCTTCAGTTTTCAATATTGTCGAATGGCAGGCTCGGCTGCGCGCCGACGAACGGTTCTACAGCAGCGTCAGGCTGAGAAATTTGGCCGCTTTGGTCAATTCCGCTGAGCGTTAGTCCCAGCAGCCGCACACCCATTTCGGCGGGGAGTATCTGGTCGAGCAAGGCATGTCCGATTGCCGCAAACTCGCCGCGATCCAGCAGGTTGCGGGTCAGGCTCTTACTGCGCGTGAGCGTCCTGAAATCGGAATAGCGCGCCTTCAAAACCACAGTCCTGCCTTTGACGCCGCTATTCTCTATGCGGCGCCACACGATGTCGACAATCTCGTCGAGGGCCGTGCGCAACTCCTCATTGCTTTGCTTGTCGTTGAAATAGGTCAGTTCCCCGCCAACCGACTTGCGCTCGCGCGAAGGATTGACCCGGCGATGGTCGATGCCGCGCGCCGCTTTGAACAGATAGCTGCCCGCGCTACCGAAATTACGCTGCAACCATTCCTCGCTCATTGCACGCAGGTCTGCGCCCGTGTGGATGCCAAGCCGTTCCATCTTCTCTGCTGTCCGCGGGCCAACCCCATGGAAACGGCGCACTGGCAGAGTCGCGACAAAAGCTTCGCCCTGCTCGGGCAAGATGATGCACAATCCATCGGGTTTGTTCTGGTCGCTAGCTAGCTTGGCGATGAATTTGTTGTAGCTGACGCCTGCACTGGCGGTCAGGCCGGTCTCTTCGCGGATGGCGGCACGAATTGCCTTGGCAATTTTTACCGCTGAACCGATACCCTGCTTATCCTCGGTAACATCCAGATAAGCCTCATCGAGCGCAAGCGGTTCGATAAGGTCGGTATGGCGCGCAAATATCTCGCGGATCTGTCGAGAGACGTTGCGATAGGCCTCGAAGCGCGGTTTGACGAACACCAGTTCGGGGCATCGCCTTTGTGCGGCGATTGAAGGCATCGCCGATTTGACGCCAAATGCGCGCGCTTCGTAGCTAGCAGCAGCAACTACACCTCTTTTTGACGATCCGCCAACAGCCACCGGCTTTCCCCGCAGATCGGGGTTGTCGCGCTGCTCCACCGACGCGTAAAAGGCATCCATATCGACATGGATGATCTTGCGCAGCGATGGTGCGTCGTCGGTCATGCCCGCCGTGAAAGGCTCGATATTGAAGCTGGAAGACGCATGATATGCTCCATGTAAATAGCGTAACATTCGAATGTAATTACCGCGACCCGAAAACGGGCTGGTTTTCGCGTGCTGGCTTCCGCATAAGCAATGCATGACCTCTCCCGAAAAGAAGAAACTGCTCGGCGATCGCGAACTGATCGTGATGATGGCCGCCATCATGGCGCTGAATGCACTCGCCATTGACGCCATGCTGCCCGCTTTCCCGCGCATGGCGGCAGGCCTTGGCGTGACCGACGCCAATCGCATCCAGCATGTGATCACATCCTATCTCTTGGGGATGGGTGCGGGATCGCTGTTGCACGGGCCATTGTCTGACCGGTTCGGACGGCGACCTATATTGTTGACCGCCATAGGTGGTTATATCTTGTGTGCTCTGGCTTGCAGCTTTGCGACCAGTTTCGAGATGCTGATCGCGATGCGCGTGGCGCAAGGGCTGTGCGGCGCAGCGTTGGGTGTGCTCGTAACCTCGATCATCCGCGACCAGTTTGAAGGCGATGCGATGGCGCGACGCATGTCGACGATATTCCTGGTCTTTATGGCGGTTCCCATTGTCGCGCCTCTGGTGGGCTCGGCCGTGCTACTGTTCGCAGGCTGGCGCTCAATTTTTGACTTGTTCGCTATCATGGCAGTGCTGGTATTCAGCTGGGTAGCCCTTCGCCTGCCAGAAACGCTCGCCCCGGAAAATGCGATACCTATTGAACCGCGCGCTCTCGGTCGCGCGTGGAAACAAGTCATCACCAACCGTTCTGCCAATTGCTATATGCTGGCTGGCGGCACATCACAGGGGGCATTATTCGGCTATCTGAACAGTTCGCAGCAGATTTTCGACAGGACTTTTTCGGCACCCGAATTCTTCCCGATTGGCTTTGCCATCATCGCCTTCGGCATCGCCTGCGCCAATTTCACCAATGCACGGATCGTCGAGCGGTTCGGCGCGCGACGGGTGTCGCAGACGGCGCTGTTCGCCTTCATCACGCTTGCCATCGCGCAGGCTTTGGCGGCCACCTTTGCGCCTTCGTCCTTGCCGCTGTTTCTTGGGCTCATCACGCTTAACATGGCGATGATCGGATTTGTCGGCTCGAACTTCTCGTCAATTGCAATGCAGCCCTTTGGCGCGATTGCAGGGTCTGCATCGTCGTTCCAGAATTTTGTTCGTACAATTTGGGCCGCACTGATCGGAGCAACGATAGGCCAGCAGTTCAATGGTGCGGTCACGCCAGTTGCGCTTGGCTTCCTGGGTTGCGGTCTTTTGGCGCTAACCCTGATCCTGATCGGCGAACGTGGCCAATTGTTCACCCGGCCGGGAACGACACGGCACGTGCCGCTGTAGCGGATAAAAAAAGGGAGGCCGAAGCCTCCCTTTCCTTTTTCATTTGCGACCGGTCAGTTGATCGGCGGAACCGAGGTCGGCGGTGCATCGGGATCATCTTCATGAACTTCGATATGACCGCGGCCGACATGGCTCGCCTTGCGGCTATAGGCGTAATATACCACCAGACCCAAAGCCGCCCATCCGACAAACAGCAGAAGCGTGTACCCTGAGAGGCTGAAGAACAGATACAGGCAGCCGAGGATCGATATTGGCGCAACAATGTTCACCGCAGGCGTACGGAACGGACGGACCCGGCTCGGATCGGTGGGCCGCAATACCATCACAGCGATCGACACCATCGCAAAGGCAAAGAGCGTGCCCGAATTCGAAATGTCAGCCAATGCACCAACCGGGAAGAACGCCGCGAACATAGCGACAAACACACCGGTTATGATCGTGATGATATGCGGCGTTTTGAACTTCGGATGGACGGTCGAAAGCTTCTCCGGGAGAAGACCATCACGGCTCATCACAAAGAAAATGCGCGTCTGTCCATACATCATCATCAGGATGACCGAAGGCAGCGCCAGACCGGCGGCCAGGCCGATAAGATCACCGATCTTTTCCCATCCGATTTCACGCATAGTCCATGCGAGAGCTTCCTTCGAGCAAACGACGGCATTGTTACCGATGGCATTACAGGCCGCTGTCAATTCGGCACTACCCGGGGCAATGCCCATGCCTTCAGGCGTTAAAAGAGGTTGCGCTCCAACGGTACCGATGACGCCACCCGCAACCAGCATGTAGAAGACGGTGCAGATTGCGAGCGAACCGATAAGGCCGATCGGCATATTCCGCTGCGGGTTTTGCGTTTCCTCGGCTGCAGTTGAAACCGCGTCGAAGCCCACATAGGCGAAGAAAATGGATGCCGCAGCGGCAGAAATACCCGCGAAACCTAGCGGAGCAAACGCCCCAAACTTGCCCACCTGACCACCCGGACCCGCCAGTGCGACAAACAATGTCAGTGCGGCCACTTTGATCAGTACCAGTACGGCGTTGACGCGTGCGCTTTCAGTGGTACCGATAACAAGCAAAGCGGTGACCAGAAGTGCAATCAGCATCGCTGGAAGGTTGATGATACCGCCAGCCGAAGGACCAGCCGTCAAAGCCAAAGGTATCTTTATACCGAGTACGCTATCCAATAGCCCGACAAAATAGCCGGACCAGCCAACGGAAACTGCACCTGCAGCCACTGCATATTCAAGCACCAGAGCCCAACCGACCATCCAGGCAAGCATTTCGCCCATGACCGCGTAGGTGTAAGTATAGGCCGATCCCGAAACCGGCACCATCGATGCCAATTCAGAATAGCAAAGCGCCGCAACCGCGCACACAAAGCCGGCAATCACGAACGAAAGCATCATGCCCGGACCGGCCTTTTGCGCGGCTTCGGCGGTCAGGACGAAGATACCTGTGCCGATAATCGCACCAATGCCGAGCATCGTCAGTTGGAATGCACCAAGCGATCGGTGGAGGGACTTTTTTTCCGCCGTCGCCAAAATGGCGTCCAACGGTTTGACCCGGTCGAATATCATCAGATTCTCCCCAAAAAATATGTTCTGGGGCCGAAACTAGAGCCTAAATGGACATGCGCAACAAAATTTCAGCGCATCAGCATCGGCCCGAGCGCTTTTCCACCGAAAAGATGGACATGGAGGTGCGGAACCTCCTGATGACTATGAATTCCGGTATTGGCGAGCAGCCGATAACCCGGCGCCACCAGCCCCTCCTCACGCGCAACATGGCCGACGGCCCGGATGAAACCAGCTATCTCCGCCTCGCTTGCGTCGGCGCTGAAATCATCCCAACTGACATAGGCGCCTTTGGGAATGACCAAGATGTGGACCGGTGCCTGTGGGTTGATGTCGTGAAAGGCGAGTGCCCATTCATCCTCATACACGGTGCGATTGGGAATTTCCCCGCGCAGGATTTTGGCGAAGATGTTCTGATTGTCATAGGGTAAAGTGGCATCGACAGGCACGCGTCATCCTTTCCTGCTGGCTTTTTCCTCTATACCTGAAATGCCTTCGCGGCGTTCGATTTCGCGCAGTACGTCATCAAGGCTCAATTCGGCATCCGCGAGCAAAATCGTGAGGTGGAAAAGCAGATCAGCCGCTTCGCTAGTGAGTTTATCCGGCCCCTCGCGCAACGCGGCGATAATCGTTTCGGTGGCCTCTTCTCCCACCTTTTGCGCAATCTTGGCGGTGCCTTTGGCGAAAAGCGAAGCAACATAGCTCGACGCCGGGTCGGCATCCTTACGCGCGCGGATCACCGCTTCCAACCGTGCGATACGCGGGTCCATCAGCGCCCCCTGCCCTGCAAGTTCATTACCATCTGCCGTTCATCCTCAGGGATAAGGCCTTCGAGCACGCGCCAGAAGCCTGTCACCGATTCCTGCCCCGCCGCCGCATAAGCCGCCGACAAGCCGGTGCGCAAGGCCTCAAACAACTGCGCCTCGAACGCGGCACCCTCTTCGGTCAAGCGCAACAGCTTTTGCCGCCGGTCGACCTCGCCAGCCTTGGTTTCGACCAACCCCTTTGCGGCCAGATCGTTCAACACGCGGCCAAGCGACTGCTTGGTTATCGACAGGATTTTGAGTAGCGCGCTGACCGGCAAGTCGGGCTGGCGTGCTATGAAATAGAGTGCGCGGTGATGCGCGCGTCCAAAGCCATGTTCGACCAGAAGCTCGTCAACCGAACGCGTCAGCCGCGTGTAACCGAAAAAGAGCAACTCGACGCCGCGCCTGACCTCGTCCTCTCGCAGAAAGAGTGGCGAAGCAGCTGGCGAGAATGTCTCAATCGAGGGAGAAGATGGGACAGCCATATTGACGTATCTTGACGCAGCCCATAACTAAGTGCAAGCATTTCCTGAAAGTCGCTATTTTCGTAATTATATTTCAAAATGGAACCAAGCATGTCGCATTCTGCCATCCCGACGCTCGAACGCGTACCGCATCCCTCACCGGTTGCCGATGATGTGCGCGCGGATCTGATTGCCGATCCGGGCTTTGGCAAGGTTTTCACAGATCACATGGTCACGATCAAATACACCGAAGGCCAAGGCTGGCATAGCGCAACACTCGGCCCGCGCGGCCCGTTGACGCTCGATCCCGCAACCGCAGTATTGCATTATGCGCAAGAGATCTTCGAGGGCCTGAAGGCCTATCGCCTTGCTGACGGTTCGATGGCGCTGTTCCGTCCCGATGCCAATGCACGCCGTTTCAACCAATCGGCGCGCCGTCTTGCCATGCCCGAGATTCCCGAAAGTCTGTTTATCGATTCGATCAAGGCGCTGATTGACGCAGACAAGGCCTGGTTCCCACCGGTCGAGGGCGGATCCATTTATATCCGCCCGTTCATGATCGCGAGCGAAGTGTTTCTGGGCGTGAAGCCGTCATCCGAATATCTGTTCATGATCATTTGCTCGGCAGCCGGGAATTATTTCAAGAGCGGCGCGCCTGCGATAAAGATCTGGATATCCGAAAATTACACGCGCGCTGCACCCGGCGGAACGGGGGCGGCCAAATGTGGCGGCAATTACGCCGCCAGCCTGATCGCGCAGCAGGAGGCAATTGCGCAGGGCTGCGACCAGGTCGTATTCCTCGACGCCGCTGAACATCGCTGGGTTGAGGAATTGGGCGGCATGAACCTGTTCTTCGTCTTCAACGATGGCAGCATTATCACACCGCCTACCGATGGAACGATCCTTGAAGGCATCACGCGTGCATCTCTAATACAGCTGGCGCGAGAGGAAGGACTGACGGTTCGCGAGGACAATTACGCGATCGACCAATGGCGCACCGATGCGGAAAATGGACGGCTGGTCGAAACCTTTGCATGTGGTACTGCCGCAGTCGTAACGCCGGTCGGCAGCGTTCATGGTGCCCAAGGCAGCTTCACCATTGGCAGCGGTGGCCCCGGTCAACTCACGCAAAAACTACGGGCCAGACTGGTTGAAATCCAGCGCGGCACGGCGCCCGATCCACATGGTTGGGTGGATCGCATCATTTAAGCAAAGCACGTGTTGCCAAGCGGTTTTTGAACGCTATAAGGCCGCTCTCCCAAGCCAGTCAGGCTTGGTCTGCTGGGGTGTCGCCAAGTGGTAAGGCACCGGTTTTTGGTACCGGCATTCGCAGGTTCGAATCCTGCCACCCCAGCCATATTCCCCCAGACCTTGCTTAAGCCTCTGACTCTGCGAGTATATATCTTAGGTTAAGTTATGTAAAAGGTCGTAACTATTCGACCGCATGTATAGCGCAACTTGTAAATCCGCTTTATTTGGCCACAAAAGGGCGATGTGACCGGCGTAGTGTAAGAACAATGGGTCCATCGAGGGTAGATGGGTGGATATATGCGAATTGCTATTGCGGACGACGAAAGTGATGTCGTCAACTATCTAAAGAATCTCGTCGAAGAAATGGGACATGTTGCGACGTCCTTTTCGGACGGCGCGGCCTTGTCACAATCATTGGTCCGGGAAACTTATGATCTCGTCATCATGGATTGGACGATGCCAAAGAAAGACGGTTTAGCCACGCTCAACTGGATGCAGACTTCGCTGCAGGAGCGTCCCCCCGTCATCATGATGACCAATCGTACCGCCAAGAAAGACATCAGCGATGCGTTAAACGCGGGTGCGGACGATTATATTACCAAGCCCGAAGATCCGTCGGTCATTTGCGCTCGCATCAATGCACTATTGCGCAGAAGCGCCGGCAGCGGTGCATTTGAAGCAAAAGCCGTCTACGGGGCATATACCTTCGACCGGATTGATCAGACGGTGACGGTTGAAGATAAAATCGTAACGCTGACAGCCAAGGAATTCGAACTGGCTGATATGTTTTTCCGCAATCGGGATCGCACCTTGTCGCGCAATTATATAATGGAAACCATCTGGCGGACGACGGCTGCGCTGGCCACTCGCACGCTTGACATGCACATTTCGCGCGTTCGTGCCAAGTTGGACCTCAAACCGGAAAACGGGTTTCGCATCTTCACGGTATTCGGCTACGGATATCGTTTGGAGTCCATCGAGAAAAGGTAAGGCCATGAAGCATCTGGCATTATCCGTCGCAGCCATTTCGCTTGCGGCGTTCTTTGGCGCACCTGCCAAGGCAAATGATGATCTGACTTATAAGGTTGTGCGCGGCGATACGCTGATCGGACTTGCAGATAAATATATGCTGCGCGCCAGTGATTACCGTATCGTGCAAAAGCGCAACAGAATCGCAAACCCGCATGTGATCCCGGTTGGTACCATCCTCAAACTGCCTCGGACGCTTTTAAAGTTTCAACCGTCTACTGCTCGCCTTTCTTCGGTGAAAGGCCAAGTCACCATGACGGAGGGCAACAACGCAAAGGCAGTGTCATCCGGCCAGCTGCTGTCCGAAGGGCAAGCGGTGAAAACATCAGGCGGGGCTTTTGCCTCTCTGGTTCTGGAGGATGGCTCACGCATTTCGGTGCCTTCGAACACCGATTTGAAGATCGTTCGCCTGCGCCGCTATATCCTTGAATCGGCGCTGGACTATGATTTCCAAGTCGATCGGGGCAGCGCCCGATCGAAGGTGGCGCCGCTCAAGTCGGCGAATGACCGATATCAGGTCCGCACGCCTCGCGCTGTATCGGCGGTTCGCGGCACCGATTTCCAGACCCGTTTCGATTACAGCACGAATCGCGACTTTGCCGAAGTCGATGAAGGGGCGCTGGCGGTTGGCGTGAAAGGCGGCTCAGAATTGGCGGTGCCGGCGGGCTCCGGCCTCGCAGTCAATGCCGATGGTAGCGCGCTTACTGAAGCCCTGTTGCCTCCGCTTGCAATTGATGGAGCAGGCAAGCTTCAAAATGAAAGTTCCGTCCGCTTTGCCCTGGCTGCCCAGAAAACGCCCGTTCGCGTAAGTATTGCCAAGGATGCGGGTTTCGAAGAACAACTGGCCGATCAGATCGTTTCGGGCGCCGACGCAGACTTTGGCAATCTGGACGATGGGGCCTACTTCTTCCGTGCCCGCGCTATATCGGCAAAAGGTCTGGAAGGTCTTCCTGCCACCTATGCGTTCAAGCGTCGGTTGAACACGATCAGCGGTTCTGCGGGTTCAGCCGACGAAGGCTGGGTTTTCAAATGGAGCGGTCAAGGCCGGGGAACGATACGGTACAATTTCCAGCTTTTCAGAAACAATACCGATGGACCCGCGTTTGTTGACGAAGCAGGCCTGGCAGCGCAGCAAATTATCCTGTCCGAACTTCCCGATGGCGACTATTACTGGCGCGTCGGCTCTGTACAATTTGCAGACGGCGAAACCAACACCAACTGGACGCCCCTTGAAAAGATTATTGTCGCTTCAAATTGATGGGCAGCAGGCAGTAGCTGGCGGCCGCACATGAACCTTCGCCGCCGACTGTTGATCGAATGGGCTTTAATTGCTTTATTCGGCACGCTTGCTGTCATTCTGGCAACGCATTGGCGCGGCACTTCTGCATTCGACAATCTGGTCTATGACCAACTGTCTTCGATCTCTCGTCCAAAACCCGACAATAAAATCTTGTTGATCAACATCGACGAAGCCAGTCTGGCACGCGTTGGCAAGTGGCCTTGGAACCGGAATATCCATGCCCAACTGATCGACAAACTTGCGTCCGCGGGCCCACGTACAATACTTCTCGACGTGCTGATGAGCGAAGCTTCTTCAGCGGCTGACGATAGGGCATTGGTTGAGGCGATGCAAAAATCAGGGGCGGTATACCTGCCGTTGAATTTTCACAGCCCTGGAAGTGATGGCAAAGCCTACGATACCGAGTACCCTCTGTCTGTACTGGATGCGGCAGCCAAAGGCGTTGGGCATGTCAATATCACCTTTGACAATGACGGCATAGTCCGCCGCATCAACCTGTGTTTTGACAGTGGCGAGCGAAGCTGGCCACATCTGGCCGAACTGATATATCGGAACGGAGCAGCGCCCTCCCCGGCATTTGCAGGACTGGCGCGATGTAGCCAGCATCTCCTGCTCCCTTATGCGCCTCGCGACAGCTATTCGGAAATCTCTTTCGTTGATGCGCATGAAGGCCGCATTCCCGACCAGTTGGTCAAAGGGCGCGACATCATCATCGGCGCTACGGCCGCCGGAATGGGAGACAATTACCCCGCCCCCTTCAGCGACGGCGGCGTCGTTTCTGGATCGGAAATCATGGCGAATGTGGTTGCAGCGCTCCGTCGTGACGATTTCATCGCATCAGCGCCAGTCTGGCAGATTTCCCTGTTCTCGCTTTTGCCGATGTGGCTGTTGATGCTCGGCTTTCTGCGCTGGCAACCCCGAACGGCCTTGATCGTATCACTGTGCCTCATCGCGACCGTTTTGGTGGCTGGCATGGTAGCCTTATCTGCAAGCATATGGTTTCCACCCGGCGCCGCACTGATTGGAATAATATTGGTTTACCCTTTATGGGGTTGGCGCCGCCTGCAGGCGATGAGCGCCTTCATGCAGAGCGAACTCGGTGAACTCGAGCGCGAAGGCGAAATTGTGCCATTGGCGTTGAACCCTGACCGCGGGAGCGATCTGGTCGGCCGACAAAGCGCCGCACTGGGCAGCGCCATCGACCATTTGCGCGATCTTCGGCGCTTCGTTTCCGACTCTCTGGAGCATTTGCCCGATCCGATGTTTGTGACCGATATGGTCGGTACGGTGACTATGGCGAACCACCGGATAGAGGATTATCTGGGGCCAAAGCTTAAGGGCACGGCACTCAAATCTCTACTCGACCGCATCGTCGCACCCATGCACCGGCGCAGTGTCGACGAATATTTGCGGGCCATAGAGCGCGAGCCAACCGGTGATCATCAGCCATTTGTGCGTTTCGTCTCACCCGACGGAAGCCATTTCGTTATGCGCAGCGCTCCGGTCGTCAACGACTTGGATGTGCACGTCGGGCAGATCCACTACCTTGCTGACATCAGTGCACTGGCGCAGGCGGAAAGCGATCGCGAAGAGGCCCTGCAACTGCTGTCACACGACATGCGATCCCCCCAATCCGCGATCATTGCCCTGCTGCCAACGGTACCGGACAAGGATGTCAGCCGTCGCATAGAAGGGCATGCACGCCGAACAATTGCACTGGCACAGGACTTTGTGGATGTCGCGCGTATGGGCGAAAGCCCATTCGAAGGCACCGACGTTTTGCTCACCAATCTGGCGCATGACGTTACCGACAATTTTTGGCCGCTGGCGCAAGAGCGTAGTGTAAGGATAGAAGTAATCGATGATAGCGACAGTGGCTTTGTGCTGGCAGAGCCTGACAGTCTCGGTCGCGCGATTGCCAACATCCTCGACAATGCTATCAAATTCAGCCCCGTCGGAGGTTCGATACAGGTACGTACCCGGCGCATTCGCGATGTCGAAGCTAGAATGCTCGAGTTGACTATTTGCGACGAAGGGCCGGGCATTGACCCTGACCTGCTGCCAAGGCTGTTCACACGATTTGCTGCGCGTTCGGTTCCCGATGCGCGTATCAAGAGCAGCGGGCTGGGCCTGACTTATGTTCGCGCGGTTGCGGAACGCCATGGAGGCAAGGTTTGGGTTGAAAATGGCAAGAAAGGCGCATGTTTCCACCTGCGCCTCCCTGAAGCGGCAGATCCTATTCCAGACCCTGCCGCTTAGTTTTATACGCCCCCTTGGGACGAGAAAGATCGGCAAGCGCGGCGGTAACCAGAGCAGGAAGAACCTCGGCCATTTGCGCCTTGCAATGATATTCCGAAGCTTCGCCGCGATACAATTCAGCGCCATCGCCAATACGCGTCAATGTGACCAAGAGCCGCATCTCTCTATCGGCGCAACTCTGCAACGGCTTTGCAGCTTTGGCTGCCGCAATATCCGTAATGGTATCGCCCGTTTTTACTTTCACCGAAATGGCTGCATCCCTCTCTGCAAAAGCAACATGAAGCTGAACGTCACCGGCTTCGGTTTCGGAAAAACCCCTGTTTACCAAAGATTTGATGACGGCGGCTCGAGCCTGTACAGCGGCTGAAGCCGTTGGCGGAGTTTCATCGAGAATCGTGAGGTTAGTCGCAACGCCAGGCCCGGCGCTGTTCACACGCGTTTCTATAGGGCTGGCACAAGCGGACAGGCCCAGAAACAGGATAGAACTCAAAATAAGGCGCGACCCCATAAGAGGTCTTTAGCAGAGGGCGCTCACCGCGTCAGCAGGAAATACACAACGTAAAACCAGCTAAAAAATCCATGGATAATCGCCCACAATACCGATTTATGCGCGGTATAGCTGATGACAATCGCCAGCGCGCTGCCGAAGCCGACGCCTGATTTAACGACATCGCGCTGGATGATACGAACGCGTTCCCCGGCCATCAAGCCGCCTGCCTGGCGCGCTCGGCAAGTTCCTGATTGAGCATTTCTGCCAGCAGGAACGCCAGTTCTAGCGACTGCGCCGCGTTGAGGCGTGGATCGCAATGCGTGTGATAGCGATCCGCAAGCGCCTCATCGGTCACCGCAATTGCACCACCGGTGCATTCGGTGACATTCTGGCCTGTCATCTCGATATGGATACCGCCGCCAAAGCTGCCCTCTGCACGGTGCACGGCAAAAAATCCGCGAACTTCCGCCAATATCCGTTCGAATGGGCGGGTTTTGTAACCGCTGGCCGACTTGATCACATTGCCATGCATCGGGTCGCACGACCAGATGACAGGATGGCCTTCG
>NZ_CALMSV010000269.1 GCF_937872355.1 uncultured Sphingorhabdus sp. | reverse complement strand
CACACGCCGCAATTCGCGCATCGTTTGCGCAAAGGTGCGGGTGATACCGGTGATCATCGCGTCGCCCTGATCCATCGCCAGCATCAGTGCGCCAAAGATGTTGCGATCACGGTTGACCATGCGCTGGATATCGCGGCGCAGATAACCCCGGCGCTGCAAACGCAAATATAGCCGGTCGACCATCGCTGGGACGAGCGGGCTGGAGACGCTGTTGTGGATCTCATAGCTTTCGGGATTGGCAACACCCATCGCCTGCAGCTTCGCAAGCACGGTTGCATCGCGCCCTACCAGCACCGGTGTGCCGTAGCCATCCTGACGGAACTGCACGGCTGCGCGCAGTACGACATCTTCCTCGGCCTCGGCAAAGATCACCCGTTTCGGTTTTGCGCGGGCCGCTTCGTAGACCTGCGCCATCACCGACGTCGTCGGGTTCTGACGGGCGCGCAGCGAGGCACGATAGGCATCCATATCGGCAATCGGCTTTTGCGCGACGCCGCTGTCCATCGCCGCCTTGGCCACCGCCGAGGATACAACCTCAATCAGGCGCGGGTCGAACGGGGCGGGGATGATGTAATCGCGGCCAAAGCTTTGCGCATTGCCGCCATAGGCCGCCGCCACATCCTCATGCACCGTCTCGCGCGCCAGCTCGGCAATTGCATTGGCGGCGGCGATCTTCATCTCTTCGTTGATTGTCGTCGCCCGAACGTCGAGCGCGCCGCGGAAGATGAAGGGGAAACCAAGGACATTATTGACCTGGTTAGGATAGTCCGAACGCCCGGTGGCGACAATCGCGTCGGGCCGCGCTTCTAAAGCATCGGGAGGGGTGATTTCGGGATCGGGATTGGCCATCGCAAAGATGATCGGCTGGTCGGCCATGTCGCGGACCATATCCTTGGTCATCGCATTCGCCGCCGAAAGCCCAAGGAAAACGTCTGCACCCTTGATCGCCTCTGCCAATGTGCGCGCCTCAGTGGGGACGGCATGGGCCGATTTCCACTGGTCCATCCCTTCGGCACGGCCCTGATAGATCACACCCTTGCGGTCGCACATGATGACATTGCCATGCGGCACACCCATCGCCTTGATCAGCTCGGTGCAGGCGATCGCCGCCGCACCCGCACCGTTGCAGACAACCTTGATATCCTTCAGCTCGCGCCCTGTTAGCAGGCAGGCGTTGATCAAGCCGGCCGCTGAAATGATCGCGGTGCCATGTTGGTCGTCGTGGAATACAGGAATGTTCATGCGCTCGCGCAGAGTCTGCTCGATCACGAAGCAGTCGGGGGCTGCAATATCTTCCAGATTGATGCCGCCAAAGGTGGGCTCGAGCAGTTCGACGGCATCGATGAAGCGCTGCGCATCCTCGGTCTTCACCTCGATATCGATCGAGTCGACATCGGCGAAGCGTTTGAAGAGCACCGCCTTGCCTTCCATTACCGGCTTTGAGGCCAAGGCCCCCAGATTGCCCATACCAAGGATGGCGGTGCCGTTAGAAATCACGGCGACCAGATTGCCCTTGGCGGTATAATCATAGGCGGTTGCTGGATCGTCTGCGATCGCCTGCACCGGCACCGCAACACCGGGCGAGTAAGCGAGGCTCAAATCGCGCTGCGTCGCCATCGGCTTGGTCGCGACAATCTCTATCTTCCCGGGACGTCCTTGCGAATGGAACAGCAATGCTTCGCGGGCGGTAAAGGGGACGTCGCTTTCGCTCATATAATCGCTTGCCTTGCTTTTGTTCTGATACGTGTCCGCCCTAGCGGCAAGCACGGCAAGGGCGCAAGTCTGCATGCTTCGGGCGAGGTCAAACTTATTCCACAAATCATCGGCGGGCGGCTGTTGGCTTGCCCCGCCCAGACCCGATCAAGCTGGGGCCGGGGCACAACTTTTCCCAAAACCTCCGGGGGGGGGCTGGTTGCCTGCCCCCGCCAAGCCGGTATCAGGCGGGGATGGACTCGCGCCCAGCCAAGAATGTCGCATTGCCCGGCCTCGAAACGCCGACGCCAATGATGGCGCAATATCTGAAATTGAAGGCGAAAGCCGGCGACTGCATGCTGTTCTACCGCATGGGCGACTTTTTTGAGCTGTTTTTTGACGACGCCAAGGCCGCGTCGCAAACGCTCGACATCGCGCTGACTTCACGCGGCGAACATGGCGGGCAGCCGATCCCGATGTGCGGCGTGCCGGTACATGCCGCCGAGGGCTATCTGGCGCGGCTGATCAAGGCCGGGCACCGGGTCGCGATTGCCGAACAGACCGAAACGCCCGAAGAGGCCAAGGCGCGTGGCGGATCAAAGGCATTGGTCGCGCGCGACATCATCCGTTTTGTAACAGCAGGCACGCTGACCGAGGACAGCCTGCTTGATAGCTGGGCATCTAACATTCTCGTCGCGCTTGCCGAGGCGGGTGGGGAGATTGGCCTCGCCGCCGCAGACATCTCGACCGGCTATTTCGAGGTAAGTTGCGTGTCGGCCTCTGCACTTGAGGCCGAGCTGGCGCGGCTCGGGCCGAGCGAAGTGGTGACGCCTGAAGGCTTTGCCGCCCAACCCTATGGCGCAATCGAACGACCGCGCGATGATTTTGACAGCATGGGAGGCAAGGGCGCCCTCACCGCGCATTTCGGGAACACTGATTTTGCTTCATTGAGTCGCGCCGAATTGGCAGCGGCGGGTGGCCTGCTCGCTTATCTGGAGCATGTCGGGCAGGGCAAAATGCCCTTCCTCAAAGTGCCGGTGCGGCGCGAAGTGCAGCAATATCTGCTGATCGACCAGGCAACGCGCGACAGCCTTGAGATTACCCGTTCGGCCAATGGCGGCGGACGCGCGGGTTCGTTGCTCGCCGAGATTGACCGGACGATTACTGGGGCAGGTGCGCGACAACTGGCGGCGGACCTGTCTGCCCCATTGATGGACAAGGGCGCAATCGAAGCGCGACTGGCACTGGTGCAGTGGTTTCATGACGCGCCTTTGCTACGCGACAGCACCCGCACCGCGCTGCGTCAATTGCCCGATATTGCCCGCGCGCTGGGCCGCGTCGTGGCTGGACGCGGAAGCCCGCGAGACTTGGGGCAAATCCGTGACGGCCTGGATGGCGCGCGCATCTTGCGCGAGCGGCTGGGGGCGATGGCCGAACGGCCAGCTTTGCTCGAAGGCCTGCTTCCAGCACTCGACGGACATGGCGCAATGGTCGATCTGTTCACCCGTGCGCTGGTGCCGACGCCGCCGACCGAAGCTGCGCACGGCGGCTATATTGCAGAGGGCTATGACGCCGCGCTCGACGCGCTGCGACTGGCGGGGCGCGATGGGCGGGCGGCAGTGGCGGCGATGGAAGCGCGTTATCGTGCGTCGACCGGGATTTCCGCTCTCAAGATCCGTCATAATGGCGTGCTTGGCTATTTCGTCGAGGTGCCTGCCAAAAATGCCGACCCGCTGATGGCGGCGGGTAGCGGCTTTACCCACCGCCAGACGATGGCGGGCGCGGTGCGCTTCAATTCGCCCGAACTCCACGAAGAAGCGCTGCGGATCACGCAAGCCTCCGGCCACGCGCTGGCCGCCGAAGCGGCACATCTTGAGGAATTGATCGGCCATGTGCTCACGCGGCGTGATGCCATCGCCGCAAGCGCGGATGCGCTGGCGCGGATTGATGTTGCGTCGGCACTCGCCGAACGCGCAGCCGAAGGGCGATGGTGCCTGCCCGAATATACAGAGACACCTGACCTATATATTGAAGGCGGGCGGCATCCGGTGGTGGAAAGTGCTTTGGCCCGCCTGGGCGAACGCTTCATTGCAAATGACGTGCAACTATCTGAAAAAAATAGATTATGGCTGGTCAGCGGCCCCAATATGGGCGGTAAATCGACCTTTCTGCGGCAGAATGCACTGATCGTCATCCTCGCGCAGGCGGGAAGCTATGTGCCCGCCACTTCCGCGCGACTGGGTTTGGTGGACCGGCTGTTCAGCCGCGTCGGCGCGTCAGACAATCTCGCGCGCGGGCGATCGACCTTCATGGTTGAAATGGTCGAAACCGCCGCGATCCTTGCGCAGGCGACCGAGCGCAGCTTCGTCATCCTTGACGAAGTCGGACGCGGCACCTCGACCTATGACGGCCTCGCCATTGCCTGGGCGGTGGTCGAAGGCATCCACGAAAGCAATCGCTGCCGCTGCCTGTTCGCGACGCACTATCACGAACTGACCCGGCTGGCCGACACGCTCGACGCGCTCTCGCTGCACCATGTCCGCGCCAAGGAATATAAGGGCGACCTCGTGCTGCTCCACGAAGTGTCAGATGGCCCTGCAGATCGCAGTTACGGTATCGCGGTCGCCAAACTGGCGGGCCTGCCGCCGCCGGTTTTGGCGCGGGCAGCACAAGTGCTCGAAAAACTCGAAAAGGGCCGCGCCGAAACCGGCGGTCTGGCCGCTGGCCTCGGCGAAATGCCCCTATTCGGTGCCGCCCTCGACGCCGCCGAAGCCAAGGTCGATGCCGTGCGCGACCGGTTGTCGGGAATGGATATCGACGCCCTCACCCCAAGGCAGGCGTTGGATCTATTGTATGAACTGAAGGGGCTGGCGGGCGAGCCATAATCAAGAGTCTGGTGTGATTTCATCTTTGTAAATCACTAAACCACTCCCGTTTTCGAGCGCGCTTTTTGCAGCCATTTGCAAAACGCCATCCGTAATCTCGCTGATATCTTTGGAGAGTTCCTTTCCTCGCTTCACCCCCACAAACAACCATCCCCGCTGCTCTGCATATACACGAGCACATGTTTCAGCCGTTGCTATGTCTTGCGCTCTACCAAAGAGCATGAGCGCATGCCTCGCGCCGACTCGTTTGGTGGCGGCTTCACTTGCTACCCCTTCGGCAAGAAACATGAACAACTTATCTGGCATTTGAAAAAACTAACTTAGACTCAAAAACAGCCCCGCCAGTGCCGCGCTCATCAGGTTGGACAGCGAACCTGCCGCCAGCGCCTTCAAGCCAAGCTTGGCAATCATCGGGCGCTGGTTGGGGGCGAGGCCGCCGGTTACGGCCATCTGGATTGCGATCGAGCTGAAATTGGCAAAGCCGCACAGCGCGAAGGTGACGATGGCAACCGTCGGTGCGGACAGGGTTTTCAGCGCACCCAGATCGATAAAGGCGACAAATTCGTTGAGGACGATTTTCGTACCGAACAGCCCGCCTGCCTGCACGGCTTCGTTCCATGGAACGCCCAGCAAATACATGACCGGTGCAAAGACTTGCCCTAATATGCCCTGAAAGCTCAGCCCCTTCAGACCGACCAGATTACCGAGACCGCCCAATACGCCATTGGCCAATGCGACCAGCGCCACGAACGCCAGCACCATCGCGCCGACAGCTACCGCCAGCTTCACTCCAGTCTGCGCGCCCTGTGAGGCAGCCATGATCAAGTTGGCGGGCTTTTCATCCTCATGCATGTCGAGCGCGATATCGGGATCATCGACCGCTGGTTCGTTCGGATCGTCAGGCATGATCAGCTTCGCCATCAATATTCCGCCCGGTGCCGACATGAAGGCAGCGGCGATGAGGTAATCGATGCGAATGCCCATCGAAGCATAGGCCGCGAGGATGGTACCCGCGACCCCGGCCATGCCAACTGTCATCACGCAGAAGAGCTGCGCGGGGTTGAGCGTCGCCAGATAGGGGCGGATCACCAGCGGCGATTCCGACTGGCCGACAAAGATGTTCGAAGCCGCACACAGGCTTTCGACCTTTGAGATGCCGGTGATTTTCTGCAGACCGCCGCCAATCCAGCGAATGACATATTGCATCACGCCGAGATAATAGAGGATCGAGATGAAAGCGGCGAAGAAGATGATGACGGGAAGTGCCTGAATCGCGAAATTCTGCCCCAACGGATCGGTGGCAAGCCCGCCGAAGAGGAATTTCGTGCCTTCATTGGCATAGCCCAGCAAGTTGGATACTCCAGCCGCCGCGCCTTGCAAAACCCGGTTGCCCCACGGCACATAAAGCACCAGTGCAGCAAGCCCTGCCTGCAGAGCAAAGGCCGACAGCACGACGCGCGGGCGGATCGCCTTGCGGTTGGAGGACAGCAGGAAGGCGACCGCAAGGATCAATAGCATTCCGCCAAGGCTCATCAGGATTTGCATTTGCGACACTCCCCCAAACTCATTTCGTCGGCCCCTGCCTGCGCAGAGGCGACGTGCATGTCGAAGCTGTTAGCGCGCCCTTCCGCCTTGCGCCAATAAAATTAGCCGCTAACCATTGGCCAGCAAAGCAGAAACAGGGGAAGCCGCGATGACCGACAACCAAGCCAGTGGAACGATGATCCCGCGATCCTTGTTCGTCTATGCGCTGCTTTATGGCGGACTGGTCGTGCTGGCAGGCGTACTCGGCACCAAGATTTCGGAAATCGGGCCGCTGCATGTCGAATCGGGTATATTTGCCTTTCTGATGCTGGTGGTGCTGTCGAGCGCGGTCGCCGAGCTGCATGGCAAGGACACGGCCGACAAGCTCGTCCGCTATGGTTTCATCCCGCTGATCCTCTCGATGGCGCTGATCTTCATCGTCATCCGTATGCCCCCTGCCCCCTTCTGGACGTTGCAGGACCAGTTCGCCGGTATCCTTGGCCAGGGCGCGCGGTTGCAGCTCGCGGGACTGATTTCCTATGGCATTTCGCAGACCCTGAACGTCTATGTTTTCACCAAACTGAAGGGCGAAGGCAGTGGGCGGGCGGCTTGGTTGCGCGGGTTGATTGCCGGTCTCCTCTCGCAGGCACTCGACACGGTGCTGTTCATCACCATCGCATTCTACGGCGTGGTCGATCCCGGTAGCGGGCAGGAAATGCCGATCGTGAACATCATGACGGGTCAGATCATCGCCAAGCTGACTCTGGTGGTGGTGTTCGTTCCCCTGCTGATCACAGCCTGTGTCAAACTCGGGCAACGATTGGACGGCAAAGCGGCCTGACCCTGCAATATAGTTGCGTGAATTCCAATGGGGCGCTAACCCGCGCGCCATTATGACCAACCACGCACCTGATCCTGCCATGCTGGCCAAGGCTGAAACGCTAACCGAGGCGCTGCCTTATATGCAGCGTTACGCGGGCAAGACCTTTGTCATCAAATATGGCGGCCATGCGATGGGCGATCCCGAAGCGGCGCGCAACTTTGCCGAGGATGTGGTGCTGCTGAAAGCTGTCGGCATCAACCCTGTGGTTGTCCATGGTGGCGGGCCTCAGATCGGAGCGATGCTCAAGCAATTGGGGGTCGAAAGCCGCTTTGTCGATGGTCTGCGCGTTACCGACGCCGAAACCGCCAAAGTTGCGGAGATGGTGCTGTCGGGCGCGATCAATAAGGAACTGGTAAGCTGGATAGCCCAGGCTGGTGGGCGCGCGGTAGGTATATCGGGCAAGGATGGCGGCTTCGTAATCGCCGAAAAGGTCGAGGGTTCCACCCGCGACCCCGACAGCAATATCGAACGCGCCGTGGACCTCGGCTTTGTCGGCACGCCCAAGCATATCGACCGCAGCCTGCTCGATACGATTTCAGGCAGCGGGATGATCCCTGTGGTCGCCCCCATCGGCGTCGATAAGACCGGCCAGACCTATAACATCAACGCAGACACCATGGCAGGTGCGATTGCGGCGGCGCTGGGTGCGGCACGATTGTTCTTGCTCACTGACGTTGCCGGCGTGCTCGACAAAGCGGGCAACTTGCTCACCGATCTTGATCCCAAGCAGATCGGCGCGTTGCGCGAAGACGGCACGGTGACGGGCGGGATGATCCCCAAGCTGGAAACCTGCATCGCCGCGGTCGAGGGCGGCACTGAAGCCGCAGTTATTCTCGACGGGCGGGTGCCGCATGTCAGCCTGCTGGAAATCTTCACGGCGCGAGGTGCAGGCACGCTGGTGCATAAGTGACGTCGAACCACAAGACTTCGTCATTCCCGCGAAGGCGGGAATGACGGATTTCTGGTGTTCTAGACGGTTGATACAGCGCGCAGCCTCGGCTAATCGGGCGCATCCCTCCCCTTTACGGAGAATATGATGCTCCTCGCGCTTATCCAGATCATCGGCTATCTCGTCACTATCGTTTCGACCGTGGTGATCGTGCAGTTCGTGCTCAGCCTGCTGATCGCCTTCAATGTTGTCAGCCTGTCGAACAATTTCGTGGCGTCGATTTGGCATTCGCTCAATCTGATCCTCGATCCGATGCTCAAGCCGATCCGCAAGATCATGCCCGACACCGGAATGATCGACTTTTCCCCGATCGTGCTGATCATCGGTCTGCGCATCATCCAGATGCTGCTCGGTGGGCTCTATAGCGACCTTTATATGAGCGGTGCCCTTTGAGCGGAACAACGATCATTGACGGCAAAGCGTTCGCCGCGGGGCGGCGTGCGCGCATAGCCCAAGCTGTTCCCGCCTTTACCAAGGCCACCGGTCGCGTGCCCGGTCTAGCCGTAGTCCTGGTGGGTGACGATGCGGCGAGTGCGGTCTATGTCGCTTCAAAAGGCAAAGCGACGGTCGCCGCCGGAATGGCGAGTTTCGAACACCGCCTGCCTGCCGATACCAAACAGGAAGACCTGATCGCGCTGGTGCACCAACTCAACGCCGACGAAAGCGTCGACGGCATCCTTGTGCAACTGCCATTGCCGAAACATCTCGACGAACAGGCGGTGGTTGAGGCGATCGGTCCGGACAAGGATGTCGACGGCCTGACGCCGATCAGCACCGGCCGCCTTGCGCTGGGCCTGCCCGGCCTTGTGCCTTGCACCCCGCTCGGCTCGCTGATGCTGCTTAAGGACCATATGGGCGATCTGTCGGGTAAGGACGCGATTGTGATTGGCCGCTCGATCCTTGTCGGAAAGCCAATGGCGCAGTTGCTTTTGGGCGAGAATTGCACCGTCACTATCGCACACAGCCGTACCCGCGATCTGAAGCAACGGGTTCAGCAGGCCGATATTGTCGTCGCCGCTGTCGGTCGTGCCGAAATGGTCAAAGGTGACTGGCTGAAACCCGGCGCCATCGTAATCGATGTCGGTATCAACCGTCTCGAACCGGTGGCGGGTGAAGCCAAAGGCCGCCTGGTCGGCGATGTCGACTATGCCAGCGCGCTCGAGCTGGCTTCAGCAATCACGCCGGTGCCTGGCGGCGTTGGCCCGATGACCATCGCGTGCCTGTTGCGTAACACTTTGGTCGCCGCGCACCGCCGGGCTGGTCTCGCCGACCCCGAAGGGCTATGAACCGGTCATGACCGGCAAACATCTGCTCCCCTTTCTCTTCGGCTTCAGCCTGATCGCCAGCGGGTGCGTAGCGCAACCAAAGCCGCGCAGTGCCACTGCACCCAGTGCTAATCCCAGCGCGATCATCGCGGCGGAAATCGCGTTCAACCGGCTGGCGCAGGAAAAAGGGCAATGGACCGCCTTTCGCGAAACTGCGGCAAAGGATGCGGTCATGTTCGTTCCCGAGCCAAATCTCGCACAGGAATGGCTGAGGGAAAAAGCCAACCCGCCCAAATCCGTCACATGGCAGCCACACAAGGCCTTCATGTCTTGCGACGGGAAGACGGGTGTGACCACCGGCGCTTGGCAGCGCCCTGACGGATCCGTCGGCTATTTCACGACTGTCTGGCAGTGGCATGAAAAGGGTAAGCGCCCGAAAAAGGCCCCGCCTTCCTATATCGGCGACGGCGAATGGAAATGGGTCGTCGATCATGGCGACGCGTTGACCGCACCGCGCGCCGCGCCGGAAATGATCGAAACGCGCGTGGCCAGCTGCAAGGGCCAGCCGAGTGCTCCGCTGTCGGCCCCGCCCGAGGGCGCGAAAATGAAAATGGGGCTGTCGCGCGACCAGAGCCTCAATTTTACCTGGGTCGTGATGCCCAATGGTGCCCGGTCAGTGGTGGTACGGCTGTGGAATGGCGAGAGCTTTGAGACCGTAATCGCCGACAAGGTGGCGGCGCCCGCATCGTGATCGACCTGTTCATCTCCGCCTTCATCACCTTTTTCGTGGTGATAGACCCGCCGGGCTGCGCCCCGATCTACGCCAGCCTGACAAAAGGCGCGTCGGCACAGCAGCGGCGGAGCATGGCGATCCGTGCGTCGATCATCGCAGCGGGAATATTATATGTCTTTGCGTTGTTTGGTGAAGATCTGCTCGGCGCACTGCATATCGAACTTAATAGCTTCCGCATCGCGGGCGGCGTGATGCTGTTCCTGATTGCCATCGACATGGTATTCGAAAAGCGTACCGAACGGCGCGAAGAGCGTGCACAGAAGATCATCGATACGCCCGAGATCGAGGACGTCTCGGTCTTCCCGATGGCAATGCCGATGATTGCAGGGCCCGGCTCGATCGCCTCGGTGATGTTGTTGATGAGCCAGAATGAGGGGCTTGATCGCTCTCTGGTGGTGCTTGGCGCATTGGGCGCCGTGCTGCTGCTGACACTGATCGCACTGGTTGCGGCAGGGCCGATCATGCGTGTGCTGGGATCAAAGGCCGAAGCCGTCATCACACGCTTGCTCGGCGTGTTGCTCGGCGCACTGGCGGCGCAATTTGTGATCGATGGTTTGCGCGCCAGCTTCGGCGGGTAACGCTGTTCTCCCCTCCCGCTTGCGGGAGGAGGGCCTTACTGCAGCGTAACCCGGTCGTCCGATCCATCGTGACGCCCGAAAAATTGCATCAACTGGATGATCAACTCACTGCGCGTTGCCAGCCCTTTTGATTCGAGCAAAGCCTGTTTGGCAGCTACATCAAAAGGCGCAATCTGGGCGATGACGTTGACCAGTGAGAAATCGTCAAGCTGCCCGACCGCATTCCAGTCCACCGCATAGCCTTGCGCATCGGCAAAACGGCGCGATTCGATCTCCAATGCCGCCCGTTCGCCAAGCGACAGCGTTTCACCGATTTCATCCTCTTCCCACAATTCGCCTTCGATCTGGCGGAAAGGTGTCGTCACATCGAGTTCACGCAATAGGGTGAAGCGCTGCAGCCCTTCCAGTACGATATTGTAACGTCCGTCCTCCAGCGCCTCGACATCCCCGATACGCCCAAGACAGCCAACAGAGAACAGGCTTGGCGTATCCCCGCCGCCCTTGGGCTGGATCATCCCGATCATCCGATCGCGCGCCAACGCATCGCTGACCAACGCTCGATAGCGTGGTTCGAAAATATGCAGCGGCAATTGCATGTCAGGCAGCAATATTGCGCCGGACAGCGGGAAGATCGAGATCCGCTTGACTGTCATCAACTTGCCATCAGCCGAACAATATCGCCGACAGCTTACGTCGCGTCGCCGACGCCCAGGGGTCTTCAAGGCCGATCATGCTGAATATTTCCAGCAATCGGCTGCGCGCTGCCCCCTCATTCCATTCACGGTCGGCGGCGATGACCGCGAGCAACGCGTCTGCGGCGCCATCGCGGTCGCCTGCTGCCATCAGGGCGTTGGCCAGATCAAACCGCGCCTGATGGTTGTCGGGGTCGGCATCAACCGCCGCCTTCAGTGCAATAACTTCTTCCGGATCGCGCGCCTCCGCTGCAATGGCGAGCATCGTTCCGACGCGTTCCAGCGCAGGATCGGCGCGCTGCTCTTCGGTCAGGCTGGCGTGAATCGCCTGCGCCTCTTCCTTTCTATCGAGCGCAATCAATGCCTCCAGCATGCCAGCCAGCGCGGCCTTGTGCTCGGCATCGACACCCAGAATTTCGGTGAATATGGCATAGGCCTCTTCATTCGCCCCTTCGGCCAGCGCTTCCATCCCTGCGGCAGCAACTTCGTCCAGACTGGGTCCGGAATCTGCCGCTGCGCCAGGCTGAATAGGCAGTTTGGCAAGCAGCTGGTCGAGCATCGCTGCCAATTGCGGCTCGGTGCGTGCATTGGTCAGGTCCGCCACTGGCTGCCCCTGGAACATCGCATAGACGGTGGGGATCGAACGGATCTGGAATTGCGCGGCGATGAACTTGTTCTCGTCTACATTCACCTTGGCGAGTACCACGCCCTTGTCAGCATAATCCGCCGCCACCTTTTCAAGAACTGGCGTCAGTTGCTTGCACGGCCCGCACCATTCGGCCCAGAAATCGAGGATGACGAGCTTGGTCATCGACGGCTCGACAATCTCTTCCCGAAATGCCTGCACCGCTTTCTGTTCTTCGGTGGTCAAACCCATGCTGGCCAAAATACTGCTCCCATTATCCGAATCATCTATGCGCTTTATGTGGGGTGCGGCGCGGATATGCCAAGAGATTGGCCCGCAGAGCTGAAAAAAAGCAAAGCAAATTTCCTGTGATTAAAGGGGTTGCAGCCCCCGATGACGCCTGCTAATGGCGCGCCTCACCCGCTGGACATCACCTGATTCCAGCCGCCAGAGCGGGCGTAGCTCAGGGGTAGAGCACAACCTTGCCAAGGTTGGGGTCGAGGGTTCGAATCCCTTCGCCCGCTCCAGTTTTTCCAAGCAAAATCAATACTTAACGGCGCAAGCCGAGATTGGTTTTCTTATTACGCGCCTCAAATTTGGCTCAGCGTAACAGTGGCGTAATATGCTGGGAAGAAACGACCGGATGGCCGTGGCGCAGGTTCGGACAGCCGTTTCGGCGTGACCAAAACTCTCCCACACGTTCTCGAACCCCATCGCCTGATAGCGGTGTGGGTTTTCAGTCGCCGCCCGCAACGGTTTCGGTTCTGGACGCTGCTGTTGGAAAGTCACTCTGGCCCCAGCGCGGATGCGACTCGATAGGAGCGGAGCGCTTCCTGACTACAGGCAGGTTGCGTATTCTTGCCATGCTTCCACTCAAAGCTGCGGCGCTCCATCGGCATAGGTGCGGGGATGCTCGATCATATGAACCGCAATGCCGGATATGACGGTCATGAAATGGCTTCGTGACTGCGATACCGGTCATCATCGTTTTGAAGTGATGCCTAGATCAGCATCGGAGAGAACCGCGAAATTAGCTGGTCGCAATTGGCATAGCTCGAACCGCCGCAGAACCACTCGCTCGCAATAGCCGCTGATCCCTGGGCTCGAAGCCTGTCCTCCTTCAATCAACCCGTGAAGGGTCCGCTACGCGTGCGCGTGCGGCCGCAGCTTTGCTGCGGTGATTGCGGCCAGCCCCCGGCCTGTGGGGCGACTGTCGAGCGGGGTGGTCCCGCTCCAAGGCAGGAGCCGCAACATGCCACTGGCAACCGCACAATCGCTTGGCTGGAACCTCTCCCGGACGCTGATGACGGTCATCGTCCTCATTGAAACCAATCAGGGCTACTTCGTCATCCCCGCTGACGAATTTGATGGCGACCCCGAACAGGTGGTTCGCGAATATGACCCCTTCAGCCGCTAACCTCAGGCACATTTCGCCTTTTCGGCCTGTGCCCTGCCGTGCTATTCTTGCACCGCAGATTGCGCTGAGGTGGTGGTGGCGAGCGCGTCCAGACAAGGGACGCTTATGACCATTTTTCTCATCCTCGGGGCCGTTGCTGGTCTCTATGTGCTCGCGCTGCTCTTCCGCCTCGCCAGCTACGCGCTGCCTGTCTATGCCGGGCTCACGTGTGCTTTCCTGCTGCTCCGCCATGATGTTGGTCATCTCGGAGCAATCATGGGCGGACTGGCGGCAGGCATTGCTACGCTTCTGATTGGACAGGGCCTCATTGCCTTTATCCGCTCCCCCATGCTCCGTGCCGGGATCGCGCTCCTCTTTGCCATACCCGCGGGCATCGCCGGTTTTCAGGCCGCGCACGCGCTTGGATCGCTGGCAACGGATAACAGCATGCTGCTGGCGATCCTTGGATCCATCGCTGCAATGGCGACATCCCTCTCGGCATGGCGAAGCGTGACGATGTCGCAGCGTGATACGCACGTCACCTCAAAGTTTGCCAGTCCCGTGGGTGGGCAAGCCTCTACAGGCCAATCAATGTCGGCCGAGTGATGGCCGTGAGGGGGCAATACCGGTGTTCCAGTCGTGTCCTCCGCTTTGCCGATTTTGAACCGAGGGTTCAGGGCCAGCGTTCACCCGAGCCAGTGCATTCGATCAGCATCTGGCGTCCTTCCCGGCAGAACCGACCAGTACGGCCTCTTTCGATCCGCGCCCATGTCAGCAAGGCGCTTCGCTTGGCAGGCTTGCCGCAACGGTGCTTGCCGAACTTTCTTCCCCCGGCGTTCCGCCGTTCCTCGCGAGACAAGAAAGCCCGGCCAAACCGTCCTTCGCTAACGCTGCGGGCTGACGCTGCGGCGCCTGCCACTGGCTGACCCTTATCCGCGCATCGAGGCCGCACTGGCGCGGTCCCGTCCAACGGAAAGGAAATACCCATGGCAAAGATCGGCAACTTCAAGATGGTTTCGGGCGAACTCCGGGGCCAGATCGTCACTCTCGCCCTTCAGGCCAAATCAGTCAGGATCGTCGCGGAAGAAAACACCAGCGGCAATGCCCCCACCCACCGGGTCCTCATCGGCGAAGTCGAAATCGGCGCAGCCTGGAAAAAGCACACCCAGGACGACCGGCCGTACCTCTCGGTGAAGCTCGACGACCCCAGCTTCATGGCGCCCATTTTCGCCCAGCTCTTCGAAGCCGAGGACGGCAGTCACGATCTGGTCTGGAACCGCCCGAGCCGCCGCAACGACCATTGAATCGGCCAAGTCATCGCCCGGGTCACACCGGGCGATGACGAATCCCTAGTATATTGGGTGGCAGTATATTAGGGTTACGCCGACCCACGAAGCATGAGGCTTCGGGAGATTTTTGGGACGAATTTAAGGCGATTGCGACACGCCAGTGGGCTTTCGCAGGAGGAATTGGCGCATCGTGCCGGAATCAACCGAAACTATGTCGGCCTTCTCGAACGCGCAGCCAATTCGCCAACGCTCGACACTATCGAGCGACTCGCAGAAGAACTTGCCGTCGATCCCGTGCGATTTTTCGAAAAACCTGGCGGTCGTTGAACGCAAACCCACCGCCATTCACCGAATCTCAGCAGCAATTTTACAATTTCTGAACTACAAAAGGCAGATCTTTGCCTCCGGGAATGTTTTGTCCCGGCAAGCCGGGCTCAGCGTTATCCCATGCTGGGGATAACGCACTGCCCGATTGGGGTTAAGTTCGCCATGCTTCTCTGCGCCCTTTGCAGGGGCGCAGTCACGAAACAGGTTTTGCTAAAAGGAGAGACCCATGTCGGCTCCTGAGTTTGCCGATGAACCACCGCAGTCAGACCGATTGAGCGCTTATGATGAGCGCCACCTCGTCACGTATCTCCGCCTGCTGGATGCCGAAAAGGACGGGGCTTCATGGGAAGAGGCGGTTTCGATCATCTTCGCCATCGATCCGGCCAGTGAGCCGGATCGAGCGCAAAGGGTCTATGCTACCCATCTCGCCCGTGCCAAGTGGATGACGGAACATGGCTACAAACACCTGATGGTCCCGCGAACCCAATAAAACTGGGCATTTAGCACCAATCTGGCGCAATCGATTGTGCCTTGCCGCGGGGGAGCACGGAACTGACTCGAGCACTTCTCTCGTCACGGCTCAGACATGATCGTTCGACTCCAAAAAAACCTCATAGGAGAGGTGCGATGGAGAAGCCGCCCGACTGGCGTTCGGAGAATTACGCCAAAGCGTATGAAACCTATGACCGCACGGATTTCGCGCAGGAATTCCTGCGCCGTAATCCTGAATACCGCGACCAATATGCTGAAGCCGTTGACGCTGCGCCACTCGCGCTGAGTCGTCTGGCTCGGCACTGGGGGTTGGTCTTTCGCTGCGGACCCTGATCTACCAGCCCATCATCTCCCGATCGTCTGGCACCCATCTACAGCGGCCAGCGTCATCCTTTTGCGCCCGGCTCCTTTCCCTTGCGACGGCTGCAGCCAAGCCGAAATTGTCGGGAGCATGAATATCGCGGCCCAGCACCGCGATGAGGAAGGGCGGCATCTCGTCCTCTCGACGGCGAAGCGTCGCTACCGCCTGAATATTCGCGGCGAAACAACAGAGACCGAACCGCTCGCCTATGTTCTTCCGGGCGACGCATTTTGGGAAACGCGGCAGGCCGCTGTTTCCGACTTTCATGAGCATTGCCATCTCGGACATGTGAAGAAGCTCCCGTTCTGCCTTGCGCCCGGTCCGTCAGAGCACTGGCGTCTGGTCCAATGGCTTCGGTTGCTTGATGCGCTGTCTGACGGCGCAACCACACGCGAATTGGCCATCGAACTTATCGCCCGCGATGCCCGTCGATATTCAGCCGCCGAATGGGACACGTCGAGCGAGCGCAAACGGATTGCGCGCTGGCAGCGACAGGCGCTCGCTATGCGCGACGGCGGCTATCTCGCCCTGTTGAGCGGCCACTGATCGGGACATTCGGCAGCCACGCCTTATGTCCGTTCACCCAAGTCCCTGAAAATCTCAAATCTCGCCTCCTGCTCGCCGGGCCAACCCCTTGTGTCCGGCACTTCACAGGAGACGTTTCATGGATGGAGATTTCGTCCCGGTATTCCCGCGCTATGTCAGGACGCCCGATGCTGCCGTGCATTTGGGTCTCTCAGCCCGCACGCTTGAAAAGCATCGTTGCTATGGGACGGGCCCGGCCTTTCACAAGCTCGGTCGGCGCATTGTCTACGCCATAGTCGATCTCGATGCCTGGGCGCAAAATGGTCGCCGCAATTCAACATCCGATCCCGGACAAGGCATTTGCCTGTCTGCACGCCCGGTGCGCCGTTGATGCGTTCGGTGAGCCCCCAGCAACAGCTCGACCT
>NZ_CALMSV010000268.1 GCF_937872355.1 uncultured Sphingorhabdus sp. | reverse complement strand
GAGGTCCTCGACCTTCCAGCCGGCCTTCTTGAGGGCGGCGCGCGACGCCGGGATCGGGCCCGAGCCCATGACCGCCGGGTCGACGCCGACGCTCGCCCACGAGGCGATGCGGGCGAGCGGGGTCAGCCCCCGCCTTCCGGCTTCCTTCTCGCTCATCAGGATCGCCACGGCAGCACCGTCGTTGATGCCGGAGGCATTGGCGGCGGTCACCGAACCATCCTTGGCGAAAGCCGGCTTGAGCTTGGCGATCGAGTCGAGTGTCACACCCTTCTTGATGTATTCGTCATCGGCGACGACGACGTCGCCCTTGCGGGTCGAGATGGTGACGGGTGCAATCTCGTCCTTGAACTTGCCGGAGCTTTGCGCGGCCTCGGCCTTGTTCTGGCTCTTCACCGCGAATTCGTCCTGCATGTCGCGGGTGATCTGCCACTGCCTGGCGACGTTCTCGGCGGTCGTCCCCATGTGATAGCCGTTGAAGGCGTCCCACAGGCCGTCCTTGATCATGGTGTCGACGAGCTCGAGCGAGCCCATCTTGACGCCCGCGCGCAGGTGCTGGGCGTGCGGCGCCATGCTCATCGATTCCTGGCCGCCGGCGACGACGATGTCGGAGTCGCCGTTCATCAGCGCCTGATAGCCGAGCGCGACCGAGCGCAGGCCCGAGCCGCACAGCTGGTTGACGATCCAGGCCGGCGCATCCACCGGAATGCCCGAGGCGATCGACGCCTGACGCGCCGGGTTCTGGCCCTGACCGGCGGCGAGGATCTGGCCCATGATGACTTCGGACACGCGGCCCGCCTCGACCCCGGCACGCGCGAGCGCCGCCTTGATCGCGGCCGCGCCGAGCTCGTGAGCGGGCGTATTTGCAAAAGCGCCGTTAAAGCTGCCGACGGCGGTGCGGGCGGCGCTGACGACAACGACATCGTCTTTCATGGGACTCTCCTGGCTGGAAGATATGCGGACTGACGTCTGGGCTCGATAGTCCGGGGATCAGGGGTGACGTGAGCAATCTCGGAGCGGACAAATAACCCCCATTCGGCCCGTCATGCCAGCGAATTATGCGGCGCGGACCGGCCCTTCCCGGACCGCTCCCACGCCGCCGGCGCGATTAACCGCCCCCGCATAAAACGGTAGCCGAGGGCGGCCGAAAGTGCTTACTTTGTTGCGATGCGTCTAAAATGACGCTCCCCGGTCGGCCTTCCCGGACGGGCTGCATCCTCTCGTTGTGTGGGGCGTCATGGCGAAAACAGATGAACCCGTCACCATCAAGAAATACGCCAACCGGCGGCTCTACAACACGGGCACGAGCACCTATGTGACGCTCGAAGACCTCGCCTCGATGGTCAAGAACGGCGAGGATTTCCTGGTTTACGACGCCAAGACCGGCGACGACATCACCCGCACCGTTCTCGCGCAGATCATCTTCGAGCAGGAGAACAAGGCCGGGCAGAACCTGCTGCCGACCACCTTCCTGCGCCAGCTGATCCGCTTCTACGGCGACAGCATGCAGATGCTGGTGCCGCGCTATCTTGAGCAGTCGCTGGACACGCTGACGCGCGAGCAGGAAAAGTTCCGCAGCCAGATGACAAGCGCCTTCGGCATGACGCCGTTCGCGCCGCTGGAAGACGCGGTGCGGCGAAACATGGAAATGTTCGAGCGCACCTTCTCGATGTTCAAGCCGTTCGTGCCGACCAGCAAGTCGAGCCCGCCGACCGCGCCCGCCGGCCCCAAAACCGACGACGCGAAGAGCAGCGACGACATCGACACGCTGCGCCGCCAGATGAAGGAAATGCAGGACAAGCTCGAGAGCCTGTCGAAGGAGCCCGAGAAGAAGGACTGACAGGTTCGGGAACGCGGCCCGACGGCGCGTTGCGCTTGCGCTGGTTTGGATCGCTGCGGCTTGCATCGTCACGGTCCTCCTTCCTTTCGTCCTTCGTTCTCAACCTTCGCATTCAGACAAACAAACCCCGGTTCTGAAAAGAGCCGGGGTTTGTCGTTCGACGATGACGCCGGCGTTTGCGCCGCTCATCGATCGAACATGATCCGAACATAGCGACAAACGCATCGAATGTCAAGGATTATTTTCGTAATTCTGTAAAATATAGGAAAATTAGCTGAATGCCTTAGGCAAGCGGCCAACCAAGGTACCCTCCCTGCCTGCAAGCGAAGCGCCGAGGTAGCGGAATCACGCGTCGGGATCAGCGCAGCCGGGTGGCGCACTGGAGGCTTTCCAACCCGTCGCTCAGACCAGATCGTCGATCGACAATTTGAGCGCGGCCGCCAGTTTGCGGAAGGTCTCGACCGTGCCGGCGCGCGTGCCGTTCTCGATCTGCGACAGATAGGCCGGCGCGATGCCCGCCGACTTCGCCAGCTCCTTTGCGCTGATGCAGCGATACTCGCGAAACACGCGAACCTTGTTTTCGCCGTCCAGAATGCGGTTGGCGTATTCGGCAGGGATCAACTCCTCCTCGCCGCGCTCGAGCTTGCGCTTGATGTCGTCATAGGCGCGAATGTCCGCTGCATCCTCCAGCGCTTCGACGAGCCGCTCATATTCTTCAAGCGGAACGACCGCCATCTTGTCTCCGCTCGGCGTAACGATGATCGTTGGCTTGTTCATGGCTCAGTCCTCATAAACGCTGCCGCGCGGGCCGATCTTCAGGATGTGCAATACCGTTCCGTCCTGATCGAAGATCACGCGATAGTCGCCGATGCGCATCCGGTAGCCAGGCCGCCCGGTCAATCTCTTCACCACATTGGCGAGGCTGGCGGGATTGGCGGGGTTTGGGGCCAAATTATCGATTTTTTCGCCAAAGGCGTTTGCCCGTTCAAACCGAATTTGGACCACAGCTTTCAGCCCAACGCGCGGATACCCGACCACC
>NZ_CALMSV010000267.1 GCF_937872355.1 uncultured Sphingorhabdus sp. | reverse complement strand
CGGAACGCCAGTTATCTTCTCGGCCCAAGCGGGCGTGTAGGGGATGTTATCGGCATAATCATTGCTGACATGTTCACCGCCCAATCCGCGATCCAGACCGTAGTTGGCGCAGAAAAGATCGAATACCGTCGCGACAAATGCCTTGCCATCCTTGGTATCAATCTGCCGCGCGGGAACTCGCCGGTTCAACACATCGGGATGATCGGTGCCCTTGAAATGGTCATGCTCGCGATTACCGAAATAGGGAAAGGCAACGTCAAGTACATCGTCGCGATCGCCATCGAGGATGAAAGTGGTCCGCAGTTTGACGTCGCTACCTGCGCCGTCCTTTTCCTCCAGGTTCCATTTCCCCTGTTCGCCCCAGCGAAAGCCTGCCGATCCGAGCGGTGTCACCAGCTTTCCGCTGGCATCGTCGACCGCAACGGTTTTCCATTCAGGATTGTTCGTCTCACCCAGATTGCCCTTGAGGTCGGAAGCACGGAGCAGTCTTTCGGGCACATAGGCTCCGTTTTTCTCAACCAACCGGACAAGCATCGGGAAATCGGTGTAGCGGCGGCAATAATCGTCGAAATATTCGACCTGCCTGTCGAGATGATATTCGCGCAGGATGACATGGCCGATCGCCATGGCGAGCGCTGCGTCGGTGCCCTGTTTGGGGTTGAGCCACAGGTCGGCAAACTTGGTCGCTTCGGCATAGTCGGGCGAAACCACCGCAACCTTGGCGCCGCGATAGCGGGCCTCGGTCATGAAATGTGCGTCAGGAGTCCGAGTTTGCGGGACATTTGATCCCCACATCATCAGGAAGCCGGCATTGTACCAGTCGGCGCTTTCGGGAACGTCGGTTTGCTCGCCCCATGTCATCGGCGAGGAGGGCGGCAGGTCGCAATACCAATCGTAAAAGGACATGCAGGTGCCGCCTATCAGCGACAGGTAACGCGAGCCGGCAGCGTAGCTGACCATCGACATCGCCGGGATGGGCGAGAAGCCGATGATCCGGTCGGGGCCGTATTTCTTCGCTGTATAGGCGTTGGCGGCGGCGATGATTTCGGTCACCTCGTCCCAATGCGCACGAACAAAACCGCCATGGCCGCGGATGGCGGTATAGCTTTTGCGCTTCTTGTCATCCTCGACGATGGAGGTCCATGCCGCCACCGGGCTCATATTTTTCCGGGCTTCGCGCCACAGGCGGACGAGGCGGGAACGGATAAGCGGATATTTCAGCCGCTGCGCCGAGTAGATGTACCAGCTATAGCTCGCCCCGCGCGGGCAGCCGCGTGGCTCATGATTAGGCAGTTCGGGCCGCGTGCGCGGATAATCGGTTTGCTGCGTCTCCCACGTGATAATCCCGCCCTTGACGTAAATCTTCCACGAGCAGCTACCGGTGCAGTTCACACCATGAGTGGAGCGGACGATTTTGTCGTGCTGCCAACGCTTGCGATAGCCATCCTCCCAGTCGCGTGCTTCGGTGGTAGTCACACCGTGACCGTCAGAAAATGTCTCGCGTTTCCGGTTGAAGAAGGTCAGGCGGTCGAGAAGTTGGCTCATGGTCTTGGCCCTTTCAAGCAGCAGCGAGTTTGGCGCTGGGTGCGCGTTCGATGGAGTGGAGAAGCCCGCCGGGCCTTGTGTAGACAAACCAGGTCAGGGCCGCGCAGGAGGCGTAGAAAATAAGGAAGCCGATCAACGCTCCCATTGGAGAGCCAGTGGCCGCGATTGCGCTGCCAAAGCTCTTCGGGATGAAAAAGGCGCCATAGGCGGCAATCGCCGAGGTGAAGCCGACAATGGCTGCCGATTCCTTTTCCGCCTGCCGCACTTGTTCGGGACGGCTGAGCTCCGGCATTAAGCGCGGGATTTCACTGCGCATGATATTGGGGATCATCTGGAAGGTGGAGGCATTGCCGACGCCCGTCACGAAGAACATGAATATGAAGGCGCCAAGGAAACCCCACCAGTTCCCGGCCTGGAGGAAATACATGACCCCAAGTGTGCCAATCATCATGAAGACGAACACCCAAAGCGTAACGCGTCCTCCACCCCATTTGTCAGACACCCAGCCTGTAGCTGCGCGGCTGATTGCGCCGACCAATGGGCCGAGGAAGACGAATTTCAACACATCGACATCGGGGAACTGATGTTTGGCGAGCAATGGCAGGCCAGCCGAGAAGCCGATGAACGAGCCGAAGGTGCCGGTGTAGAGCCAGCACATCAGCCAGTTATGCTTGCGTTGGAAGATCACCGCCTGCTCGGCAAAGCTGGCCTTTGCATCGGCGATGTCGTTCATTCCGAACCACGCGAGCAGCGAGGATGCGATGATGAACGGGACCCAGATAAAGCCCGCATTTTGCAACCACAGTTCGCCGCCTTCCTTGTTGGGCAGCGGATCACCGCCCATCGCGCCAAACACGCTGGCGGTAATCACCAGCGGGATGATGAACTGCATCACCGAAACGCCCAGATTGCCGAGCCCGGCATTGAGCGCCATCGCATTGCCCTTTTGCGCTTTGGGGAAGAAGAAGCTGATATTCGACATCGACGAGGCGAAATTGCCGCCGCCAAAACCGCACAGCAGTGCCAGCACCAGGAAGATGATGTAGGGCGTGTCCGGGTTCTGTACGGCATAGCCGATGCCGAATGCGGGGATCAGCAATGAAGCTGTGCTCAGCGTGGTCCAAAGCCGTCCGCCGAAAATCGGCACCATGAAGCTGTAGAAGATGCGGAAAGTCGCGCCCGAAAGGCCTGGCAGTGCCGCCAGCCAGAAAAGCTGGTCGGTGGTATATTCAAAGCCGATCAGAGGCAGTTTTGCCACCACCATCGACCATACCATCCACACCGAGAAAGCGAGGAGGAGCGCCGGGATCGAGATGTAGAGATTGCGACGGGCGATGCGCTCGCCGGTTGTTTCCCAGAAATCGCGGTCCTCTGGCTTCCATTCGTCGATTATGCGCGTGCCGCCTGCTTCGTGTCGGGACGGATCGTGCAGATCCGCCATTTCGGGGAATTGTGGTAGGCTGCGCGCATCAATGCCGCTGGCCTTCTGTTCCATCTGCCGGATCGCCATGTGCATCCACACCAGCGCGACGGCGACCAGCGCAAACAACACCATGAAACAGCTCGTCCAGATATTTGTCAGGTCGCTGACGACGCCGAACACGATAGGGAGAACAAACCCGCCAAGGCCGCCCACCATGCCGACCATGCCGCCGACCGAGCCAACATGGTCGGGATAATAAACCGGAATGTGCTTGTAGACAGCGGCCTTGCCCAGCGACATGAAAAAGCCGAGCACAAAAATCGTGATCACGAATGGTATAAGACCCATCGAGGTTGAAAAGGCGATGTCGCCCTTGACCCCGTGGATGACATAGTCGGTCGAAGGATAGCTGAGCATGAACAGGCACAGCATTGATACGCCGAACGTGGCGTACATGATCTTGCGTGCGCCATATTTGTCGGACAGCATCCCCCCATAAGCGCGGAACAGGCTGGCCGACAGCGAGAAGGTGGCTGCCAACATACCGGCAACTTTGATGTCAACCTGATACACTTCGCTCAGATATTTGGGCAGCCACAGTGCCAGCGCGACAAAGGCTCCAAAGACAAAGAAATAGTAGAGCGAGAAGCGCCATACCTGCTGGTGTTTGAGTGGCTCAAGCTGTTCGGCGAGGCTCTTTGGTTTTGCACCGCTGGTGCGGCGTGCTGCCAGATCGGGGTCGTCCTTGGCGAACAGGAAAAACAGTACCGCCATGATACCGAGGCCAACCGCCCAGATCTGCGCTACTGCGGTCCAACCCATTGCCACCATAACAAACGGTGCGATGAATTTGGTAACCGCTGCACCGACATTACCCATGCCGAAAAAGCCCAAAGCGGTGCCCTGTTTTTCCTGCGGGAACCATTTGGATACATAGGCGAC
>NZ_CALMSV010000266.1 GCF_937872355.1 uncultured Sphingorhabdus sp. | reverse complement strand
CTTCCAGGACCGAGGCCGTGCGCAGTTCGCCAACCGCCGCGATCGCGGCCTGTCCTGCGGCAGTAGGCGGACCTTTCCCGTTCTGCGCATAGGTCCCCGCCGAACCGGGACCATAAAGCCCATTCGGTCCAGCACCCTGCATGACAGGAGACGCCTTGGCTGCGGCGACCGCTGCCTTCAGCTGCGCATTTTCCTGCTGATAAGCCGATATGATATTCTTGGTTTCCTGGTCCGGCTCTCCGCCCGGCGGAACATAGCCTGGAGTCATGACCGGAGCTCCGCCCGGCCCAATTCCGTTCTGCCCGGGAGCCATCAATTGACCCTGCATAGCCCGCTGCCTGTTTTCCATTTCATTGAAACGGGCTTCGGACCGCGACATCCATTCCTTTTCTGACATGTTGCGGTTGACGAGATCATCGACCGCCACTTCAGTGGTTGCGGCATCGACATTTTTATCGCTGCTCGATCCCTCGCCGAGGATGTAATAGGAGCCGAAGATCAGAATGACGCCAGCGCCGATCGCAAGGAGCTTCATCTGCTTCTTGCGAACGTCTTCATTCACGGCCATCGAATCGCCAAGGGGCGAGAGCTCATCGCCAGCTGCAGGGCCGTCGAGGACTTTGGGTCCTTTTTGCCAGGGAAACTTGAAATTCATTGCGACCCTCCGTTCCTCTCAACGAGATAGATTGTGGTAACCTGGGCTGGAGGAAGCACATCGAGCGCGGCGGAGAATGCGACGATGCCCTTGCCGGCGATCGTATTCTCATCAAGCTTGAGAGGCTTATCCCCGAGATTTTTGACCCGCAAAATGCGGCCCGACACGTCCGCGCCGCGATATTCGCCGATGATTTGCAGCTCGACATTGTTCAGCTGCCTTGGCTCAAGCGACGATTGCGAAATGCTGAAGCCTGGAACCTGCTCCCAACTTTGCATCGCGCTTACCAGGCGCATCGCGGTGGCTTCCGGGGTTGTACGCGCCTCCCAGTCGGCCGCCTTGTCGCTGTTGATCGCGAGGTTGGTCACGAACACCTGTTCGGAATCTGCTCCTCCCGGCTTGCAGACGAATTTATAGACAAAGCCCTTGTCGCTGATGCCGAAGAAGTTGATTGACGGCTTTGAATAGCCTTCGGGGATCGAGAGATAGATATCGCCCCGCTTGGGATCATGAACGACCTTGAAATCTTCTGTGGGAATGCCGGTATCGGCCTTCGAGATCGATACGAATTGATCGCCGACGAGGCTGATCCGAGTAAGATCCTTGGCAGAAGCGATGCAGTTGACCTGACTGTTATCGGTGGCGGCCAGATTTTGATCAGCAAATGCTGGCGTTGCCAACAAAGCGAAACCCACCCCAGCAAGAACGGCTCCTGCCACCCGCGTCGTAATCATCGAAGGCCGCAGTGCAAGCAACGCTCCGAAGCCCAAAGAACCATATGCGACTTCCGCCATCACTGCTCTTCCTTTCCGGTTTTGTCGTCTTTCTTGGCGAGACCAAAACCGGCGAGCTTCAACGACACGCCGTTGTAGGTCCAAATATATTTGAAGGTCTTGGCCTCGGCCGACACTTCCTTCTGGCCAACGATAGTGTGCAGAACGCCGTTCACTTCGCTGGTCAATGTGGCGGGATGGACCCCCATCCGCTCCATTGAGGGATATTGGGAAACGGTCGAGCGCCTCTGCTCTTCAAAGACACGCATCAAATCAGCCTTTAGCTTGTCGTGGGTCCGGGGATCAGCGATGTCGAGCACCTGGTCCATCCAGAATTGCAAATTCTCTGGCGACCGATTGAGCGTGAGCATCGCTGTATCGCGCGTAACCAGCTCAAGATATTCCTTGGGCACATTGTCGGTGGTGAGAGCCAGCGGCCGAGACAAGATTGGTTGCAGGATGATTTCACGTTCGCTGTTCGCTGCAGCTGTTGAAAGAAGGACCGTTGCACCCAGCAACAGGAGCGAAAGAAGACCAAGCAAGTTGCGCTGCTTCAAATAACGCTGCGACTGCGCATGTGTGTGTGCAAGTTCCATGATTATCCTGCCATGATGCGAAGATGTGAGGGTGGCGTTGCCTTCAGCCGCATGAAGGACCCGGGGAGATGCCAATATGCGGTATGAACAATCCAGGAGACGGCACGCCCAGCTTTAAGCTTGCGAAGCACCCACCAACATGCACAAGCGAGTAGCAGGCCCATGATGATGTGCTGGGAAAGTATGCCCCAAACGAACGGTATGATCATCGCGAGAAACTCGTCGAGCGTCCAAAAGCCGATGAGCTCGGGATCATCCAGTCGTTGCGGAATGACATATTGCTGCATGACAACACCACCCTCAAGGAGCCGAACCCGGACGCGCTGGTTGAGTCGCTAATGTCCGGGCCCGGCAGGGGGAGAGACCCGAGGCGCTTAAAGCGTCCCGGTGACCGTCGAGGTGACGATCGGAATACCGGTGCCGGCACCAACGCCGACGCCGACCGGGATCGCGATCTGGCCGAGACGGAACTGACCGGACGCCATCGCGACGACACCGCCTGCCAGCGACAGAACGGTGATGATCCGGC
>NZ_CALMSV010000265.1 GCF_937872355.1 uncultured Sphingorhabdus sp. | reverse complement strand
GTTGATCGTCGTCCGTCCATGGCAGCGAGTGAATGTCCGGGTGGCGGCCCCAGAGGTCGAGCGACTTGAAGCCGGACAGTGAGTGACCGCCGAACCGCTCGTTGAAAGCCAACGCGATGGCCTGGTGGCGCGTCGCCCACGTGGCGAGCTTGTTGGCGTCATAAATGTCGATGACGAGCGCGTCGGGGTCGTGGCCGGTACCGGCGATGCCGGCGCGGATGGCCGCAAGAAGAGGCGCCATCTGCTTGGCGGTCAGCGCCTTTGTTGTGGCAACGATGTAGGCTCCGCCAGCGGCGATAGCTTCGGACAAGACCGGACGCAAGACGGGGCGTTGGCCGTCGGACGATACGACGTGCGTCTCGGCCTTGAGGGATGCCGAGGTGACGCGGGTCGCCTTGGCCTGTAACGCCGTATGCCGGCGCGGCAGGTAGTCGGTTCTGTCGGTTCCGCCCTCCCACGTGATGCGCCCATCCTCGCCGCCGTCGGGAACCGTGATCTGCGCGGGGACGTGGATACCGGACAGCGGCAGGCCGACCTGGCGAGCTTCGGCCAGTAGAAGATGTCGCAGGAACTCGACCAGGCCTCGATCGTCGAGGCTAGCGATCTGAGCGGCGGTGACGATGAACAAGTCGGTGCGAATCATCCAGCCATTCTAGCAGATCGCGCGCCGTCAAGCCCGCGGATGGTCAGCAGCCGCCGACGATATCGAGCGTTCGCTTGACGAACGTGGTGACCTCGTGAGGATTGAACGGGGCATTCGGGTCGTGGTGAAAGGGAGCCGTGTAGCTGTTGATGTCCTCGAGCTCGGCGAGCGCTGCGGTCAGCGGGTGCGCTGGATCGGAGCGGATGATGGCCAGCATATCCCCGAGCCATTTGCCGTCCGGAATCTGATTTGGAAAACGATACCGGATGTATTTCTCGAGGAGTGGACGCATCAGGGTGCGCATTGCGGCTGCATCGGTCGAGAGACCCTGCGCAAACTCCTGCAACCGCATGTGGTCCTGCAGGTAGCCTTCCTTCGCCTCGCGGTCGAGATCCCATGGCTCGATTGAGGAGTTGTTGCTCGAGACAGAAATCTGGAAGGTGTCGAGGGCAACGGTGTGCGTGCGATCCTTGACGGTCTTCAGGAAATGCTTGTCGTGCGAGAAGACAATGACTTGAGCGCAGCGCGCTGCGACGCGCACGACAGTGCTGGCCGTGACCTCCCGTCGGTAGTCGTCCAGGCTCGTGAACGGGTCATCGAAAATGACGAGCTTGCGGGCAAGATCAGTGTCATGGTCGAGTTGGGCAAGAAAGAAGGCGAGCGCGAGTGTGCTCTTGTCGCCGGCGCTCATGGTGGTACGGAATGACGGCGCGCCGGGCGTGGGCTTGACTGCGATATCGAGCGTCGCCGCGCCGAACTGCAGACCGTAGATGGATTGCGGGGCCTTGCCGACATAGTTCTTCTTGGCGCCGACGAGCTTGAAACCGGCGCCGAACATGGAGAGATAGCGATTGATCGCGGTCTCGTAGTTCTTCAGAATTTTCGTATCATAGGCGTCGAGCGCCTTCTTCTTGGCGTCGCGCTCGGTCGCCAGTTTGGATTTCTCGGCGGCGAGCTTGTCATGATCCGCGACAAGCGTAGCGGTGCCGCTGCTGTAGCGGACCTTGGTGGCCTCGAGGCGTGCGATCTCCCGCTCGATGGCGAGCCGATCGGCGCCGGCCGCTACAGATTTCACGCCGTTGATCGACGGCACGATGACTGTTGTCCAGTGATCGAGCGCGGGTTGAAGCTCCTTCTCGAGGTTATTCCACGCGGCGAGCGCAGCGTCGTGGGCGGCGTCAGGCGCGACGGGTTCTAGTGGCGCAGCCTTCTTGGCATCGAGCCGGCGCGAGACCGCCCGATAGAGATCGCCCGATATGGCCTCCAGGGAGGCGACGTCGTTCGGCAGATCGAGTTGGAGGGTGACGTAGGCCTTCCAGTGTTCCGCCTCTCGCGTCATCGAACGGACGGCTTCGGCCAGCTTGAGCCTGGCCGGCTCGCCAAATTCGGCGTCGAGCGTGCTGCGGGCATCGGCGATGGCCTGATTGTGATCCTTGTAGGCGTCGCTGAAAAAGCCCCGGTAGGCGGTAACAAGATCGCTGCCGCGAACGCTCTGGGCGCAGAACGGGCAGACATCGTCCGTGATGTGCGCAAGACCGTAGGCGAGCCAGCGCTCGCCATGCTGGTCCATGGCGTGCGATTCGATCTGATGCTTGACGCGTTCACTGGCATCCACGGAGAGCGTATCGAGCGTGGCCGCCAGGATGTTGTCAAGGCGCTCTGGAAGTTTGGGAAGCTTTGCAGCAGTGGGCACGACCCGGGTGGCAATGGCCGTGGCGTCGACTGCGGCTTTGCGTCTTGCCTGGAGGTCGGTGAGCTGCTTGTCGATATCCGGCACGTCGGTGAGGGTGAGGAACTGATCGAGGGTCATGCCTTTCGGGACATGCTGGTCGATGAGCTTGCGCTGCGCCGTCAGGTCCGACTGGGTCTTAGCGGCCGCCGCATCGATGGCATCGAGATCCTTGGCGAGCGCAACACCCTGCGGACCAATAACGACGCGGTAGAAATTGCGGCGCTGCTCGGTGTCGACATCCGTTCCGGTATGGACGTTCTCGAACACAAAGTGGCCGTCGAAAATATGCACGTCGGGCGAGGTCGCAGACCAGGCACCGTTGGTGAATCGTGCAGGGCCTTGATCGAGCAGGAGCTGAACGTCGGGCGTATCGGCGCTGTCGAGGGTCTTGCGCTCCAGGACGTGGTTCGGATCGTTGCGCTGGAGCGAGCGCATCAGAGCGCACAGCGTCGTCTTGCCGTGACCGTTGCCGGCATAGAAGACGGTGAGACGCGCGTACTCTCCGCCTTTGACGCTGGCGTTGCGGAAGCGTCCGATGTTCTTGAGATTGGTGATCTTTTTCAGAAACATGGTGTTCAGCAATTTCGGTTGAATAGAGGAATGAATATTTTATCACAACTCAGACGAGCGCCTGCATAGCGTGGCTTGCAACCAGTCCCTTGAGCGTTGCCGCCGCATTGACCGCATCGTGCGGAATGAGGGCGTAGACCCACGTCTTCCCGTTGCACTGCTTGGCGTGAGCGTTGGCATAGCCGACCCATTTGGCGGCGGCGCGTGCCTTGGCCTGCACCACGCCGTCGTGCAGCTCGTCGCGGCGCTTGACATGCCCGAAGCGGAATGACGTCGTGTTCGACGCCTTCGCCGGCTCGGGCACCACGCTGGTCGCCGCCGAGCGCACAGGCCGCCGCGCGAAACTGAGCCGCTTGGCTGGTTCTCCATTGTCGCTCTCCACTCGTCGCCAGACCCATCGCGCGTGCCGCGCTTGCCTGCCCGACAATCTAGGGGGCGTGCACCTCATTCGATTGGCGGTTCCAAACTTCC
>NZ_CALMSV010000264.1 GCF_937872355.1 uncultured Sphingorhabdus sp. | reverse complement strand
CCCGCGAGCTTGCCCGCGACCGGCAGGATATCCGCAGGGAACAGCAAGACCTGCGCGAAGCCCGTCGCTATGGTGACCGGGATGATCGCCGCGATGCCCGTAAGGATGTGCGCGAGGCCAAGCGCGAATATCGCGAGGACTGGCAGGATTACCGCCGCGACCACCGCCAGGCCTTCAAGGGCAATAGATTCAACGCGCCGTTCAAGTATCGCAGCTTCAACAATGGCGCACGCCTGACCGCGGGCTATTATGCGCCGCGATATTATGTGAACAATTACAAGGCATTTCGCTTGCCGACACCAGGATATAACCAACGTTATGTCCGCCACTATAATGACGTGCTGCTTGTCAACGTTCGCAGCGGCAACATCATCCGCGTATTCCGCAACTTCTACTGGTAAGCGAGGGTTTCAAAATTTTCGGGCCGTCGGTGCAATCCGGCGGCCCGTTGCATATCCGGGATGCGGAGATAGAATACTCAGGTTCGTGACTGGCGATTCGAGAAGGGGAACCTTCGGGGAGCGAACCACCATTTCAAGCCGATCGCCTGGGCACCCATCTGAACGAAGGAGATTGCCCATGACTACCAACATCGTTTTCGTCCTCTTCGACAACGTCACCCAGCTCGACTTTTCGGGGCCGGTGCAGTTCCTGTCTCGGCTACCCGGAGCGAAAACCCATGTTGTTTCCAAGGACGGTAAGGCTGTAACGACCGATTGTGGCTTTTCGATCCTTCCGACAACCAGCGTCGCAGATTGCCCTCAAGCTGACATTATCTGCGTCCCTGGCGGACATGGCGTGCGCGAGGCAATTGCCGATACTGCCATTGTTGAATTCGTGCGCGAACAGGCCAAAACGGCGACATGGGTAACCAGTGTGTGTACCGGTACCTTCGTCCTTGGAGCCGCGGGCCTGCTGCAAGGAAAACGCGCAACGACCCATTGGGCGTACACGCAATTACTTCCCCTGTTCGGCGCGACACATGAACAAGCCCGCGTCGTTCGCGATGGCAATTTGGTCACCGCTGGCGGCGTTACTTCAGGGATCGATTTCGCGCTGAAACTGATGGCGCTGTCCCAGGGCGAGGATGTTGCCCGAACCATCCAGCTTGCCCTTGAATATGACCCTGCCCCACCATTTAACGGCGGCCACCCCAGCCGGACAGCCCAACCTCTGGTCGATAACCTCAAGTCGCGCGTCTATGACAAAGCGGCTGCTGATATGGATGCTGCAATCTGCGCGGTTCTTTCGGCCACAACTTAAAGCTGGACCGACTCTACATCGCACGCTAGCGATTTAATCGAGGGATTAAATCGGGAGAGAGAGCGATGCGTTTTCGGCGTAGTGCGGTATTGGCTTTGGCTGGTGTGGCCGCTTTGGCGGTTTCCGGCTGCAAATTGGCGGATAATAATCCGGGGGCGCAAGATCCCGAGTTTGCCAAGATTGACGGCGAATTTCTGAAGACGGGCGGCAATGGCGATGACTGGGCCTTCCCTGCCCAAAGCTATGGCGAGCAGCGCCACAGCCCGCTGACGCAGATCAACGACAAGAATGTGTCCGAACTCGGTATAGCCTGGTTTGCGGACATGCCCGATGCGCGCGGCCATGAATCGACCCCGGTTGAAGTTGACGGCACGCTGTATGTAACCGGCCCTTGGTCGAAAGTATTCGCCTATGAAGCAAAGACCGGCAAGCCGCTCTGGCAGTTCGATCCTGGCGTTGACAAGGCGCGCGGGGTGAAGGCCTGCTGCGACGTCGTCAATCGCGGCGTCGCCTTCTGGAAAGGCAAGCTGTTTGTCGGTACAATCGACGGTCGCTTGATTGCCCTCGATGCGAAGACCGGCGGCGAAATCTGGTCGGTGCAGACGCTTGATCCAAAATCAAATGGCACGATCACCGGTTTCCCGCGCGTCGTGAAGGATAAGGTCATCATTGGCAATGGCGGCGCCGAATTCGGTGCACGCGGCTTTGTGACCGCTTATAATGTCGATACAGGCAAGCAGGCCTGGCGTTTCTACACCGTTCCCAATCCCAAGGGCGAGCCCGACAATGCGGCGAGCGACAAGGTGATGAAGGAACTGGCCTACGACACCTGGAGCAAGACGCCGAAGAAAGACGACTGGCGCGATTCAGGCGGTGGTGGCACCGTATGGGATGCGATTGTCTATGATGCCGAGTTGGATCAGCTCTATCTCGGCGTTGGCAATGGCAACCCCTGGAACCATGGAATCCGTTCGAACAGCGAAGGGGACAATCTCTTCCTGTCGTCGATAGTCGCGCTCGATCCGGATACCGGTGAATATAAATGGCATTATCAGGAACCCCCCGCCGAAAGCTGGGATTATACCGCAACCCAGCCGATCATCCTCGCCAATGAACAGCGCGACGGCAAGGATGTGAAGGTGCTGTACCATGCACCGAAAAATGGTTTCTTCTTCACACTTGACCGGACCAATGGCAAATTGTTGGCGGCCAGCCCTTATATCAGCGGCATCACCTGGGCGACGGGCTATGACCTCGCCTCGGGCCGCCCGATCGAAAACCCCGAAGCGCGCTACGAAAAAACCGGCAAGCTTTACATGGCCAATCCGTCTGCGCTTGGCGGGCACAACTGGCACCCGATGAGTTATAACCCAGCAACCGGACTGGTATACATCCCTGCGATGCAAATGGGCGGTGCATATATGCCCCCTGCTGCTCCAAACGAGCAGGGGCGCAGCTCGATGGGCTTCAACACCGGCGGGGCGATTGCCACGGCCGATGTGCCCGATGATTTCAACATGGTGAAGGCAATCCAGTCGGTCACCACGGGCCAGCTTGTCGCATTCAACCCGAAAACGGGTAAGGCGCAATGGACCGTCAACTATCCCACACCGTGGAATGGCGGCACGATGACCACTGCTGGCAATCTGGTCTTCCAGGGCAATGCCATGGGCAAATTCCAAGCCTTTGCGGCCGATACCGGCAAATTGCTCTACAGCCTGGACGTGCAGTCCGGGGTGCTGACCGGCGCTTCGACCTATCTGGTCGATGGCGAGCAATATGTGGCCTTCATGACCAGCAAGGGCGGTGCTTTCCCGCTGGTGTCGGGTTACGTCGCCGGTGCCAGCCAGGAGGTGCCCAATATCCCGCGCCTGATCGTGCTAAAAATCGGTGCCAAGGGCAAATTGCCGCCGCTGCCTGCCGCTGAAGAATGGGTATGGAACCCACCTGCCCTGTTCGGCAGCCCCGAAATCATCGCGGCAGGTCAATCGAGCTATCAGCGCTATTGCCTTGTCTGCCACGGACCGGGCGCTGTGGGCACCGGTGTACTGCCGGATCTGCGCAAGTCGGGAACCATCGCCGATGCCGCAACTTTCAAGTCTGTGGTGTATGACGGTATCCTTGCCAAAAACGGCATGGCCAGTTTCAAACCGGTGCTGAAGCCAGAGGAAGTTGAAGCCATCCGCGCCTATCTCACCAGCCGTGCGCATTTCGCCAAGGCCAATGACGCAAAGTTCAAGGTGAGCGCCAAGTGATGCCCATGAATCTGGCATTTGCCTAAAAAATAGGCAGCAATATTCAAGCAAGCCCCGTGCGTTAACGTGCGGGGCTTTGCTTTTGCGTGTCTGCCGCGCTGCGGCAAACTGGCACGATACTTGATAAGGTAATGGCATGACACTCGCGCGCGCGGGTTTTCGCGATGCGCCAAGACCAGAGGAAAGCCATGAAAAAGATCGAAGCGATCATCAAGCCGTTCAAGCTCGACGAAGTAAAAGAAGCGCTGCACGAAGTCGGCGTTTCGGGCATCACCGTGACCGAAGCCAAGGGCTTTGGCCGCCAGAAGGGCCATACCGAACTTTATCGTGGCGCCGAATATGTTGTCGACTTCCTGCCCAAGGTGAAGCTTGAGGTTGTGGTGGACGATGCGCTTGCCGATCGCGTTGTCGAAGCTATCGCCGCCGCCGCACAGACCGGCCGCATCGGCGACGGCAAGATTTTTGTCATTCCTGTCGAAACCGCGCTGCGCATCCGCACCGGTGAGCGCGACAGCGATGCCGTCTAAGTCCAAAAAATCCGCCCAAAAATCCAAATCGGGCAAATCCAAACAATCCAAGTCAAAGAAGGAAAGCATCATGGCCAGTGCCAAGGACATACTGAAACAGATTAAGGAAAATGATGTCGAGTGGGTCGACCTGCGTTTCACCGACCCGAAGGGCAAGTGGCAGCACCTCACGATGTGCGCTGGCGTGCTCGGCGAAGACGAACTGGAAGACGGCTTGATGTTTGACGGATCGTCGATCGAAGGCTGGAAGGCGATCAACGAATCCGACATGATCCTGCGCCCGGACCTGGACTCGGTCTATATGGATCCGTTCAGCGCAACGCCTATGATGATCATCAACTGCGACATCGTAGAACCCTCGACCGGCGAACTTTACGCCCGCGACCCGCGCTCGACCGCCAAACGTGCTGAAGCCTATGTCAAAGCAACCGGCATCGCCGACACCGTCTATGTCGGCCCCGAAGCCGAATTCTTCATGTTCGACGATGTGACCTTCTATGACGGTTATGACGGTTCGGGCTTCCGCATCGACGACATTGAACTGCCGACCAACACCGGCCGTTCGTATGAAACCGGCAACCTTGCCCACCGTCCGCGCGCCAAGGGCGGCTACTTCCCCGTTGCGCCGGTCGACAGCGCCGTTGATATTCGCGGCGAAATGGTTTCGACCATGCTCGAAATGGGACTGCCGTGCGACAAGCACCACCATGAAGTGGCGGCTGCACAGCACGAACTCGGCCTGACCTTCGGCACGCTGGTGCAGACCGCGGACCGTATGCAGGTGTACAAATATGTCGTGCACCAGGTTGCGCACGCCTATGGCAAAACCGCAACCTTCATGCCGAAGCCGATCAAGTCGGACAATGGCTCGGGCATGCACACCCATATTTCGCTGTGGGCCAAGGGCAAGCCGCTGTTCGCGGGCAATGGTTATGCCGGTCTGTCGGAAATGTGCCTGTACTTCATCGGCGGCGTCATCAAGCACGCCAAGGCGCTGAACGCGTTCACCAACCCGACCACCAACAGCTACAAGCGTCTGGTCCCTGGTTTTGAAGCACCCGTGTTGCTCGCTTATTCGAGCCGCAACCGTTCGGCTTCGTGCCGCATTCCGTACGGCACCGGTGACAAGGCGAAGCGCGTTGAATTCCGCTTCCCCGATGCGCTTGCCAACCCCTATCTCTGCTATTCGGCGCTGTTGATGGCTGGCCTCGACGGTATCCGTAACAAGATCCACCCCGGCGACGCGATGGACAAGAACCTGTATGACCTGCCCCCGGCAGAACTCGCGCAAGTCCCGACTGTTTGCGGCAGCTTGCGCGAAGCGCTCGACAGCCTGTCTGCCGATCATGACTTCCTGCTCGAAGGCGATGTCTTCACCAAGGATCAGATCGAAGCCTATATCGACCTCAAATGGGACGAAGTCAGCCGCTGGGAAACCACGCCTTCGCCAGTCGAGTTCGACATGTATTACAGCGGCTAAGCTGGGGAGCAGCCGCAATCGAAAGGGCGTCCGGAGCAATCCGGGCGCCCTTCTTTATGCCGAATCTTATCGCGGCATCATCAGCCCGGCCCGCGCTGCCGAAATAAAGACCGCCAGCAACATGCCGCCTGCAATGATTGCAATGAGTGCAAAGGGCGTAGGCGCTGCAATCCAACCGACCGCTGCGGCGGATGCCCAGACCATGATGGTTACCCCGCTAATGCAGTAAGCAAGATTCCCGGAATCACGACTTAATTGCAGCATCATTTCATCGTAAAATTTCAAATCGCGGACCGTAATCAGCACGGAAATCACCAAAGATGCTATTAGTGCGCCAAAGCCAAGCGCTGGTGAAACCATACGACCTGGGCCTGCCAATGACAGAGCCAGCAACGCACAGCCGATTGAAATCATCGCTATGGTCGATCCGGCCAGTACGCGACGCTGTTCGTTGATTTCCTCAGCATCTTCGACGTTCAGGACCTTTGAACCCAAATTTGGTGCAACTATGCCAAATCCGACGATCACGCCTAACAGCAAATATATAAGCGCAACTGCACTCAGGCCGATCTGATCAGCGGCCATCGATCTTAAATCAAGCAAGCTCATCGCCGAATAGCTCGCAACAGCGCCAAACAGGCCACCAGATACCAGCTGAACGATAAGTTTTCGGGTCTTTCCGTCGCGATTCTCGATAGAAATATTCGGCATTTCAAAATTCCTCGGTTTCCCAATGGTCAATGAATAGATCGGGTACTTGGCAAGAAAATAGCTTCGCCATGCGCAGTGCGAGCGGCAGGCTGGGATCATATTTGTCGGTTTCGACGGCATTGATGGTTTGCCGCGATACACCCAGACGCCGTGCGAGTTCGCCTTGGCTCCACCCCGCACTTTCACGATAGGCTTTTAAATGATTTTCCAACTAGCCTGCTCCAGATTGTCAAGAACTCTTTACAGACATCGTAGAAGGCATGTCAAGAGCTCTTTACACAAGTGCGAAGGAATTTCAGCACCCGGCCTTCGATGACGTGCAGAATTCTCGTTCCAGTTCCGGTGGGTCCATTTAGACGACGTGCGCTGCGCGAATAGGCAGCCATAATTTCAAACGGCTGCCTTCTCCCCTGCTACTTTCTACGTCGAGTTCGGCACTTAATTGCCGCGCCCGCGTGCGCATGTTGGAAAGTCCGCGCCCCTGTCGCGTCTCTGAACGTATGTCGAATCCGCAGCCATCATCCGCAAGAACCAGTTCAACGCCGGATCGCCCGTCCCTCTCCGAAGGACGGCAAGCGATGGTGATGCTGGTTGCACCCGCATGCGACAGGACATTGCCGACGCCTTCCTGAATGATGCGCAGCATGTGGAGTGCATTCGGCGCATCGAGCCAGTCGAGCGACGGGCATGGCACTACACGCCAGACGCACTTCACTCCGGCCTTTTCCATATCAGGCTCCATCCGGTGTCGCAGATTGGCGAGCAATGCCACAACATCACCCTCGACGGGTGCAAGCGAATCTACCGTCAGTTTCAGATCGGTTATCGCGCGTTGCAGGGTTTCTTCGGCAACCGGTGCTTCGCCTTGCTTCCTGACAACTGCGAGCGCCGTCACGAGGTTCGAGCCAATGCCATCATGCATTTCGCGCATTAGTCGTTCGCGTTCGATTCCAACTGCGTGTTCTACTTCGATTTTCTGCCGAGCGCGTTCGCTCGCAGCGAGCGCCTGGGTCGCAGTTTCCACTCTTTGCTCAAGGCTCGCGTTGAGTGTTTCAACCTCTACCAACGCCCGCAAATATTTCCGGCCGACCGACAGCAAAAAAACACTGAAGAGAAGTAGTCCGGTATAAGGCTGGACATGAAATCCAAGCCCCTGCCACCAGTTTACATTGGGTATCCGGCCGACGTCGTGCAAACCCAAAGCGGTAGTGAACACTACGATGGCAATCAGGGCTGCGCTTTCAAGCGAACGGTGCCGTATCCAGTCAAAGATCATCAGTCCGCAAATGACGAGCGATACAACAAGCGTCGCAAGGCTGGTCGCCAGATCGGTCCGGTTAGTGGAAGTGATCGCAACACGAAATATGCAAAGCGCAACGCCAATTGCAAAGAGTATCGCGATGATCCGGCGGTAGTTAGGGAGCTTCAGGAAGGCGACACAAAAGCTCAAAGAGGCGGCAACTGCGAAATAGAGCGAGTAATAGCTGACCTGCTGAAACCAATATGGATCAAGAGGCGATTCCTCTGCAAAAAAGTGGAAGTCGCGCACGAACCACAGCAATCCTGTCATCACCAGCCAGAAAATCTCGGTCTCTGAACGGCGGGCCATCCACATGAGAAAGGCCGCGAAAGTCAGGAACAACATCGCATAATTGGCAGCCGCCGAACCCGTCACCCGCCAGAATTGCTGATAGTTGTAGAGCCTGCCCAGCACTTCCTGCGATCCGACCTTGACCGTTCCGACTCCCAGCGAGAATTGCCGGTCCGACCCAACGCGCAGCACCAGCTCGTTGCCCGCTTCGCGCAACAGTTTTTGCGGGACAGGAATGATATAGGGCCGGTTCCAGCCGAGCGTTTGTGAGGTTGCGCTTCGATAATTGCGGAACAACTCGACGCCGTTGAGGAAGACCGTCAGGCGTTCGCGGTTATTTTCGGTGTAGATGGCGAGCGGCTCGTCCGGCACTTGCGCCCTGTCAAAGCGGAACCGCCCCCATCCTGTCAGTTTACCATCCAGCTTTGCCCGCGCCTCATCGGATAACCACAGCGCCGGGGTCGGGCGCTTTTCCCATCCTGTTCCGGGAATTTCATTCTGATCGGCAAACGCAATTTCTCCACTCAGAAATTCGAGAACTGTATGCGAAGGCTTGTCTGGTGCGGCAACAGCCTGAGCCGCCGTCCAGCAAACATATGCCGCGATACACGCAAACAGCCATTTAACGAATATCAAGCATACCCCGGTTCGACGCCTCGAATACCGCCTCTGCACGCGAATTGACCTCAAGCTTGCGGTAGATATGTTTGACATGCGTGCCCACCGTATGCTGCGAAATTCCCATCAATTCCGCGCATTCGGAATAGGTAAATCCGCGCGACAGCAGGTGCAAGGTTTCCTTTTCCCGCTCGGATAGCTGCTCTTCGCTCGTTGAGGCCGGCGCCGCCTCTTGTGGAGAGAGCTCCTTTAACAACAAGCGTGCGATGATGGGACTGATGGGCGACCCGCCGTTGCGCACCTCGCGGATCGCGGCGACGCATTCGCCCAATTTCTGATCCTTCAACAGGTAACCGCGCGCACCAGCGCGAATGGCATCAAGCACCTTGTGATGATCGGCGAACATGGTGAGTACAAGGATATCAATGTCCGGATATTGCGCCGCGGCCTTGCGGATGAGCGTGGCTCCGTCGCCATCGGGCAACCCAAGATCGCACACCAGCACGTCGAAACCGCCATCGTCGATCAATTTGCAACCCGTCGCTACGGAACCGGCAGAAGCTACCAGTTCGACATCGTCAGCCTGCCGGATCACTTCGGCAATATCTGCGGCGATGCGCGGATCGTCTTCGATGATGGCGGTTCGGATCATGCAGGCGAATGTCCCACTAACCGGTCGACTAGACAATGGGCCTTTTAGCCGCCGCAAATTTCGTCCGCTTCCGTCACAATGGGTCGCATATCGCGGCAGAAGCGGACGGCCTCCGAATAGGTGGGCACCGCCCCGTTCGCCATCCCATGAATTGGGGATGCCGATACCCTGTTCTCGGGATAGCAGCCTGCACAGGAATGCCTAAATTCTGGCGCTGCAAACTCGCGCGACACGCGAAAATTAGTGGGAAAGGCAAAATCAATGACCAGAATTATCTCGCCGCTTGCAATGATTGCATTGTTTTCGACAGCGGCGGTCGCCGAGCCGACGCCGCAACTTCCCAAAGATGCCATTCAAAAGCCAGTTCCCGGTCCCCTGCGCCCTCTCGCTTGCAGCGTGGACCCAGCTATCGGCAGCATCACATTGACCAAAGGCAAAGCACCCGGTTCGGTTCAGGTTTCGGTCGAAGTTAGAAATCTTGGCAGCAGCGCTTGGCAATCGGGCGGTAACCAGCAAAGCGTGAGCGTCGGCGTCCGAAACGGCAACACTGGCAATGTCGTGACGCGCAGTCAGGCCCTTCCCGGACGCGCCGCCGCGAACAGCAGGATGGCGATGTTAACAACTCCGATGATCGCCAACGCCTTCGACACATTCGAATTTGGCGGATCTGTAGACGCCAGCATCAGTTATGATCCGGACATCGCTATCGATGGCAACAACTGCAACGATGATCGCAATGCCGCGAACAACCGCAAATCCGTCAGCTTTGAACAGGTTCAGGCCTTTCTGGCAGGAAAGTCTGCGACGCGAAGTTTCTAGCCCGTTCCCGCCTCGTTTCGTCGAAAGGCCCGGGGGAAACTCCGGGCTTTTTTAATCGCGCGATTGAACGCGCTGTTGACCTTGGCCAAAAAAGTCCCAAATCAAAACCGAAGCCTCGCTTTCGCGACTCGCTGGGACTTAAGGAGAGAGACATGGACAGCTATCTGAAGCATTATATCAACGGCAAATGGGTCGACAGCATCGGCGGCAAGCGCCACGAGGTTATCAGCCCGTCGACCGAAGAGGCCTGCACCGAAATCACTCTCGGCACGCAAGCCGATGTCGACGCAGCCGTCGCCGCCGCACGTGAGGCATTCAAGACCTTCAGCCAGACGAGCCGCGAAGAGCGTTTGGCGCTGATGAACCGCATCATAGAGGAATATAAGAAGCGCATCCCCGATTTCGCCAAGTCAATGGCCGCTGAAATGGGCGCGCCGGTCAGCTTCGCGACCATGGCGCAGGCGCCTGCAGGGCTTGGCGGTTTCCTGGGTACGCTGCCCGCGCTCGAAAATTTTGCGTTCAAGGAACAGCATGGCGCGAACACCGTCGTCTATGAACCCATTGGTGTTGTCGGCCTCATCACACCTTGGAACTGGCCGTTGAACCAGATTGCCTTGAAGGTCGCACCCTGCATTGCTGCTGGTAACACCATGGTGCTGAAGCCTTCGGAAGAATGCCCCGGCAACGCGGCTATTTTCGCCGAAGTCATGGACGCTGCAGGCGTTCCGCCGGGCGTGTTCAACCTCGTTCAGGGCGATGGCCCGACGGTTGGTGCGGCGATTTCGGCGCATCCGGATATCGACATGGTCAGCTTTACGGGTTCGACCCGTGCAGGCATCCTTGTTGCCAAGGCAGCGGCCGATACGGTGAAACGCGTCCATCAGGAACTGGGCGGCAAATCACCGAACGTGGTACTGCCCGACGCGAAGTTCGAAGAAGTCCTGCCGCCGACGGTGCAGGGCGTTCTGATCAACAGCGGCCAAAGCTGCATCGCACCGACCCGTATCCTTGTTCAGAAAGACCGCGCGCAAGAGGCCGCCAATTTCGTCAAGGCGATGTTCGAAGGCACCAAAGTTGGCGACCCGCTGCAGGAAGGCGCGCATATCGGACCCGTGGTCAACAAGGCGCAATATGAGAAAATCCAGGGCCTGATTCAGTCAGCCATCGACGAGGGTGCCACCCTCGAAACCGGCGGCACCGATCGCCCGGCCGATCTCAACCGCGGCTATTACATCAAGCCGACGGTATTCTCTGGCGTAACGCCGGATATGCGCATCGCCAAGGAAGAGGTGTTCGGCCCGGTTGCAACGATCATGGCCTATGACGATCTCGACCAAGCGATCGAAATCGCCAATAACACCGAATATGGCCTGTCAGCGGTTGTTTCGGGCGATCCGTCCAAAGCTGCTGCGGTTGCACCAAAGCTGCGCGCTGGCATGGTTGCTATCAACAATTGGGGTCCGGCACCCGGCGCTCCCTTCGGTGGCTACAAACAGTCGGGCAATGGCCGCGAAGCCGGCCTGTTTGGCCTCAAAGACTTCATGGAAGTGAAAGCGATTAGCGGCCTGCCCGGATGAGCTTTCGCGTGACGAAAAATGTGCGCCAGTCCCTCACCCTCATGGGTGCGGGGCTGGCGCTCGCCTTTTCTACTCCTGCACTTGCGCAATTGAGCAAGGCCGAGGCGAAGATGGTCGCGACAGTCGATGCGGAGTATGAACGCTCGGTCGCATTACTACAAAAGCTGGTAGACCAGAATTCGGGCTCAATGAACTTTGAGGGCGTGCGCAAGGTCGGCGACATGATGCGCGCCGAACTGGAGCCGCTGGGTTTCAGGCTGGAATGGCTAGATATGACGGCGGCTGGCCGCGCAGGGCATCTGGTTGCGACCAAGCAAGGTAAAAAGGGCACCAAACGCCTGTTGCTTGTAGCGCATCTGGATACCGTTTTCGAACCTGACAGCCCGTTCCAGAAATTTGTTCGCAAGAAAGCCGAAACCAGTGACGAGGCCGAAGGTCCGGGTGCTGGAGACGACAAGGGCGGGATGACGGTGATCATCGCAGCCTTGCGCGCGATGAAGGCGGCTGGAACACTCAAAGACGCCAATATCGAAATCCACATGACCGGCGACGAAGAGGATGCCGGCGATCCGATCGAGATCACCCGAGCGCCTTTGATTGCAGCCGGCAAGCGCGCCGATGTCGCGCTCGATTTCGAAGGGCTGGTGCGCGATGATGGCCGCGACATGGGCTCCGTTGCACGGCGTTCCTCGAACAGTTGGAAACTGGAAGTCAGCGGCAAAACCGGTCACAGCTCGTTGATCTTCAGCGAAACCTACGGCGACGGGGCCGCGTTCGAACTCGCGCGTATCATCCACCGCTTCCGCACAGAGCTGCCAGAACCCAATTTGACCTTCAACGTCGGCCTGATTGCCGCGGGGCAAGAGGCTGTGCTTGATGCAGGCGGCATCCGCGCGACCGCAGCGGGTAAGACCAATATCATCCCGGGTATCGCGCTGGCCCGAGGCGATTTCCGTACATTATCTGAAGAACAGACAGCACGTGTTAAGGCCAAGATGCTGGCGATTGTTGCTGAATCAGCGCCGTTGACCAGCGCCAAAATCAGCTTCGATTCGGGTGCCTATCCCGCCATGGCACCAACCGCTGGCAACAAGGCGCTACTCGACAAACTAAATGGCGTAAATCGAGACATGGGGTTGGCTGAAATGCCGGCGCTCGACCCGCTCAAGCGCGGCGCAGGTGATATCAGTTTCGTTGCAGGCGATGTCGACGGGCTGGCCGGGCTAGGCACCTACAGCCGCGGTGATCATGCGCCTGGTGAAACAGTTGATCTCGACAGCATCCGACGCCAGGCCAAGCGCGCTGCCATCCTGATGTCACGGATCGCCAAGGAAAAGGCGAACTAGGCCGCCTTTCCACCCCTGACCGACGATGCCACCAGCCGTGCTAGGAGGCTGCGTAAATTAGGGTAGTTAGCCTTGTCATAGTTGCTGCCATTGCCAAATTTGGCAGCGAGCCTGCGGTGCACCTCAGGCAGTGCATGATAAGGTACGCTGGGCACCAGATGGTGCAGCGCGTGATAGCGCAATCCAACAGGTGCCCAGAACTCGCCCATAATCCCCGGCGGCGGTACATTGACGCTGTCGAGATATTGCTCGGTAACGCTCAACACCTCGCCATCATTTTCCCACAAATGCGCTACCAGAGTGCGGACTTGGTTCAGCACCAAAGCTGCAGCAACAATTGTAAGATAGATAAGGAAAGCCTTTAGCGGAATCCAACCAACCGCAACCGCAGTCAGTATTCCTATCGACCACAGGCTTGCTCCGGTTTCCATGATAATCCAGTCGCGGCGAAACTCCCCTTCGGGCAATGCGCGGCGATAGGAGGGGTTGATCGACAAGGTCGAAAAACGCGCAACGGTTTCACGGCGAATCCAGGGGCTTATCAACGACAGCGGCGAAAGAACTGCAAATCGGAACAGAAACCCTATCGAACCCAAGGCAGCAACCGCCATGAAAAAAACCAGCATATGCGGCTTCATTAGTGCAAGCGGAAGATATTCCGGATCCCGGTCGGTTCCATAACGCATCTTTGAATGGTGCTGGTTGTGCGTGTCTTCATAGGTGAAGGACGGAATCAACATCGGGATGCCGACCAGAAAATTCCACACCCAGCGAAAACCGGGAACATGCTCGCGCTTCATATGCGTGATTTCATGGATGAATAGCGCAGCGCGGTAGAGGAAGGTAATCGCGACTGCAGCACCCGCAAATTGGATTAGCAATGACGATCCAGCAATTGCGAAATACAGACCAAAATAACCAACCAGCGCCGAACCAAGAAAGTCGGGCCAATAGATTCCGGGCTTGGCAACGCTGAATTCACGGGTCAGCGCAGCAGCCTCTCGGATAAGGTCATTATCCTCGAACGCCTTCGGCTTGTTTGCAGTCACAGTTTCCATACGCGCCATATAGGGCGTCACAAGCGCAAGGTCACGCCCTGTGAATTGCAAAACTTTCCGATTTGAGTAATCGCCGCGAAACTTAGAATGACCGGCGCAATTGCTCAATCATGCGGTGCGGTTCGGGCTGGTTTTCCACATCTGTGTAGATGTGGCTGCTCATACGTTGCACTCGATAATAGAGATCTTCGCTTGCCATGATGAGCGTCCGCGCCTCATCGGGCATGCGCTGTACCATCCAGTCATCGGTTGCCGGAGCATATCCCAGCTCATCCAATTCGCGCATCACATCCGATGGATGGATTTCACCAGCACGAATCGCTTTCTGGTTAAGCAACCAAGCGATGACATGCATCAACCGGGTCGTGACTTTCAGCGACTCGCACGAGAAAGCAACCGCGACGTCGGCGGGCGAAATCTGGCGCGCCCGATCGCTATCGAAATAAGATCGCGCTTCATCTGCCAGCACCATGGCTTCGGTATAAAGGCCGTCGATCAGCTTGGGCGTTATTTGATACTGCGGAGCATGCATTCGACCTCCATGCCAAAGCGACTCCGGCACTGTCAGCATCATTTACCACTTTTCCACCGCTTACGGCAAAATGTTCCATGACGGCACGTTAACCATGCCTTGGATTAAGCGGTTAATATACTGATCTTTCAAGCTATAATATCGGGAATAAGTTGATCTTCCAACAGGCCGATACGATCCTTTAAGGCAAGCTTCTTCCGCTTCAATCGCGCGACCTGCAGTTGGTCGGCAAGCGGGCTGGACTGAAGGGCGGATATCGCATCATCCAGATCGCGATGTTCGATCTTCAACAATTCTATCTGCTGCCGGATACCGTCGTCGTTCATGGCGCCCCAATGGATGTGTAGCGTGTTTTCAAGCCTGATAGCCCTGCCGGGTCCATGTCGCCAGAACGAAAATGGTCTGCGACAAAGAGGCTGCTTTTTCGCAAGACAGCCTGTGGAAAACATGTTTTACTTTCTGCCTTGGCTCTGGTGAGTCGAAATGGATCGACTCTCCTCGCGGCAAGCAAGAAGGAGATAGTGGTGAGCGAAAATCATCTGTCGGCCCTGCGCCTGAAACATGCAGAACTCGAAGCCCAACTCGAACTCGAAGAAACCCGGCCTCACCCAGACGATGATTTGATCCACCGCCTTAAGAAGCAGAAGTTGCAGCTCAAAGATGCAATGACGCAGGAAATGGCTTCAGCCTGAGATATTAGGCATACGTAATTTTTTCGGTTGATGCCCGCAGGGGTATCGCAAGCGCCCATGCCATCTGCTAACCGGGTGGCATGGAAAGCGCAGCAATCGCCGCACGTAATATATTGACCGGTCTGCACGAAGTGATGGCTTCGGGCAATCACGCGCAGGCAAAGCTCAATCAGGTCGTCAATATCATCGGCGAAGCTTTGTCGAGCGAGGTGTGCTCGATATATCTGTTGCGCGACGGTGTGCTTGAGCTGTTTGCCACACGCGGTCTGAATCAAGACGCAGTCCACGTTACAAAACTTGCGTTCGGCGAAGGCCTTGTTGGCACCATTGCAGACAATGTCGAAACGTTGAACCTGGATGAAGCTGCCGCCCATCCGGCCTTCCGTTACATGCCCGAAACCGGCGAAGAGCGATTCCACAGTTTTGCGGGTGTGCCAATCGTACGCTCCGAACGCGCCGTGGGGGTGCTTGCGGTACAGCATGCTGATCCGCGAAAATACGCCGAGGTCGAGATTGAGGCTTTGCAGACCACAGCGATGGTTCTTTCGGAACTCATCGCCTATGCTGGCCTGATTGACGAAGCTGGAACGATTGGCAGTGGGCAAACAGGCACAGTCGTTCTCAATGGCCTGCCTCTCGTCTCTGGCGTCGCTGCTGGCGCAGCGATTTTTCACCAGCCCAATGTCCGCATCGAACATACAATGGCAGAAGACACAGAGGCCGAACGCGCACGTGTCTATTCAGCCTTTGACAAGATGCGCGAGCAGATCGACCGCATGGCCAATATGGCGGAATTCGGCGCCGGCGGCGAGCATGCCGAAATCCTCCATACCTACAAGATGTTCGCCTATGATGAAGGTTGGTCCAGGCGCATCAATGAAGCGATCGACAGCGGCCTCACGGCCGAGGCAGCCATTGAACGTGTGCAGCAACGCACGCGGATGCGGATGCGGCAGATCGATGATCCCTTGCTCGCCGATCGCATGCATGATCTGGAGGATCTGTCCAACCGGTTGCTGCGCATCGTTTCCGGCCAGATGGGCACGGCAGCACAATTGGGTCTGAAGCAGGATTCAATCCTCGTCGCCCGTAATCTCGGACCCGCAGAGCTGCTCGAATATGATAAAAGGCGCCTGCGCGGCCTCATTCTCGAAGAGGGTTCGCTGACAGCCCATGTAACCATCGTAGCGCGGGCGATGGGTGTGCCGGTTCTTGGCCGGGTGGCAGGCGTCCGCCAAACCATTCGCGATGGCGACATGCTTCTTCTCAATGTCGATGAGAAAAATGTCATCGTCCGGCCATCAGCCGCAGTGCAACAGGCATTCTCGAGCGAGTTGGCCGACCGGCAAAAGAAAAAGGCCCGCTATGCGGCGCTGCGCGATGAACCATCGGTCACCAAAGATGGCCAGAATCTTGCCTTGCTGATCAATGCCGGATTGCGCGACGATGCGCTGGCCATTGGCCTTTCAGGTGCAGAGGGCATCGGCCTGTTCCGCACCGAATTCCAGTTCCTGATATCGGCAACATTGCCACAACGCGAGCGCCAGCAGCGCTTCTACCGCGAAGTCCTCGATGCTGCCGGAGACAAGCCGGTTGTGTTTCGCACCATTGATGTTGGTGGCGATAAGGCACTCCCCTATTTGAAGCATATCTCTGAGGAGGAGGAGAACCCTGCTATGGGTTGGCGCGCCTTACGGCTTGCGCTCGACCAGGAAGGGTTGATGAAGGCGCAGGCGCGTGCACTTCTCGAGGCAGCAGCAGGTCGCAACCTCAACGTCATGTTTCCAATGGTGTCGGAGCCTTGGGAATTTGACGCGGCAAAACAGGTTTTTCAGGTGCAACTGGAATATCTGGCCTCGCGCAAAAAACAGCTTCCGTCGCGCATCCGCTATGGCGCAATGCTTGAAGTTCCTGCGCTTGCTGAAGTGCTCGATATCTTATTGCCCAAAATCGATTTCCTATCGATCGGCACCAACGATTTGACTCAGTTTCTTTTTGCAGCGGACCGGGCGGACCCACGTCTGGCCGAGCGTTACGATTGGTTAAGCCCAGCAATATTGCGCTTCATCCGGCGCGTCGTCGTTGCATGCGATGACCATAAAGTGGATTTGACGGTTTGCGGCGAAATGGGTGGGCGCACATTGGAAGCGATGGCATTAATAGGCATAGGTATCAAACGCCTGTCGATCACTCCGGCAGCTGTCGGCGCGATCAAGGCGATGGTCCGCTCGCTCGATGCCACAGGAATAGCTGCTGAAATGGCGACAATATTGTCATCTCCAGCGGGTAACATCAGGCAACGGCTTGAATCATGGGCGCAATCCCAAGGCGTTGAAATATCTTGAGTTGCGGCGGCAACAGGCCTTTTAAACATTGACTTTCGATATACCGCCGTCATTGTTTCGCAACCGCCCGGCAGAGGCGTTTTTATTCGGGTCATGGAGTGCGGTTTGGTGGACAATCGCGAACAGGAAGAAATTGAAGCTGCGAATGCTGACGAAGGGCAAACTGCTTTTCAGTCGGTCGGTGCCAAATTGCGTGCCAAGCGCGAAGCCGAAGGGCTCTCGCTCAATGAAATCGCCAATCGGACGCGTGTACCGATCCGCCATCTGGAGGCAATCGAAGCCTCGGAATATTCGGCATTGCCGGGTTCAACCTATACGGTTGGCTTCACCAAATCCTATGCCAAGGCATTGGGACTGGATGATGTAGCGATCGCCGCAGAAATGCGGGGGGAGCTGGAACAGGGTGGCTATCAGGGCATGGTTGCGCGCGCGCCTGCCTATGAGCCCACCGATCCTGCCCGCGTGCCGCCGCGCTGGTTGGCATGGAGTGCAGCAGGGCTGGCTGTCGCGCTGGTCGCTGCCTATTTCGTCTGGCGCAGTTTTGCATTGTCTCCAGATGCGACGCCTACGGAGCCAATCAAGACTGTCGCCGAAGCTTCGATCAAGGATCAGCCCAAGCCGGATGCAGCGACAGCCATCGATCCGGCTGGTGAAGTCGTGATTGCTGCACGCGAAGCTGTATGGGTGAAAATTTACGATGCCGACAATAAGCGACTATATGAGCAGGAAATGCAACCGGGTGATCGCTTTACAGTTCCTGCAAATGCCAATAACCCGATGATCGTCACCGGCAGACCGCAGGTTCTGGACGTTACCATTGGCGGCAAACCGGTTCCGGCGTTGGGAACCGGCGAACGCTCGATCGCAGATGTCGGCGTGAGTGCAGCGGCCTTGCTGGCACGCACGGCAAGCCCCTCACCCGCCCCCGCCAGCGGAGCGCAGGCCACCGGTTCGGCAGCGCCCCAAATGTCAGGCACGCGCTAAGCATTTCTGCAATCCACAGTTATTTTCGGCCTTTTGGCGCTTTTGCCCGCCAGAGGCTTTATTCGCGATTCCGGGTCAGTTATAGTTCATCTGGATAGGGGAATGCGCAAAAGTCGTAGAATCCAGTTTGTTAGCCGGGAGGGCTGAAATGAAGTTCCGATATTTCCTGACTGCCACCGCAATCGTTTCCGCAGTCCCGGCCACCCATGCGCAGGACGCGAATGTAGAAGGTCGCGTCGTGAAGCTGGAAAAGGAAATGAAGGCAGTCCAGCGCAAGGTCTTTCCGGATGGCGCAGGAAAATTTTTCGAACCTGAAATCCAGCCTGAAGGTACCAAGCCTGCAACCGCGGGAACGCCATCATCCAGCGCGGTTTCGGATCTGATCGGGCGCGTTGATGCGCTGGAAACACAATTGGCAACTCTGACTGGGCAGGTTGAAACGCAGAGTGCCGGAATGAAGGCAATGGATCAGCGGCTGAAGCTTCTCGAAACGCAGATCAAAGCGCAAAACACTGTTCAATCAACGAGCACAGTCAGCGCGGCGGAAACCGATACCACTGTCGCCGCTGTTCCGGCCAAAGCCACCAGCGCACCAAAACCAGCAGCTGCGCCTGCAAAAACGACAGCGCCGGCCAAACCTACTGCTGCACGAACTTCCGCTGTGGCGGCGATTGAGCGGCCCTCAACTGGCGATGCTTTCGAAGACGGCTATTCCTATGGCTATCGTCTGTGGGAAGCAAAATTCTATCCCGAAGCGCAAGTACAACTGCAGGATGTGATCACCAAATATCCGAAGCACAAAAGAGCCAGCTTCGCACGCAATCTGCTGGGCCGGTCTTGGCTGGACGATGGCAAGCCGGCGACTGCGGTGAAGATTTTTTACGACAATTACAAGAACGACCCGAAAGGCGAACGCGCACCGGAAAGCCTGTATTTCCTGGGTGACGCCTTGACCGATCTGGGCAAAGCGCCTGAGGCGTGCGAAGCGTTTGGCCAGTTGGCAAGCGCCTATCCAACCGAAGCCAGCGGACGTCTTGCTTCGCGATTGGCCGAAGGTCGCAAAAAGGCGAAGTGCAAATAAGCCGGTAGGCAATTTGCAGACGCCACCTTAAAGCCTTGCGGATGACGCGATCATCCAGAGACACCGGACCTATGTTTGCGGATGCGCTGTGCCGCCTTACCGGCAGAAATCCGGCAGTGTTGGATTTTCCGCAGATTGGCCTAGCGGTATCGGGAGGGCCGGACAGCCTTGCGCTGCTGCTTATGGCACATGCGGCCTTTCCAAAAGCGATCATGGCGGCGACGGTCGACCACGGACTGCGTCCCGAAGCGGCAGAGGAAGCCGCCTATGTCGCACAAATCTGCGCCGAACGCGGCATAGCGCATACCATATTGAAGCCCGATGCGCCGATTACCGGCAATATCCAATCCGCCGCCCGCGATGTCCGCTACCGGCTGCTGGGTGACTGGGCCGATGCGCATGGCCTGCGCTGGATCGCCACCGCGCACCATGCCGACGACCAGCTGGAAACCCTGCTGATGCGGATCGCGCGGGGCAGCGGTATCGCCGGGCTTTCGGCGATCCGCGAAAGCAACGGACGCATCATCCGTCCCTTGCTGGGTTTAACCAAGGCCGAACTGCTTGCGGTCTGCGACGCGCACCATGTCGTTCCCTGCGAAGATCCAAGCAATGCCAATCAGGAATTTGACCGGGTGCAAATCCGCCAATGGCTGAAATCTGCCCCTGATTTGCTGGACGCACCGCGCATCGCCCGCACCGTCTCCGCGCTACGTGAAGCGCATGATGCCCTCGAATGGATGGCCGCGAAGCTCGAGCCCGAGCGCGTCGCAGTCTCAGAAAGCCGCGCAACAACGCTCGATCCATCCGGCCTGCCGCCGGAAATCGTCCGCCGCCTTTTAATTCGCGCATTGCAGAGCCAAGATGCCAGCATCGCTCCTCGCGGCGACACAATTGATCGGGCGCTTGAAACGCTTCGTTCGGGCGGAAAGCTGACCATTGGAGAGCTGCTGTGTACCGGCGGAACCTTGTGGCGCATCGAGCCAGCTCCGCCCAGAAAGCAAAATCATTAGAGAAATCGGAATTTTCGCACGTTCTGGCCCAAGGGTTATATTGCCATTCACCTTTTGTGACCTACATTAGGCTGGTATTTCTCCCATTATTGGAAATCCGAAATGAACGACGATCAGGAACCCAAAGGCAACCCCTTCGCCCGCAATCTGATGATTTGGGCCGGGATTATGGTGGCTTTGCTGCTGGTCGTTTCGATTTTCAGCGGTGGTAGCAGTTCGGCCTCCACCGGTATCAGCTATTCCAATTTCCGCGACAAGATTGAGGCGGGTGAAGTCAAATCGGTCGCGATTTC
>NZ_CALMSV010000263.1 GCF_937872355.1 uncultured Sphingorhabdus sp. | reverse complement strand
CTGGCGGACAATATCGCCGAATGCCGCGCAAACATGCTTGAAGTCTTCGCCGCCTATTTAAAACTCAAAGAGGCCGACGAGCTGTATCGCGCCGCCGAGCATGTTCTGTCGCTGAATCTGATTCACGGCGACGCGATGACAATGCGCGATCATGCTGGTGATCCGATCTTGGTGGTTGAGTGGGGCTATATGGGCAAGGGCAAGTTTCAGCGCCGTGATTTCCGGCTGGACCGACTGACCGGCATGGCCGCGTTCCGGGAAGAAGGAACACTGTTTGCCGGATTGGGCCGCCATGAGATATTTCAGCCGACGCCCGACCGCTACCCGCCCATGACGATACGCGAACTTGCGGCGCAAGAGCCGGAGCCTGTCCAATGAATGTGCAGCTCCCCGCGCCCCTTCGCGGGCGCAATCCGGATGTGCTGACGTGCATTGCCAATCTGTCGAACGACGAGGTGTTTACACCGCCCGAATTTGCGAACCGGATGGCCGAACAGCTCAAGACGGCGGCGATCACCAATTACACCATCGAACTCGATGAAAGCGCCGCGCGCGATGATGGCAGCATCATCACCGATCACGCCGTCCGCGCCGCGCTCGCCGCCAAGGGCTTTGCCAACGCGCAGCTTGAATGGATGCACTGCACCGTTGCGGATGTCCGCACCGTGCTGACTGAGCTGCGGACAGGCCAGACCTTTGCTGGCACCCATCACGAAACCTTCCCGCCCCGCGAAGAACAGGCGGCGGCAGTCGAGCAGACCTACGCCTATTTCCAGTCGCGCTGGCAGGAGGATGCGAACGCCGTTCCGCGCTTCCTGTGGAACGCCAAGATGCGCTTCGGCAAAACCTTCACCAGCTATCAACTCGCCAAGCGGCTGGGGGCAAAGCGCGTCTTGGTCGTGACGTTCAAACCCGCTGTCGAGGATGCCTGGCGCACCGATCTTGAAAACCATGTCGATTTCGACGGCTGGCAATATCTCTCACGAAACACCGGGGGTGACCCGCGCGCGGTGCCCAAGGACACACCCCTGGTCTATTTCGGTTCGTTCCAGGACTTGCTCGGTAAGGAAGGCGGCGCGATCAAGGCGCGGAACGAATGGATTCACGAGATCAATTGGGATCTCGTCGTCTTCGACGAATATCACTTCGGCGCGTGGCGTGAGAGCGCCAAGGAGCTGTTCGAAGGTGAAGAAGAGGCCATCGCCCGTGAAGAGGCCGCCCTTACGGCGAGCACGGAGAAGCTTATCGAGCGGATCAACCAAAAGGCGGCGGATTTACAGCAACCTCTGGAGCCCGAGACGGATTTCCTGCCGATCACTACCCGTGCCTATCTCTACCTCTCCGGCACGCCGTTTCGACAGATCAGGACGGGCGAGTTCATTGAGGAGCAGATTTTCAACTGGACTTACACGGACGAACAGCGCGCCAAACAGGCGTTCGGCGCGGCCAATCCGGGCGAGCGCAACCCCTATGGCGCGCTGCCGATGGTCAGCCTGTTCACCTATCAGATGCCCGATGAGCTGACCGCCATCGCCAGCCAGGGCGAGTTTGACGAGTTTGATCTCAATGAGTTTTTCTCGGCTAGCGGCACTGGCGTGCTCGCGACGTTCAAGCACAAAGATGATGTGCAGAAATGGCTGAACATCATTCGAGGCTCTTACAACCCGCAGACGGTGGACCAATTGAAATCGGGTACGAAGGCGCCTTTTCCTTATGAGAATGCGCGGCTGTTGCCCTATCTCAACCACGCCTTCTGGTTCCTGCCCAATGTCGCATCGTGTCAGGCCATGGCCAACCTGCTGGAGGAAAAGCAGAATATATTCTGGCACGACTACAAGGTTGTCGTCGCGGCAGGGACGGCGGCAGGGATCGGGCTTGCTGCGCTTGATCCGGTACGCAAGGCCATTGGCGGCGGGCATGACAGCAAGTCGATCACGCTCTCTTGCGGCAAGCTGACCACGGGTGTCACAGTGCCGCAATGGTCGTCGATCCTGATGCTGCGCAATCTGCAATCGCCCGAAACCTATTTTCAGGCAGCGTTCAGGATGTGATCACCAAGCTGGAACCAGACCTGTTCCTGACCGTGACCGGGCTGACGGTGGAGGACTTCCATTTGCTGGTGCGGTTGGGTTTGCCATTGCTGTCGCTCAAAGCTTTGCCGACTGTTCGCACCTCGACCGAGTAGAAGCTCTCTTTCAGAGCTTCGTTGTAAATCGCATCAGGAGAAATCGAGACGACTTCACCCTGCATCCAGCCGAAAATTGCCGAATTATATGCGGTTATTTCAATGCGTGCTTTCTGACCCAGCCTAACATTGGCGATATCCGAAGGACGCACCGATGCATTGATCAAAAGAACGGTTTCGACGGGGACGATTTCGACTACAGGTTCTCCGGCTGCGACTGAACCGCCCACTGTGTTCACCAGCACCCGATTAACAATGCCGGACATGGGTGCGCGGATGACGGTGCGACTGACCTTGTCCTGAAGTGCGGGTAGGGTGCTTTTCTGCGAGGCAAGATCGGCCTGCACCTGCGTCAGTTCATTTGCGGCACGTGACTTCCAGTCGCTGCGCTGCTGGGCAAGGCTGGCGCGTGCCTCTGCGACGCCGGACTGCGCGCGCGACAGCGCCGAATTAGCAGCATCAACCTCACTGCGTGCGACCGAAGCCGCATTTTCGGCGCGAACAAGATCGATTTTCGGAACGATGAGCTTTTCAGCAAGCGGACGGATCATATCGAGCTCGCGCTCGGCGGCATTCAACGAGGACCGTTTAGCCGCCAGCGAGGCTTGTGCTTCTGCTACCTGGCGGGATGCTTGCGATACCCGCGCTTCCGCAGCGGCAATCAAACTGGAATATTCAGACCGTCTGGAGGCATATAGGGATTGCTCCATTTGCGTCTGTACGTCCTGCGCATTGGCAGACGCCAAGGATGGTGTTTTACCAAGAACCTCACTGCGCAGTCGGTCCGCCTTTGCCTCCAATGCTTTGACCCCGGCCTCACTGCTATCATAAGCTGCCCCGGAAAGCGTCGGGCTCAACCGGATTAACGCCGCTCCCTTTTGCACGCGATCACCAGGTTTAACGTTTATGGCCTCGACAACACCGCCTTCCAGGTTGGAAACGACTTGAAGCTTTGCGCTCGGAATGACCTGGCCGTTCGCCCGAACAGTTCTATCGATCTTGGTGAAGCTGGCCCAGATGATAGCAACAAGAAAAAGCGTTGCGATCAGGTAGAGCAAGAAATTTGCCGCGCGACGTGGTTCGACAGCCAATATACGGTCTTCATATCGCTGGATCGCGGCATAGGGGACCAATTCAGTCATTAACGTGCTTTCAGCAGGGATATTTTTTGCGCGATTTGGTCGGGCGGACCGTCTACAACCACGCGACCGCGCGACATAAGAATGACACGGTCGACCAGTGCGAGCAGCGAAGGCCGGTGGGTGACGAGTATCAAGGTGCGACCCGAGAGCTCCTCTTTCAACCGGTTTACGACGGCAGCCTCGGTATCGGTATCGATAGCCGAAGTCGGTTCGTCGAGGACCATGATTGGCGGGCTGCCATACATGGCTCGGGCCAATGCGATCGACTGCCTCTGGCCTCCTGAAAGTCCTTCGCCACGGTCACTCAGCCGCAGGTCATAGCCGTGGGGCAGTGTTGCAATGAAATCATGAGCGCCCGCAATTTGTGACACGCGCATCAGTTCTTCGTCGTCCTCGGATCGCCCGAGACGGATATTGTCGCGAATGGTTCCGGTCAGCAGGCTATTGTCCTGCAGCAAGGTTCCTACCTTCGACCGGAATGTCGTCGGCTCCATTTGCCGGATGTCGATACCATCGACGAGAACCAGGCCGGATGCCGGTTCATATAGTCCGGTAATCAACTTTGCGATTGTCGACTTGCCCGATCCGATCGGACCAATCAGCGCAACATGCTCACCAGGATTAATCCGCAGGTTCACATTACGCAGCGCCAGTTCGGCGGCGTCGGGGTAGCGGAAATCCACGTCGCGAAATTCGATTCCGCCCTCCAGCAGCATCGGCACTGATAATCCCGGTGTGCTGCGTTCGTCGGGCTGCTCCATCAGAGCATCGATCTGCTTGTAGGCGCTGCGGGCCGAATGCACGCGGGTCAAAAGCTGAGCGATCTGTGTCAGGGGGGCAACAGCCCGCCCAGCCAGGATAGAGCAAGCGATGAGGGCCCCCATCGTCATGCTCTGGTCGGCAATCTTGAAGACGCCGACAAAAACCACCCCGGCATAACAAAGCGATTGCGCGCTCATCGCGCTGTTGATGCCAAGGTTTGAGATAATTCTTTGCCGCAAGGATACGGCAGAATGCCGCTCGACCGCTCCGTCGTAACGCATATCCAGCATTGGTCCTGCGCCGGCAACCTTGACAGTCTCAAGGCTACCGATCGCTTCGACAAGCACAGCATGTTTCGAAAGTGAATTGCCGAGCAGCTGAGACGATTGCGCGCGGAGCGCTGGCTGCAATGCCAGGCCAATCAACAGCACAACCGGAATCAATATAATCGGAACCCAGACCACACTGCCGCCAATCAGAGCGATTACCAGCAATGTCAGGAAAATGAACGGGACATCGACCAGCGCCGTGATCGTTGCAGAGGCCATGAAGTCCCGAATGGTATCTACTTCGCGAACGATAGCCGAAAGCCCGCCGATAGAGCCGCGTCGCTGGTCTAGCCGCATCGACAATATCTTGGCAAAAATCTCTCGGCCAACACGTTGGTCGATGCGCGATCCCGCTACATCAACGAAATAGGCTCGCAACCCCTTGATGATGAAATCAAAGACGATGATGATCACCAAGCCGATGGTCAGCCCGATAAGCGAAGCATAGGCGCTTGTCGGGATCACCCGGTCGTAGACAGTCATCGTGTAGAGCGAGGTGAAGATCGCAAAAATGTTGATCAGCGCCGCCGCCAGGAGAACGCGGGCATAAAGCCAGCGATTCTCCTCAATCGGTTTGGCAAGCCAGGGCGATAACCCCAGCCGCCTTTCGAGCACCAGAAAGGATCCGGTTTCTTCTTCCGGTAGTCCGTTCATTCGCCCCCCTTTACTGACATCGTCAAGCCGTCCTTAGACCACCATCATCTGCTCAGTTGTCATGATAGACGAGTCATGGACGGCATCCCCGCTCGGATAATCCGCCAGGCCCACATATTCGGCACTTTGAACAACTTTCAGCGCAGTCGCGAACGTACCGTCGTCACGATCATGCGCATATTGTGTGCCGCCCGGTCTGGCCGTGATTATTGTAGTAATCGAGAGCGTTATGCATCTGGCTTGCGGAATGGCTATCGCCGGCGAATTGCGGCGAATTCCACTGCGTCGTGTTCGTCTTCACCACCGCATGTGACGGATCGTAGATGTCGAACGTCTCGGTCTTCAAATTGTCGGCCAGATTATTGTGGGCACCGTTGCCGTTCTTGCCACCAAATGTCTGCAGCCAGTCGACCGCGTCGTCGATATAATGCTGCGGGCTTTTTGCGTCCGTATCTGCATCGCCGATGTTGTTTCCGGCGAGGAAGTTGAGCCAGGTGGCAACCACATCGCGACCGAGCATCTGGACGCCGTCACCTTTCGCTGTTTTCTGCGAAGCGTCGATCAGTTGCTTCGCATCGCTAAGACCGATGAACAGGGTGTCTTCTGGGCCCTCAA
>NZ_CALMSV010000262.1 GCF_937872355.1 uncultured Sphingorhabdus sp. | reverse complement strand
CATGGTTCCGCGCGGCCCACTCGGTCGCCAGCAGATGCGTGCCCTGCACCTCTACAACGGTACCGAACACCCGCATGACGGCCAGCAGCCCAAGGTGCTCGACGTCGCTTCCCTGAACCGCAAGAACAAGGTGGGTGCATAATGTCCGACACCGTAGAATCGCTCGCTGACCTCCAGACGCTGGGTGCCGAAGGTTCGGCTCCGGCTGCCCCCGCAGCCCCGCTGCGCGAAAAGGAAGTTGACGCACAGGGCCGCAGCTATGCGACCGGTCGCCGCAAGGATGCCGTTGCCCGCGTTTGGCTGAAGCCCGGCACCGGCAAAATCATCGTCAATGGCCGCGACCAGGAAGTGTATTTCGCACGCCCCTCGCTGCGCCTCGTCATCAACCAGCCCTTCGGCGTGACCGAACGGACCGGACAATATGACGTGGTCGCAACCGTAAAGGGTGGCGGTCTTTCGGGACAGGCCGGTGCAGTCAAGCACGGTATCGCCCAGGCACTGTCGAAGTTCGAACCCGCCTTGCGTGGTGCGGTCAAGGCCGAAGGCTTCCTGACCCGCGACAGCCGCACCGTCGAGCGTAAGAAATACGGCAAGGCGAAAGCCCGCCGCAGCTTCCAGTTCTCGAAGCGCTAAGCAAATCCTTTCTGGATTTTCCAAAGGGCGGCCCTCGGGTCGCCCTTTTCTTTTGCGTGCCATAGGATATCACCGGGCGATGCTGAAAACCGCACTGATTATCATCGCCCTGCTGCTGACTGTTGCAGGAATCTGGTTCTATCGATTGGGCGGTCCCGCACAGCTTGAGCTCGCGGACCGCTGGTGGCCCGGCAAAGCGGACGCAATCGGTTCTGCGGTTCTTGGCACCCATTACAGCGAGACTGCGTCATCACAGCAAAGCTATGACATCTATTACCCGGTTGGTGCCGGCAAAGAATGTGGTGACCGCAAATTTCCGTCGCTGCTCTTCTTCCATGGTGGTTCATGGCGCGACGGAGACAGGAGCAGCTATGCCTTTGTCGGCCGCGCTTTCGCCGCGCGCGGCTTCATCACTTTCATCGCCGATTACCGAAAGGCGCCCGGGCATCGCTTTCCCGATTTTGTCGACGATGCGGCACAAGCCATTGCCGGCGCCAACCGGGAGCTGAATCAAAGTACATGTGGCGACCCGGATCGCTTGTTCGTCATGGGGCATAGTGCAGGCGCGCATATTGCCATGCTTGCAGCGCTCGATCCAAAATGGCTTCGGCGGCATGGTCTCGACGCATCTGCAATAGCCGGCATTATCGGCCTTGCAGGACCCTATGATTTCCTTCCCTTCACGAGCGATGCCGCGCGCGACGCACTTGGACATTGGCCCAAACCTGAAGAGACCCAGCCAATCCACTTTGCCAATGGAAAGGCGCCACCGTTGCTGTTGCTGACCGGCGATGCCGATACGACGGTCAAGCCGCGAAACAGCAAGGCGTTGGCGAAAAAGGTCAATGAGGACACAGGCAAGGCAGAATTACGACTTTATCCCGAGGTCACCCATAGCGGGATAATCATGGCCATCGCCCGCCCGTTCCGCAGCAAGGCTCCGGTCATCGACGATGTTCTGGCATTCACACGGCAACAAGCAAAATAGGCATAGCGGTAGTTTAGAGACCACCAGCATGCGGAATGCGGCCCTGCATAGTTAATATTTCCTTTGGAACTTCCTGCGATAGCCGATTGGGATAGATTTCGGGAAGCTCGATGAACATATTCGGCAAATATCGCGACCTGTTCTCCATTGTCCTCGATCTGGGGGATGAAATGGAAACGTTGCGGCGCAGCGCAAGCGGCGAGAATCGCTCACTCCTGCTTGCTCAATTGCAGGCCGCGGCTGGGGCCAATGTTGCAATTCTGATCACAGCCATCCTGTTTTATCTTTCGACGGCCGCGCTAATGTCGACGTCGATCATTCCCTATTTCTCGATCGTCGGCGCGCCTTTTGTGGTGCTGTCCCAATTTCTGATCTTCCGCCTGCATTTGAAACTCAAAGACTATGATCTCGATGCCGATGATGACGGTCTCATTCTGAAAAGGCTGCGCAACCGCTTCGTCGAATATGTCGGCATCGGTTCCATCGCATGGGCAGGGTTGATCTGCGACCTGTGGACGCTCCCAGGCGAAATCAACCATGTTATCGCCGGAGGCACGGCCTTTGGCCTGATCGGCGTAGGTGCGTTGACCTTTCTGTGCCTACCGCGATCAATGTTTGTCTGGCTGGTTATGGTCACTGTAGGCGGCATCGCCGGGCCCCTGCTGTCCAATGAGCAACTGCCCTGGTATTTCTATGCCGCCACCGCGATTTACGGTTTTGCGTTGCACCGCATCGCAATGCGCCAATGGCGATCCTTCCTGAAATCGATCGATGATGCCCATGCCTTTGCCCATGCACGGGCCGATTTCTATGAGCAGGAACGCGAACGACGCGACGAAATTGAGGCCGAGCGCAAGCGTGCAGAGCAAGTCGAGGCCGAAATCCGCGCCAAGGCCGATCGGCAGCGACAGGCGGAGATGGAGCAGCTGGCACATGAATTCGAGCGATCCGTTATCATGACGGCAGATGCCATCACCACTGCGATTCGGGCGGTCGGCGAATCCGCAGAGCAACTGGCGGGTATCGGCGCGCAGACGCGCAACCGGGCCGATGCCATGGCGATCATGGCCGAAAATATGAGCAGCGCCATCCAGATGGTTGCCAGCGCCGCCCGGCAGTTGGGCGACGCAACGCAGGCCATTTCCGATCAGGTTGATGATCAGGTCGAGGCCGCCAATGCCGCCACGGGTAGCAGCCGCCTGAGCAGCACGGCTATCGGTGCACTCTCGCAGGATGCCGACAAGGTCGGAGAGATTGCAGCGATCATCGAGGATGTCGCCAGCCGCACCAACCTGCTCGCACTTAATGCCACCATTGAAGCGGCACGTGCCGGAGAAGCAGGTCGCGGCTTCGCGGTCGTCGCACAAGAGGTCAAATCACTCGCCAGCCAGACGCACCAGGCCATCGCCTCTGTTTCAGGGACCGTGGCGAATATTCGCGGGCAGATGGAAACCACCGCCGAAAAGGTGGAATCGGTCGTCGACAAGATCGATCGGGTTCAACAGGGTGCGGGGAACATCGCCGCCGCTATTTCGCAACAGCAAGCGGCGACGCGCGAAATAGGTGACAATGCCGAACATGCCGCCCGCAATGCCGAAGAAGTCAGATCGCAGAGCCAGGAAGTGAATCAGGATGCACTGCGGGTCGGCGAAGTTGCCGATGAAATGCATCAGGTCATGCGCGAGATGGAGTCGCGGGCTATTTCGTTGCGCGAGGCGAGTGCTGCCTTCCTGCAGCGCCTTCGCGTCGGCTGAGTCACCCCAAGCGCGGCTCCAATGCCGCAGCAATCCTGTCCATCGCACTTTGCAACCATTTTGACATCTCGGCATCGCCGACACCATCGAGACGAACCACCTGTGGCATAGACAGGCCGACCCGCAGAGTCCCACCCCAGCGGCCGTCGGCCAGTTTGACGCAGCGCACAGGTTGGCCAAGACGCACACCGTCGGCAGTCATCGCCTTGTGGATTGCAACCGCGCTGTCGAAATCGAGCGTGCGGCTGACTTCTCCGGCGCTATCGTGGCATAGGTCCAGGGTCACCAATGTCTGCATCTCGATGGGATGCTCAAATTCCTCATCCACATCTTCAACGGGTGCAGCGGCAACCTTTCGTGCACGCAGCTGCGCTGCCAGTTTGCCAGCAACCTGATTAAATGCTGACACGACCCGCGTGACCCTTGCTATGCTCAGCTTTTGAAACCGTTCCAATTCGAACAATGAGGCTGACAGGCGAAGTGCCAGTCCGGCATTGCCACTTGCCGGCAGTGCTTGAGCACCTGCCCATCCGGCCGGAACTTCGGCGCGGCGAAACACCGTTGCCATGCCAGCAGCCAACGGGGTGGCGGTACCGGCCATTCCCGCGGGCAGCAGGGCAAACCCGCTGAACGGAGGGCCACCCATGAACTTCGATCCGGTGAGGAAGACGATAATACCGCGCGCTAGATAATCGTGGATCGCCTGTGTCGTAATCCGCGCCTGGCAGGCATCGACAACAAAGGCGACATCGCCGCCAAAGCGACTTTGCAGTCGGTCAATATCGTCCAAATGCGGCAGTACCAGACCGGTCTTCGATCCGTGCACGACATGGACAAGGGGGTAACGACCTTCGGCCAGCGCCTTGGAAATCGCACCTTCCATTTGGGCGGCAAGCGTTTCACTGTCGAAAGCCTCACCTTCCGGATTGCGCACCGGAAAATCCCCCATCTCGATGGGAGGAAGACCGTCGATCGGCTGCCCCGGTTTCACATCGGCAACCAGCGCCGTTTCATTGGCGAAGTAGCATCCTGCGGCACTGTGGATGCAGCCTGAACCGCCCCCGCCGGCCCCAAGCAGCAGGTTGGCGATGCAATTAGGCTTGCGACCCGCGACCGCCAAAAGCGCTACATATTCTAGGTCGGTACCCGACGGTGCAAAGAAAATATCAGTTCCGGCCGGTAGGCTATAGGCACCGGAAATTCGGCCGCGCAGCTGATCTAGATAAGACGCATAAGCACCGCCCGATTGCAGCTTTGCCGCACCATCTGCAAATTCGGCTTCGAGAAACGCCATCGCATCGGCGCTCAAATCGTTAGCCGTCGAAGAGGCGAAGGCCAGAACTTCACGTGGATAGGGAGAGCTGTGATACCGGTTGAGACCTGTTTCGGCATCAAGCACGATGCGCGCGTCGCCGCCTCTGGTCATCCAGTCGGCCAGTTCGGAAATGGTCATAAGCGCGTAACTGGCCCTTTGTTTCCCTTGATGGCCCCGGCGTATAGCCGCCAAGCCGCAATTAGGAAATTGCGAAATTCGGCAAAGCGACTATGAGCGGCGGCGAAGAGGGGCAAAGCCCGTCAAAGGACTATGGATATGACCGAACCCACCCGCCTCACAGCCGAAGCCCGCAAGAATTTGCGCATCCTGTTCGTCGCCAAGCATGCCTTGGGTGACGGCAGCCTGCACGGCACAGATGGCAACCATTCGCCTTATCATTATGAGATGAAGACCATTCTCGCCGGACTTTTCGAAAAACTGAGCGTGGCGAATAGCTATGACGCGCTGTTCACCGATCCCGGCGTCGATTTCGTCTGGCCAATGCTCAATCGCGGCGGCTTCTTCAATTCGGAGATGCTGTGCCCGTTGCTCTGCGAGCGCCTCGGCGTTCCCTATCTCGGCGCCAATCCGATCCTGCGCGGACTGGCTGACGACAAGCACCTCACCAAGCTGGAAGGCAAGGCACGCGGCGTTCCGACTTGCGACTGGGCGGTCTACCGCGCGGGCGCGCCGGTCGAGGAAGCCCGCTGCCCCAAAGGCAACCGTTTCGTGATCAAGCCCAATAACAGCTCGGCTAGTTGGGGCATTGGTGACGCGCATGATTGGGAAGGCGTCAAGGAGGCTGTGCTGCGCATCCATGCCGAGGGCCATGATGCCATTGTCGAACCGTTCATGAATGGCAGCGATGTCGAGGTGCCGGTCATCACCAAGGACGGCGCCCCCTTCGTGATGCCGCCGATGCTGTTCAAACAGAATGACCCGTCGCACCTGCGCACCCACGCCGAAAAGCGTGATCTTGTCGAACGCGAGCATAAATATACGCTGGTGCCGTTTGAAGGCGACGAGGCCTGGGAAAAGATCAAGGCGATGACGTTGACCCTCGCCGAGATTTTTCGTCCGTTCGATTTCGGCCGCTTTGAATTCCGTTTCAATGAGGAAACAGGAGAGATCAACCTGCTCGAGGTCAATTTGCAGTGCAACCTGTGGTCAGAGAAAGTCTATGGCCGCTCCGCCGTTCTGATGGGCTGGAAACAGGAAGACCTGATCGAAACGATTGTCGCCGAAAGCCTGATCCGCCATGGATTGATGCCTAGGATATAAACCTGCATTCAATTGCGCGGTTAAAATTTGCATTTGCTTGGGGATGCCCGCTTGGTTAGGGCGTTCACAGATTCAGTATCGGGATAGAAACATGGCCGAATTCACTTTGCCGAAGAACAGCAAGGTCCAGAAGGGCAAGACCCACGCAGCGACCAGCAATGGCACCGCGCGCAAGTTCAAAGTTTATCGCTATGATCCCGACAGCGGTGAAAACCCGCGTTACGATACGTTCGAAGTCGATACCGACAATTGCGGCCCGATGGTGCTCGACGCGCTGATCAAGATGAAGTCGGAGCAGGATAGCTCGCTCACCTTCCGCCGTTCATGCCGCGAAGGCATTTGCGGCTCTTGCGCGATGAACATGAATGGCAAGAACGGCCTTGCCTGCACAACCGCCATCGAAGACTGCAAGGGCGAGGTCACCATCACCCCGCTGCCGCATATGGAGGTAGTCAAGGATCTGGTTCCCGACCTCACCCATTTCTACGCGCAATATGCCTCGATCAAACCCTGGCTGCAGACCGTGACCCCGACCCCTTCGGGCAAGGAGCGCCTTCAGTCGCCCGAAGATCGTGCGAAGCTCGATGGCCTGTATGAGTGCATCCTGTGCGCCTGCTGCTCGACCAGCTGCCCGTCTTACTGGTGGAACAGCGACAAGTTCCTTGGTCCTGCCATCCTGCTGCAAGCCTATCGCTGGCTGGCCGACAGCCGCGACGAAATGACCGGTGAACGCCTCGACGACCTCGAAGATCCGTTCCGCCTCTATCGCTGCCACACCATCATGAACTGCGCCAATGCCTGCCCCAAGGGCTTGAGCCCGGCCAAGGCGATTGCCGAAACCAAGAAGATGATGGCGGAGCGCCAGATTTGAACGACGGCATTGAGGCGCCGCTTCCCGCCGGACATTTCGACGCCCAGGCACAGGACGGTGGCTGGCTCAGCTGGAATCTGAACGATAAGACGCGATTCAACTCTTTTATCGAGCCTTTAGCGGTCCGCCCGGAAGCACCTCTGCCCGATGGCCGCCCGCGCGCGCGCATCCGAATGCATCCAACCCGCAAACACAGCAATCTGGGCGACAATGTCCATGGTGCGGTTACGCTGGCGCTGATTGACGTCTCGCTTTTCGCCGCTGCGCACCAGTTCGGTTCGCTCAACGCGGGCTTTTCGGTAACACTCGATCTGGGCACCCAGTTTATCGGCGGCGGCCGGCTGGGCGAACCGCTTGATGCGGTGGTTGAACAGGTACGCGAAACCGGCCGCTTGATCTTCCTGCGTGGTATGGTGGTGCAGGGTGCGAATGACGAGCATATCGTTGCCTCTTTCTCCGGAACAATCCGCAAGGCATCCCAAGACAAGAGATGACCGGACTGCTCGCTGCCTATCAAGCATTGGTCGCGGCGAGCGAGCTTAAGCCTGATGCGGATCAGGCGCAGGCTGCCGCCAAACTGGCCGATATTCAACAACAGCTAGAATCCGTTCCCCCGCGCGGCAGCACTTTATGGCGTTTCCTTGGCAAGAAGCCCGAGCCTGTTCGCGGGCTTTATCTGTGGGGCGGGGTCGGACGCGGTAAGTCGATGCTGATGGACCTGTTCTTCGACAATGTGCAGGTGAACCGCAAACGTCGCGCGCATTTCCATGAGTTCATGCTCGATATCCATGCGCGGCTAAAGGTCGAGCGCGAGAAGGAAAAGGGCGATCCTATTCCGCCGGTGGTCGCGGCGCTCGCTGATGAGGTGCGGCTGCTCTGCTTTGACGAAATGGTGGTCAACAATATGGCCGACGCTGCAATCATGTCGCGGCTCTTTGCCGGGCTGTTTGACGCGGGCGTTACGGTGATCACCACTTCGAATCGCCATCCCGACGATCTGTACAAGGACGGTCTCAACCGGCAGCTTTTCCTACCCTTTATCGATCTGGTAAAGCAGCGGCTTGACGTCATGGCGCTTGACGGGCCGACCGATTATCGCCGCGACCGGCTTGGCCATGCACGGACCTGGCTCATCCCCAACGGGCCTGAAGCGACCAAAGAGCTGTCCGAAACCTTCTTCCACCTTACGGATTATCCGCCCGAGGACAGGGCCCATGTTCCTTCAGCAGAGCTCGATGTCGGCGTAGGCCGGACAATGCATATACCCAAAGCCTTGAAGGGTGTTGCGGTCTTCTCGTTCAAGCGACTTTGCGCCGAGGCGCGCGGGGCTGCAGACTATCTCGCGATCGCGCGCCGTTTCCACACCGTCATCATTGTCGGCATCCCGGTGCTAGGGCCACACAACAGGAATGAAGCCGCCCGCTTTGTGACGCTGATCGATGCGCTGTACGAATATCGGGTCAAGCTGCTTGCCGCAGCCGATGCTGCACCTGATGCGCTATACCCGAAGGGCGATGGTCGGTTTGAATTTGAACGCACTGTATCCCGGTTGATGGAAATGCAGTCCGAGGAATATCTGGCCGAAGGGCACGGAGGGCGTTAGGCTGGACGCGAGGAGAGAATGATGAAGCGTTATATTTTAGCACTTTTGGGTACGACCCTCGCTTGCTCGCCGGTTCTGGCACAAGACGCGAAACGTTTGGCCGAGCGTGATCTTTTTGCCAAGATCGTCGAGATACCCACTGTCGAAGGTCGCACCGCCGAGTTCAAGAAACTGACAACGCTGCTGACGGGGGAATTCCGCAAGGCCGGAATCACTAATGTCGTCGTCCAAGACCATGACAGAACCCAGACTCTGATCGCACGCTGGCCCGCCGCCAAGCCGAGCGGGAAGAAGCCGATCCTGCTGATGGCGCATATGGATGTGGTTGAAGCAAAGGACAGCGACTGGAAATATCCGCCGTTCAAATTCCGCGATGAAAACGGCTGGTATCTCGGTCGCGGCGCAAATGATAATAAAGCGGGCCTCACTGGCATATTGATCGCGCTACAATATCTCAAAACCGAGGGTTTCCAGCCGACGCGCGATCTTATCGTGCTGTTTACCGGAGACGAAGAAACCACGGGGAACGGCGCACGGCGTGCGGCGACCGAATGGCGCAACCTGATTGATGCCGAATATGGGCTGAATAGCGATGCGGGCGGCGGTTCGGTTTTCAAGGACGGCCGACCCGAACTGTTTGCAATGCAAATCGCCGAGAAGACCTATGCCGATTTCAAGCTGACCGCTACCAATCGGGGCGGGCACAGCAGTGCGCCAAGGCCGGATAATGCCATATATGCGCTATCCAATGCATTGACCGCGCTGGAGGCGCATCGTTTTCCACCTATGATAAACGATGCAACCCGCGCCGGATTTGCCTTGCTCGCCGAGAAGGACGGCGGGCAATATGGTGAACTGATCAAGCGCTTCCTAGCTGATCCCACCGACCGGGAGACAGCAGATCTTGTCGAAACCAATGATCCGGGAAGTACAAGGACGCGCTGTGTCGCAACGATGTTGTCGGGTGGACATGCCCCCAATGCTCTACCGCAAAAGGCCGAGGCCAATGTCAATTGCCGTATCTTTCCCGGCGTGAAGGTGGAAGAAGTGCGTCAGCAATTGCAGGTGCTGGCTGGCCCCGATGTCACGGTTACCGCGGTCGAAGGCTCGCAAACCCCCGAAACCGAGCCGACCCCGATCCGGCAGGATGTGCTTGATGCCTATAAGGCAGCGGTCGCGACGCGTTTCAAGGGCGCACCCGTAGTTCCCTACCAATCAGCAGGGGCGACCGACGGTGCCTTCCTGCGGGCCAATGGCCTACCGGTATATGGCTTTGGCGGGCTTTGGGGCATTGTCGGCGAGCGCGAGGGCGCGCATGGGCTTGATGAACGGGTCAACGCCGATGGTTTTCATGGCCAGATACCGATCTGGATGGACATGCTGAAGCGTTTGGCAGGATAATAGCGAGTCACCTGACCTGTGTTTGCCGCTTTTGAGTGGCCTTATTGCAATTGCGAACTGTTATCAGAAAAAGCCTTAACTTCGGGCCTTTATAGGCTTGCCGTAACGGCCGAATCGGCCTAACGCGCCCTTAATTCCCTTAACGACGCAGCGGTTTGGCCGTTACGTCCATTGGCCCAACGGAAGGACATTGGTAATGGCCCGCAAGAAGATCGCGCTCATCGGCGCTGGCAATATCGGTGGCACGCTTGCCCACCTCGCTGCTCAAAAAGAACTTGGCGATATCGTGTTGTTCGATGTCGTCGAAGGCGTGCCGCAGGGCAAGGCGTTAGACCTTTCGCAGTGCGGGCCAATCGAGGGATTTGATGCAAAGATCATCGGATCGAACGACTATAAGGATATTGCGGACGCGGACGTCATCATCGTCACCGCAGGCGTCGCCCGCAAACCGGGCATGAGCCGTGACGATCTGCTGGGCATCAACCTGAAGGTTATGAAAGCAGTTGGCGAGGGCATCAAAAACAATGCCCCCAACGCTTTTGTCATTTGCATCACCAACCCGCTCGACGCGATGGTCTGGGCCCTGCGCGAATTTTCGGGCCTGCCGCATAACAAAGTTGTCGGCATGGCAGGCGTGCTCGATTCGGGCCGTTTCAGCCACTTCCTGGCCGAAGAATTCAACGTCTCGGCGCGCGACGTCACCACCTTCGTCCTCGGCGGCCACGGCGATACGATGGTGCCTGTGGTGCAATATTCGACTGTCGCGGGCATCCCCGTTCCCGACTTGATCAAAATGGGCAAATCAACGCAGGAACGCATCGACGCTATCGTCAAGCGCACCCGCGGCGGGGGCGGCGAAATCGTCGCACTGCTCGGCACCGGTTCGGCCTATTATGCGCCCGCGACCAGCGGTATCGCCATGGCCGAAGCCTATCTGTTCGACCAGAAGCGCCTGCTGCCTTGCGCCGCCTATGTGGATGGCAAATATGGCCTTGACGGCCTTTATGTCGGCGTGCCCTGCATCATCGGTGCCGACGGCATTGAGGAGATAGTCGAAATCGCGCTCGACGACGAGGCAAAGGGCAATCTGCAGGTCAGTGTCGATGCGGTCAAGGAATTGCTCGTCGCCTGCAAGAATATTGATCCCACACTGCAATAAGGTGCTGGGCGCGGCGCTCCTGATGCTTGCGGCACCCGCCGCCAGCCAGCCCTATCCGGCTACAGAGGTGCTCGAAGCCTTTCGGACAGCCTGCGCAAATACGCGCAAGTTCGAAAAGCTCGAAAAGCAATTGCCGAAAAAGGGGTGGGAGGCGTTGCCTGCGGACGGCGAACCGCGCATCGCGCAGTTGGTATCCAAGGGCAAGGCAGCGCTCGAGGATGGCGAGAGACTGAATGGCCATGAATATCGCAAGTCGGTTGCGGGTCGGCAGCTCTATCTGATCACCAGCCGAGTAACCGACAAGAGCGGTATCTGGGCAAGTGGATGTCGCCTATATGATTTTGAGGCCAGTGTCCCGATAGCGGATGCGGATTTGATTAAATGGATGACGCGTGAGCCGACCCATAAGGAACAACTGCCTAATGGTGGCGTAATCCGCAAATGGGAGCCAGGCTGGAGCAGCGGAATTGGAGTGGATGTGGATTTCGCCGGACATGGCGGCGAGTTCAATGAAAAATTTGGTTTGTCGGGCGTCGTGATGATCGCCTCTTCGATTGGAGGATTTTGAATGTCGATTTTGATCAACAAGAACACGAAGGTCATCACCCAAGGCATGACCGGCGCAACCGGCCTGTTCCACACCGAGGCGGCGCTTGCCTATGGCACGCAGATGGTTGCGGGCGTCACCCCCGGCAAGGGCGGTGAGACGGCGCTTGGCCTCCCCATTTATGATACCGTTGCCGAAGCCAAGGCGCTGACTGGCGCAACCGCCAGCTGCATCTATGTTCCGCCGCCATTTGCCGCTGACTCAATCCTTGAAGCGATTGATGCCGAGATGGAACTGATCGTCTGCATCACCGAAGGCATTCCGGTGCTCGACATGGTCAAGGTGAAGCGCGCGCTTTCGGGTTCGAAATCGCGCCTGATCGGCCCGAACTGCCCCGGCGTCCTGACTCCTGATGAATGCAAGATCGGTATCATGCCGGGCAGCATCTTCAAAAAGGGATCGGTCGGCGTCGTCTCGCGTTCGGGCACGCTGACTTACGAAGCCGTGTTTCAGACCACCAATGAAGGGCTGGGCCAGACCACGGCTGTCGGCATCGGTGGCGATCCAGTCAATGGCACCAACTTCATCGACGTGCTTGAGCTGTTCCTGGCTGATGACGAGACCAAGTCGATCATCATGATCGGCGAAATCGGCGGCGATGCCGAAGAACAGGCTGCACAATTCCTTATCGATGAAGCGAAGAAGGGCCGCAAGAAACCGATGGCCGGCTTCATCGCTGGGCGCACCGCACCTCCGGGCCGCCGCATGGGCCATGCCGGCGCGATCGTTTCGGGCGGCAAGGGCGATGCGGAGTCGAAGATCGCTGCGATGGAAGCCGCAGGTATCCGCGTGGCCGCTTCGCCCAGCGAGCTCGGCACCACGCTCGTCGAGGCGCTGAAAGGCTAAAATCGGGACGGCATTTTCCTCCTCCCCGGGAAAGGCAAGACCAATGGGTTTTGAGAATCACGAATTTGAAGCAGAGCGCGGCCCCAGCTGGCAGCGCCCTAACTGGCGCGTTGGCGAAACCGACGATCTGACCGGTGCGCTCGACCCCACGCAGATGGCGGTCGAGATCAAGGCGGCGGCAAAAGCGGCGGGCAAGCCGATGGCGCAGGGCGACGCCGTTGCTGCGGCAGGTGATTCAATCCGCGCCATGATGCTGGTGCGTACCTATCGTGTGCGCGGGCATCTGGCTGCCAATCTTGATCCGCTTGGTCTTTCCAAACAGGAAATCCCGGCCGACCTTGATCCCGCCTATCATGGTTTCACCGATGCCGATCTTGACCGTCAGGTTTATGTCGGCGGCACCCTTGGCTTTGAATGGGTCAGTGTCCGTGAACTGGTTGCAACCCTACGCGCCAATTATTGCGGGCCGGTCGGCCTTGAATATATGCACATCGCCGATGTCGAGGAACGCCGCTTCCTGCAGGAGCGGATGGAGGGCCGCGATGCCGCCATCTCCTTCACGCCCGAAGGCAAGAAGGCGATACTCGGCAAGGTAATCGAGGCCGAGCAGTACGAGAAATTCCTCGCCAAAAAATATGTCGGCACCAAGCGCTTCGGCCTTGATGGCGGTGAAGCGATGATCCCCGCGCTCGAAGCCATCATCAAATATGGCGGTCAATTGGGCATTCGCGAAATCGTCTATGGCATGCCGCATCGCGGCCGCCTCAACGTGCTCGCCAATGTGATGGCCAAACCCTATCGCATCATCTTCCACGAATTTTCGGGCGGCTCGGCCAACCCCGAAGATGTCGGCGGTTCGGGCGATGTAAAATACCACCTCGGCACCTCGACCGACCGTGAGTTTGACGGCGTAAAGGTCCATATGTCACTCGTTCCCAACCCCTCACACCTTGAGGCGGTGAACCCGGTGGTGCTCGGCAAGGTCCGTGCGAACCAGACGATCCGTGACGATTTGGGCAAGCATGAGCAGGTGCTTCCGGTGCTCCTGCATGGCGATGCCGCCTTTGCCGGGCAGGGCATTGTCTGGGAATGCCTCGGCTTCTCCGGTATTCGCGGCTACAATACCGGTGGCTGCATCCACTTCATCGTCAACAACCAGGTAGGCTTTACCACCAGCCCGCAATTTGCCCGCTCCTCGCCCTATCCAAGCGATGTGGCCAAGGGCGTGCAGGCCCCGATCTTCCACGTCAATGGTGACGACCCTGAGGCGGTAACCTTTGCCTGCAAAATGGCGATCGAATTCCGCCAGCGTTTCCATCGCGACATTGTGATCGACATGTGGTGCTATCGCCGCTTCGGCCACAATGAAGGCGACGAACCCGGTTTCACCCAACCACTGATGTACAAGGTGATCAAGGGCAAGCCGGGCGTCAGCGAAGTATATGCCGCACGGCTGCAGGCTGAAGGTGTGATCGACGCCAACTGGGCTGCCGAACACACCATGCGCTTCACCCAGATCCTCGAGCAGGAATTTGAGGCTGGCCAGACCTACAAGGCCAATGATGCTGACTGGTTTGGTGGACGTTGGGCTGGCTTCAACAAGCCTGCCGATCCGGAAACGTCGCGGCGCAACGTGCCCACCGGCATTTCCAAGAAACTGATGGACGGTCTTGGCCGCATCCTGACCAGCGTTCCCGAAGGCCATAGCATCCACCCCACACTGGGGCGCGTGCTGGAAGCCAAGAAGAACATGTTCGCCAGCGGCGAAAATTTCGACTGGGCGACCGGTGAGGCTCTCGCGTTCGGATCTTTGCTTTCCGAAGGTTTTGGCGTGCGTCTTTCGGGCCAGGATTCGGGTCGCGGCACGTTCAGCCAGCGCCACGCCGTCTGGGTCGACCAGACAAATGAAGCCAAATATGTCCCGCTGTCGACTGTCCCGCACGGCCGGTTTGAAGTCTATGATAGCCCGCTCTCCGAATTCGGCGTGCTCGGCTATGAATATGGCTTTGCCGGCGCCGATCCCAAGACGCTGGTGATGTGGGAAGGCCAGTTTGGCGATTTCGTCAACGGCGCGCAGACGATCATCGACCAGTTCATTGCGAGCGGAGAATCCAAATGGCTCCGCGCCAATGGCTTGGTCATGCTGTTGCCCCATGGTTTCGAAGGGCAGGGACCGGAACATAGCTCGGCGCGGCTCGAACGCTTCCTGCAGCTGTGCGCCGAAGATAATATTCAGGTAGCCAATTGCACGACGCCAGCCAATTTCTTTCACTTGCTGCGGCGCCAGATGCACCGCACATTCCGCAAGCCGCTTGTCGTCATGACGCCAAAATCGCTGCTGCGTCACAAGCTGGCAGTGTCAAAAGCTGAGGATTTCCAAGGCGAAAGCCATTTCATGCGGATCCTTTCGGACCCATGGGCCCCGGCAGACAAGGATGTGAAGCGGCTCGTGCTTTGCTCGGGCAAGGTCGCCTATGATTTGATGGAGGCGCGCAACGCAGCGGGCGATTCCAACACCGCAATCGTCCGGCTTGAGCAACTTTATCCCTTCCCGGGTGAGCCGCTGATTGTCCGCCTAAAGCGTATGACGAACCTCGAAGAGGTCGTCTGGGCGCAGGAAGAACCGCAAAACAACGGCAGTTGGTTCTTTGTCGAACCCTTCATCGAAGCCTGTCTGGCTGAGGCCAAAGTAGGTCCGGCACGCGCACGCTATGCCGGACGCAAGGCGAGCGCTTCGCCTGCTACGGGCCTAATGAAACGCCACCAGTCCGAACAGGCTGCGCTGATTGCCCACGCGCTCGGTCATGGGGTGCGCGATGAAATCCGCCGCCAGCGTACGTCTAAAAAGAAATAATCTCCGCCCAAGGAGCGAATGATATGAGCACCGAAGTCAAAGTCCCCACCCTCGGCGAATCGATCACCGAAGCGACGCTCGGCCAATGGCTGAAAAAGCCCGGCGAGGCGGTTGCCGCTGACGAACCCATTGCCAGCCTTGAAACTGACAAGGTCGCGGTCGAGGTTCCAGCTCCTGCCGCTGGCGTGATGGGCCAATATCTGGTTCAGGAAGGCGATACGGTCAATGTCGGCGCCGTGATTGGCAGCATCGAGGCCGGTTCCGGCGCGCCCGCTGCCGCTCCGGCTCCTGCGGCAACGCCTGCACCGGCAGCGCCCATCGCCGAAGCGGCGCCCGCTGCCTCGGCCGACCTGACGCTGTCTCCTGCTGTGCGTCGCTTGGTCCTCGAACTCGGCATCGATCCGACCAAGGTCAAAGGCAGCGGCAAGGATGGCCGCCTGACCAAGGAAGATGTCCTCGCTGCTGCCAAGGGCGGCGCACCTGCAGCGCCGGTTACCGCGCCCGCTGCAGCGGCACCTGTGGCCGCCTCTGCTGGCGGGCGCCGCGAAGAACGCGTCAAGATGACCCGCCTCCGCCAGACGATCGCCAAGCGTCTGAAGGATGCACAAAATGCCGCTGCTTTGCTCACCACCTTCAACGATGTCGACATGTCGGCGGTGATGGAGGCGCGCAACCGCTACAAGGACAGCTTTGAAAAGAAGCATGGCGTGAAGCTGGGCTTCATGAGCTTCTTCGCCAAAGCCGCCTGCCTCGCGCTCAAGGATTTCCCTGCGGTCAATGCACAGATCCAGGGCGATGAGATCGTCTATCACGACTATGTCGACCTGTCGGTTGCGGTCTCCGCACCGAACGGTCTAGTCGTTCCCGTTGTCCGCAACGTCGATCAGCTGGGCTTTGCCGATATTGAAAAGGCGATTGCTGACCTTGGCAAGCGCGCCAAGGATGGTTCGCTGACCATGGAAGACATGGCCGGCGGTACCTTCACCATCTCGAATGGCGGCATTTTCGGCGGCCTGATGTCGACACCGATCATCAATCCCCCGCAGTCCGCAGTGCTCGGTCTGCACCGTATCGAGGATCGCCCGGTGGTACGCGACGGCCAGATCGTCATCCGCCCGATGATGTATCTCGCACTCAGCTATGACCACCGCATCATCGACGGCCGCGAAGCGGTGACCGCGCTCAAGACGATCAAGGAAGCGATTGAAGATCCGACCCGCTTGCTGATCGACCTGTAAGGAACAGACCATGGCAGATTTTGACCTGATCGTTATCGGTGCCGGCCCCGGCGGCTATGTTGCGGCCATCCGTGCAGCGCAATTGGGGCTGAAAACCGCTTGCGTCGAGAGTCGCGAGACTTTGGGCGGCACCTGCCTCAATGTTGGCTGCATCCCGTCCAAGGCGATGCTGCATGCATCCGAGCTTTACAGCGAGGCCGCCAGCGGCGCGCTCGCAAAGCTGGGTGTCAAGATCGACAAGATGAGCCTCGACCTCGAAACCATGCACGGCCAGCGCCGCGACGCGGTGAAGGGTCTGACTGGCGGGATCGAATTCTTGTTCAAGAAGAACAAGGTCGAATGGATCAAGGGCCACGCCGCCTTCACCACGGCCAACGCGATCGAGGTCGCGGGCAAAAACTATACCGCCGACAATTTCATCATCGCCACCGGTTCTTCGGTTACGCCGCTGCCCGGCGTTGAGGTTGATAATGCCAAGGGCGTTGTCGTCGATTCAACCGGCGCACTCGAACTGCCCAAGGTGCCCGACCATCTGGTGGTCATCGGCGGCGGGGTGATCGGGCTCGAGCTCGGATCGGTTTGGCGCCGTCTGGGTGCCAAGGTCACGGTAGTCGAGTATCTCGACCAGATCCTGCCCGGTATGGACGGCGATGTCCGCAAGGAAGCGAACAAGATCTTCAAGAAGCAGGGCTTTGAATTCAAGCTTTCGACGAAGGTCACCGGCGTACAGGTGAAGGGCAAGAAAGCCACGCTGACCGTCGAATCTGCAGCGGGTGGCGCCAGCGAAACCATCGAGGCCGATTGCGTGCTTGTCTCCATCGGTCGTCGTCCCAATACCGATGGCCTTGCGCTCGACAAGGCAGGTCTTTCAGTCAACGCGCGCGGTCAAATCGAAATCGACCATGATTTCCGCACGGCGGTCCCCGGAATCTGGGCTATCGGCGATGTCGTCCCCGGGCCGATGCTCGCGCACAAGGCCGAGGATGAAGGCATTGCCTGCGCCGAGAATGTCGCGGGGCTGACCGGCATCATAAATCATGACGTCATCCCCTCGGTGGTCTATACTATGCCCGAAATTGCTGGCGTCGGCCTGACCGAAGAGGCCGCCAAGGCAAAAGGCGAGATCAAGGTCGGCAAATTCCCGATGATGGCGAACAGCCGCGCCAAGACCAATCACGAGCCCGATGGTTTCGTGAAGGTCATCTCCGATGCCGCGACCGATCGTGTGCTGGGTGTGTGGTGCATAGCGAGCGTGGCGGGCACGATGATCGCTGAAGCGGCCTTGGCGATGGAATTTGGCGCGACGTCTGAGGACATCGCCTACACCTGCCACGCGCACCCGACCCATTCGGAAGCGCTGAAGGAAGCCGCGATGGCGGTGCAGGGCAAGCCGATCCACATGTGATGGAAGATGGCGTCGCCGAGATCGCGCCGACGCTGATTGCGGCGCTCGACCTGTTCGGCATATCTGTATTTGCCGCATCCGGTGCACTGGCTGCAGCGCGGCTGAAGCAAACGCTGGTCACATTTTCTTTCTTCGCCTTGGTGACAGGTGTCGGCGGCGGCACCGTTCGCGACTTGCTGATCGGTGCGCCGGTGTTCTGGGTGCAAGACTGGCGTTTTCCCACCGCCTGCCTGGCGACGGCACTAATGGTATGGATGACTCCGGTCAGAATCTGGAGCCCGCGCGCACTCGACTGGTTCGACGCCATCGGGCTTGCAGTCTATTCGGTGTTTGGCGCGTGGAAGTCGCTCAGCCTGGGTATCGACCTGTTGCCGGCGATGATGATGGGAGTGATTACTGCCTGCGTGGGCGGCGTCATTCGCGATGTTCTTGCAGGTGAGCCGTCGATTTTATTGCGACCGGAAATCTATGTAACGGCAGCGGCGCTCGCTTCAGGCAGCTTCGTTATCCTGCTTTGGTTGGGTGCGCCATTGGCAATGGCCGCCGTGCTAAGTGCGATAGCAGGATTCGGATTGCGCGCGGCAGCTATTGCCAAGGGGCTCGCCATTCCGGCCTATAAAGGGTGATGCGATGAAGTATCTGACCCTGCATAAGTGGCATGTCTGGCTGGGCTGGCTGGTCGGCGTTCCGCTGATCCTCTGGACGGCATCGGGCCTGTTTATGGTCGCGCGTCCGATCGAGGAAGTGCGCGGTGAGCATCTACGCGCCAGGCCAGCGCCGATAGCTGCAATCGCACCGACAGCTCCATTCCTCGGCGGACGTACTGTCGAAAAACTTACGCTGGAACAGCGCGCAGACGGTCCAGTCTGGCTCATTCGTTATACCGATGGCGGCGAACGGCGGGCAGATCCCGCAACGGGTAAGTTGCTGCCCAAGCCCGGCGCGCGCGAGGTGCGGGCGCTCGCCGAAAGCTATTATCGAGGGAAGTCAGCGGTCGCATCTGTCCAATTCTTTCCTGCCGACAGAGAGCCGATGGAGCTGCGCCGCGGGCGTCCAGCATGGCAAGCGGCGCTCAAGGACGGAACCAACCTCTATGTTGACGCCGAAAGCGGTAGCCTGCTTGCGGTGCGTACCCCACAATGGCGTATCTTCGATTTTATGTGGGGGTTGCACATCATGGACCTGCAAACACGCGAGGATAGCAGCCATCCAATTCTGATCGGCTTTGCGGGGCTGTCACTGATCAGTCTATTGATGGCGTTCTGGCTTCTGATTGTGCGCCAGCGACGAAAATCAGCAGCGTCCAGATAAAGAAACGCCCGCGCCGGAAATGCCGGTCGCGGGCGAAGCAGCAGCAGGTTTCGGGTCGCAGAAAGCCTACTGCTTGGGGAAATTTGAGGCGGAACCAACTGCCCTAACCCCCAACGACTCGATTTTTACAACGACTCAACTTATCCACAAAGCGAATCCGGTGCGCGCACGGATGCGGTAGGCCATCTCGTGGGAATCTAAGGGGATTATCTTCGGGATTATGTTTAACCCCGGCGCATGCAAAGGATTGTCGTTTAACGAATCGATTGCGAAATCGGCGACTCGATCACAACAGCCTTGCTTTCATAACTCTTGGTCTCGGCGCTTGCCGGACGAACCAGTGCAATACCCGCGATACCCAGCGCGAAACCGCCGGCAAGGCTCAGGAACAGGTCAGAGCGGAAAAAGGCGATCATGCGGGTCATCAAAAAGCTTCTGGCTGGAGTCGTGCTGTCGACGCCGCCGCTAGAGCAGCATCGACGCTTTCTCAACCACGATGCTGGTTAAGCCCGACTTAACAACCGGCTATTTGCGGTCAAGCGAGTGCTGCGCACGCCGACTGGATTCGGGTGCAGGCTTCCTTGAGCGCCTCGTTAGATGTCGCATAGCTGATACGGAAACCCGGCGAAAGGCCGAAGGCTGCGCCATGAACGGCTGCAACATTCCAATCCTCAAGGAAATAATCGATCAGATCGGCGTCGGTTTCGATTTTCTTGCCCTTGGGGGTTGTTTTACCCATCACGCCGCTCGCGTCCGGATAGACATAGAAAGCACCTTCAGGTGTCGGGCAGCTGAGGCCAGGTGCATCGTTGAGCATCGCCACCACCAGATCGCGCCGCTCCTTAAACTTGGCGTTGCGTTCCTTGAGGAAGTCCTGCGGACCGTTGAGCGCGGCAGCCACAGCATATTGGCTGATCGAACAAGGGTTGCTGGTCGATTGCGACTGCAGATCGCCCATCGCCTTGATCAGCCATTCGGGGCCGCCGGCATAGCCGATGCGCCAGCCGGTCATGGCATAGGCCTTGGACGCGCCATTCATGGTCAGTGTGCGATCATAGAGTTCCGGACAAACCTGCAGCATCGTCGCAAAGGGCTGTTGTGCATACCAGATATGCTCATACATGTCGTCGGTCAGCAGCATGACATGCGGATGCTTGAGCAGCACTTCGCCAAGCGCCTGCAGCTCAAGCGCGGTATAGGCAGCACCCGTCGGGTTCGATGGCGAGTTGAGGATCAGCCAGCGGGGCTTGGGTGTGATCGCTGCATCAAGCTGCGCCGGTGTAATCTTGTACCCCTGATCCGCACCCGCCAGCAGAACAACTGGCGTACCGCCCGCAAACTGGACGATGTCGGGATAGCTGACCCAATAGGGCGCGGGGATGATCACCTCATCACCCTTGTCGACGGTCGCCACTAGCGCGTTGAACAAGGTGTGCTTGCCGCCCGCATTCACCGTGATCTGCTTGGTGGTGTAATCAATACCATTATCGCGCTTGAACTTCGCCTGGATCGCCAACTTGAGTTCAGGGATACCGTCGACCGCGGTATATTTGGTCTTGCCCGAACGGATCGCCTCGATCGCCGCGTCCTTGACGAAATCCGGCGTGTCGAAATCCGGTTCCCCAGCGGAAAGGCCGATCACGTCCAATCCGCGTGCTTTCATTTCAAGCACACGGCCCGACATGGCGAGCGTGGGCGAGGGCGCAATGCGGCCGAGGGCGGCGGAGAGCCTGTCGATCATTTCTTATTCCCGAAGCTAGTTTGGACGAAGCAAGATTGCGCGCCTGCCCCTAGAGCGAGCGTGGAAATTACGCAACCCTTGTGGCGGGAATCAGGCCGCGCAAACTGTTACCGAGAAGAAATCCCTCGGCGAGGTCGGCAACGGTCAACTCGGCTTCGAATGCCTTTCCGCTTTCAATGAGATCGCGGCGCAAAACCGAGGGCAAAAGACCGCGTTCAAGGGGCGGCGTGAGCAAACGCCCGTCGCGTTCAACAAACAGGCAAGTGAAGCTGCCTTCGGTCAGATAGCCATCCGCATCGACAAGGAGCACCTCGTTCGTTCCCGCAGCCTGTCGCGCCTCGTCGTAAAAGGCCCGATCGGTCGTCTTGTGCCGCAACCGGAAATCCTGACTGTCGACCGGAAGCGGGGCGACGGCAATCTGCCAGCCATCCACCGGGGCAGGTGCATCGCTAATCTCGATCGCCAGTGCGCCGCTTCGCGATGCCAGCAGTCGTATCTTGGCGTCATGATCGAGATGGAATGTCGCTGCATGCAGCCGGTTGCGCGCTTCGTGCCGGTCAAATTCGAAATCAAGCGCCTGTGCGCTTGCCTTGATCCGCTCCAGATGCAGCTCGAGCCGCAATATCCCGGAGGCAGGTTCGAACCGCATGGTCTCGATCAGATCAAAATCGCGTCGCTGCACCCGCGCAAATTCCCCCTTGGCCAGGCATTCTGCCCATTCGGTCGCGATTTCTGAATCCGCAACCACACCCGAACCAAGTCCCAAGCTTGCCTGCTTACTGGCTTCGTTCAAGTGAAATGTACGGATGGCAACGTTGAAGGCGGCATCGCCATTGGGATCGATCCGCCCGATTGACCCGCAATAGATGCCGCGCGGGTTGGTCTCCACCTCATCAATAATCTCCATCGCGCGGATCTTGGGTGCGCCGGTGATTGAACCGCAGGGATAGATAGCGCGTAGCAGATCGACCGCATCCTTGCCGTGATCTAGCTCGGCGGTGACCGTCGATGTCATCTGGTGAACAGTGGGATAGCTCTCCACCGCAAAAAGGTGCGGTACTTCCACCGAAGCGGCCTTGGCGATACGAGACAGATCGTTGCGCAAAAGATCGACGATCATCAAATTCTCGGCGCGCTGTTTGGGATCGGTGCGTAATTCGTTTGCCAACGCCATATCGGTGATCGGATCGGCGCCGCGTATGGCGGTTCCCTTCATCGGTTTCGCCGTAACCCGGCCGTCACGCAGCGCGAAGAACAACTCTGGTGAGAAGGAGAGAAGCCAGTCCTGCCCTGTCCAGATCACGCCACCATAGCCCGCCGCCGCCCGTGGTCGAATTGCCGCATAGAGCGCGAGCGGATTCCCCGCATAGCGCGCGCTTGCCCTGAAAGTCAGGTTTGCCTGGTAGATATCCCCCGCCGCGATATAGTCTTCGACCGTATCAAACGCTTGGCCGTAGGCGGCGCGACTAATAGAGGGCCGCACCGCACCCAACCAGCTGCCATCGGTTTCGGGTAGCAGGCTTGGAATTGTGTCCGCCTCGATTTCTTCATAGCCGTCGAAAATGCCGAACCAGCATAGCGGCGTCGGCATATGCGACCCTGCAAGCTTACCCGACAGTTTCGGTTCGAGTGCAAATCCAGCTTCGTAGGACAGAAATCCTGCGACGTGCCTCCCTTCCTGTTGAGCCAGCTTTAGCTCTTCAAAAGCACGTTCCAGTTCAACTGCATCGGTTGCGACGATCGTTCTTTGTGGCCTCGTGTACAACCGGGCAGGCGACGCATCGCTGCGCCGTGCATCATCAAGCAGGACAAAGGGCGAGGTCGCGTCAATCATGGTGGACGCTATAACGGCTTTAGCGATTTGGAAAAGGCTGGAGCGGGTGAGGGGAATCGAACCCCCGTCGTCAGCTTGGGAAGCTGCTGCTCTACCATTGAGCTACACCCGCGATTCGGCTTTCCCTAGATAGGCAGCGAATAGCTCAAGCGCCAGCCCGCGATGGCAAATCTTCGGGGCGATTGATGTTCCGCAAAGGGGTGTCAAGTTCCACCCGTCGCGCATTGATGAGGGCCGCGAACCCATAGACTGAGCGGTTTGCGGAATCCGAAAGCCAGTCGATCAGCTCGTCACGCACCGATACGGGCCACAGACCGATAATGGGCAAATCAGCCACTATCGCAGGCCCGGGTCCCAGCCGCTTTTCCAGATCGTCGGGCAGCCCAATTACGTCACAGCTTGAACTCAACACCGCATCAAAACCATGACGCCATGCATGGTCGAGGGCGCCCGCAAGGCCGCCGAGAGGACCAATCCCCGCTTCCGGCAAATCGGCAATCTTGGGAAGCCTTGGCCATTCGCGCCCCGCGACAACCAGTTCGACAACCTGCGGTCGCAAGGCATCTGTGACATGGTCGAGCAGCGCCTTCCCTTCGAAAAGCGCTTCGGCCTTGTCTGAGCCGAAGCGGCGCGATTGCCCGCCGGCGAGGATCGCGCCCAAAACTCTCAAAAGCACAGCCTCATTTCAGCCGCTCAGCGTGCCAGGCGAGATGGTCGGCCATGAAGGTGGAGATGAAGTAATAGCTATGGTCATAGCCCGGCTGCATCCGGATGGTCGCCTTCTGACCAACCTTGGCGCATGTCTCTTCAAGGAGATGCGTTTTCAGTTGCTCGGCGAGGAAATTGTCAGCTTCGCCCTGATCGACCAGCAGGTCCGGCAAACGTGCGCCGCCTTCGATCAGCGCACAGGCATCATATTCCGACCATGCTGCGCGATCCTGTCCAAGATAGCCAGCCAGCGCCTTATGTCCCCACGGAACCTGCGACGGCGCCACAATGGGTGCGAAGGCGGAGGTCGAACGAAAGCGCCCGGGATTGCGCAGGGAAATCGTCAGTGCGCCATGCCCGCCCATCGAATGTCCCATGATACCCTGTGCAGCCATGTCGACCGGAAAGTGGCTCGCGATGAGCTGGGGTAGTTCGCTCTCGATGTAGCTTCGCATCCGGTAATGTTGGGCGAAAGGCGCCTCGGTTGCATCGACATAGAAACCGGCTCCCAAGCCGAAATCATAAGCGCCTTCGGCATCGTCAGCCACTCCCTCGCCGCGCGGCGAGGTGTCGGGCGCGACGAAGATCAAGCCGAGCTCGGCACAGGCACGGCGATACTCGCCTTTCTCCGTCACATTTGCGTGCGTGCAAGTGAGGCCCGAAAGATACCAGACCACCGGCAGCTTCGTGCCCGGCTCATGATCGGGGACGAACACCGAAAAGGCCATTGTGGTTCCGGTTTCGACGGACGCATGGGAATAGACGCCTTGCGTTCCGCCGAAACTGCGATTGGTGGATAGCGTTTCGATTGTCATGACGCTGCCAAAGACTGTTGCGGCTGTCCGGTCAAGTTAGTTGCTTGCGGCAATCCGTTGCGAAGGCTTTAGCACAATCTGGCCCAAATCCACCGTGGGGCTCTTGCGATCGAGCGAAGCGGCAACGCTAATTTCGGGTTGGACCCCGACAATGCTGGCCGCGACGGAACCGACCCTCAGACGATACTGGCCATAAGGCACGCTTTCGAAAAGGAAAAAGCCGTCATATTCGGCGCGCGTGGTCTTCACGACGCGCCCGGCCTTGTCGAGCAGCTCCAGATCGACGCCATTCATCGCCTTGCCACCTTCCTTGATCAGATAACCGCTGATTTCGCCTGCAGAGACGAGCGGAAGTTCAACAATGATCGGCACGCCGGGACGCGGGGTCACTACCATGCCGCTGGTTGCTGGCTGTACGAACGGATCGGGCAGGCTGCCCGCGTCTATCCCGATCAGAATCGGCTTATACGGCTCCAGCCCGCCGATGATGGTTTGCCCTTTCTCGTCGGTAGCCTTGCCTCGCCCATTCAGCCCAGCAGTAATTTCAACTGCTTTTTCAACAGGTTCGTTGGATTGACGGATGCCGTCGGCGTTCAGATCCTGATAAACCAGCACCGCCGCCTGACCGCTTGACGCCAATTTGTCCGAAGAGATGTGGAAGCCCTTGCCATGCGGGTTCGGGCCCATGCTGAAGGCAATACTCAGCTGCGCGGCAACCGCGCCATCGGTTGCGCCCATTACCTGACCGGTCAACGCGAACTTGTCAAAGTGCCGCGTATAGCCAAATGTTGCACGCCCGCGCTTGTTGAGCGCGTCATAGCCCAGTTCGGCTCGCCAATTCGCCTTGTCGTCCGCACGCCATTCGCCGGTGATCCGCGATTCCTTGAATCCGGTATCGCCCATCAGGCCAAAGCGCGCCTCACCGCGTAGGCGCAATCCGCCGACACGACCGCTCAGCCGCAGCATTGCATCGAGCTTTTGCGGCGGATCGGTGCCAAAGGCGAATTTCATCTGTTCCCAGACCAAATCGGTGGATGCATTTATATTATTGATATTAAATGATAATCTTGCTTTAGCTTCGAGTGAGCGATTGCCATTCAGCCATTCGCGATAGGTCGCACTGACGCCATAAGGTATGGATTTATTGCCGATTTTCAGACTGTGGTCGACTGAAAGCATATGCTCGGCACGCAAACCGGGCAAATATTGCTCGCTACGGAAGCCACCGAACAGCCAGAGCGACTGCGCACCGACCATCGCCTGGCCGAATTGCCCCAGCATCTGTCCGCGAATGGCATAGCCGCCGTCAATATTGGCCGCCCCGGCCACTTCGATCAGTGTCGGGCCGACTGCGCGGCGGATCATCGCCTCGGCATAGCTGTCGCGACGCCCTTCATAGATGGAACTGATCACAGAGGCGCCGATAGAGGTCTTCGCATCAAGCCCACGCTCAACACCAAAGCCTGCGCGCAGCCCGTTATAGGGCCTGTCGTCAGTATCGCCGAAGTTGAACAGATCGCGTCCGGCATCCTGGACCCCGGCCCAATAATAGGTTTCGCGCGGCGGGATCGAATTGGCCCCGACCGGTATCATCCGGACGTCGCGCTTGATCTGCCCCTGCGGACCATAGAGCACGACTTCCATCCGGTTTTGCCCATACAGCAAAGGCACATCGAGGAATTCATAGCGTCCATCGCCACGGCTTTGGAAATAACCGATCAGCTGGTCGTTGCGGTAAAGCTCCGCATCCCAGCCATCGGGCAGTTCGCCACGGAAGCTGGTGCGATCGAAATTGTCGGGGCGTGACAGCGGTCGGTTGGTGACGAACAGGCCGCGGCCCGGTGTCGACTGGCTGCCAACGAAGGATGCGGGCAAGTTAACGTCGCCCACACCAAAATGCGTCGCCTTGAAGGGTCCGAGCAGATCACCCTCCGCGCTGGTGCGATAGGCGCGCACCCGGAAACTTTCCGGAACGCCCTTTTCATTCGAAGAAAGCCGCGCATCAAATGACGCACCCGCTATTTCTCCACTAGCAAAAATATCATAGCGTGCGTTGAACTTCGCGGGCCCCTGCGCTTCCTTGGTAAATCCGGTTGACGCCACGACGTCGACCGACGGCGTGCGCCAGAAGCGATAGGCATCCTTGGCTTGTGGCAATGTGCGCAGGTCAAAAGTCGCGGCAGGGCGGGTTTTGGCTGCGCGCTCCTTGCGTTCTTCGGCCAGTTCAAAGGGCAATTTGCGATCCGCTTTCACCACCAGCACTGCATCGGAGAGATCGGGTGTCAGTGTTACTTCGAGCCAGCGGCTGAGCGCTTTACTATCGACACACCAGCCTTCAGGGGTGTCATAAATGTCCGACGCTGTGAGCGTCGAACTTTTGTTCATGATTTGTACTCTATTGGCTTCGCGGTCGAGGGTGAATGTCCGGCTTTCTTCGAACAACCAGCCAGTCGCGCGGCGCGACTTTTTGTCGAGCCGGACCGGAAGGTCAAAGGCAATGATCAAATCAGCAAAATCAATACACGTGCCGGCATCGGTCTGATAGCCGCGCACGCCATCGCCCACGCGATAGCGCCCGACGCGGACATCGAGGAGCAGTTGGTCATCGTCATTGGCTTTCCAGGTCTGCGCAAACGCAGGAACCACCGGGGCCAGCAAGGCTCCGGTGGTTAAGACCAGGGCGATGATGCCCCGGCACAATCTGGAAAGAGACGACTTCATGGTCGTTGCCGTTCGGGCTAGCTCCGTTCGCTCAGCGCACGACCGTACGCAGTTCGGCGATCATCCCGCCGCCATTTTCAGGCGTGTCATGATAGGCAATGATGATTTCGCTGCCACGGATGGCTGCGGCCTCTTCGTCGCTGAGCGGAAGATCGACCTTGCGCTTGCCGATTTCGGGATAGATGGCGATGCCCTTTTGTACGATAATCGGCTTCGCCTGACCGGGCTTCATTACGCGGAACTCGCCATAGACCGAGCGGCTGCCCTTTCGGGTGGCATCAAGTTCTAGGACCGGACCGTCTTCGTCGCGGCCCAAACGGGCGTTGGCGAGAGCCGCCGTGGCTGTCAGGTCGCCTTTGCGTACGATGATGGGAATGGTGATCCCGTAAAGCGGGATCAGCTGGATCTTGAGGTCGCTGGCATTTGCCTCATCGGTCACCGCCTGGGTCTTCGGAATGGCCCGGAACAGCATGTGCACACGGTATTCGCCATCCGGCAGGGTGTCGGCAGGGTTAAGGCCGATACGGATCGACTGTGGTTGATTAGGCGGTAATGTGACGCGGCGCGGCGCATAGCGCACCAGCGACAATGCCGCCTTTTCTGATTCGGTGGTTGCGGACGGATCTATGTCCTCAAGCCGGCCATCCTCGCCCATCCGCTTGATTTCCAGCGAAATGCGGTAGGTGGTTTCTTCTGCTCCGACATTGTTCAGGATCACCTGCGTTCCGCGCTTGCCGTCAAGGATAACCCGCGTCGGGGCGACAAGCAAATCACCTGCAGCATGCGCGGCTGTACCTGACAAACCTGCAATCACAGCCAACCCACCGATCGTGGCGATAGCCATATTCCGAAGAAACTTCATATATTTAACCTGCCTCATCTGGTCCAATTCGGATGGGAAACGCGGGTTTCCCTCCATTTCGGACTAACAGGACATGGTTACCAAGCCGCTAACGATAGCAGTGTTGACACAGAAAAACCCCGGCAAGCGCTGGGCCTGCCGGGGTTCCTGAAGTCTCGCTGCAGCGCGAAGCTGCCGCGTTTGCCTTATTGATATTCGGCGGTCACGTCGAACGTGCCGGTATAGGTGCCTGCAACCTGGTTCGGGTTCAACGAAATGGTGCCGCCGACGTAGACAGTCTGCAGCGAAGCCGAGTTGAAGGTGATGTTGTTGTTTGACAATGTCAGGCCCGACAGCGCGATATTGGCACCAGGACCGGTCAAGGGGGCAGGGTTGCCGACGGTTAGGTCGATAACTTCACCGTTGGTAGCCTGGGTCACCTGGAAGCTGGCAGCTGCGCCACCGCTGATCGCGATAACACCCGTACCGACCGGAACGGCCGCGGCCGAAGCGCCGAGGGTCACGGTACCGCCAGCAGCCGAAGCTGCGACAACACCGAAATCAAGGTCGGTAACAGCCGAAAGCTGTACAGCGGCAAGTACCTGAACGGTGGCATCGGCCTGTTCAGTGGCAGCATAAGCGGCATTCGATACCATGCCGGTAGCGACGATTGCGCCAGCAAGCGCAAGCTTCATCTTGTTGATCATTTATCTGGTCCCTTTTGCGACAAACTGAAAATTCGGAATGCCCCACTGCATTCATCGTCGCTTATGCAGACCGAATCATAAGATGTTGCTGAATTTCATGGTTAACACACCATGGTTAATTCGAGTATAAAATCATTATATCTTATGGAGTTAATGCGTTAACGCATCGATTGGGGGCTGTGAATTTCTACGGAAATGTAGAACTTTCGTCAGAATTGTTCACCGGTCAGCCGCTGGCAAAGCATGTCGAGCTGGTCGAGACTGCGATACTCAAAAGTCACTGCACCGGCGCCACCCTGCCCTTTGTGCGCGATCTTTACCTTGAGCCCCAAAAGGTCGCCCAAATGCTGTTCGACGGCACGAATATCCGCATCACTGGTCGACCCCAGCTGCACACGTGGCTTGGGCGCCTTGCCTTCTTCAACATGTGTGCGACGAACCAGCGCTTCGGTCTGGCGCACGGACAAGCCCTGTTTGACAACAACCGCAGCAAGCCGCGCGCTGTCTTCAGCCCCCAGCAGAGCACGGGCGTGGCCCATCGACAGTTTACCTTCGATCACCAAATCACGTACCAGCGTCGGCAGGTCGAGCAAGCGCATCATATTCGCCACATGGCTCCGCGATTTTTCAACAATCGCTGCCAGTTCGCTTTGGCTATGGCCGAAATCGTCGCATAGCTTTCGATAGGCCTCGGCCTCTTCGATCGGATTGAGATCTTGCCGTTGGATATTCTCGATCAGTGCGATTTCGAGCGTTTCTTCATCGGATAGCTCGCGGACGATTGCCTTGACCTGGTGGAGCTGCGCCTTTTGCGCTGCACGCCAGCGCCGTTCGCCTGCGACAATCTGATAGCTGCCGCCATGCGGACGCACCAATATCGGCTGGATCAAGCCGTGACGTTTGAGGCTGGCGGCCAGCTCCTGCAGCGATTCCTCACTGAAATGGCGGCGCGGCTGGGCGGGATTAGGATGGATGTCGGCAACGGCAATCGTTGAAACACCGTCTGTTGGTTGCGCTGCGCCAATAGCGGCAGGCTCACCGCCGCCGGCGACGCGGCTTGCGCTGCGATCAAGTGATACTTCGCCCAGAAGCGCATCAAGGCCCCGGCCCAGCCCCATTTTCTTGCGCAGCGGCTTTTCCCCTTCGCTCATGCTGCCATCTCCTGTGCGGGCAAGCGCGCCAGTAATTCGCGCGCAAGACTCATATAGGCTTCCGAGCCTGAACAGCGATGATCGTAAATCAGGGCCGGTAACCCGTGGCTCGGCGCTTCAGAAAGACGGACATTACGGGGGATCACGGTTTCGAACACCAGATCGCCCAGACAGCTGCGTACATCTTCGGCCACCTGGTCGGTCAGGCGGTTGCGGCGATCGAACATGGTGAGCGCCACACCCAGGATCGACAGCGACGAGTTGAAGCGATTTTGAATGCGCTCAACTGTTTGTAAAAGCTGACTTAATCCCTCCAGCGCAAAAAATTCGCATTGCAAGGGAACAAGGATCGAATCCGCGGCCACCAACGCGTTGATCGTCAGCATGCCCAGCGAAGGCGGGCAATCGATCAGGCAGACATCCCAGCGGCTTTCCTCGACTGCCAACGCTCTTTGTAATTTGTGCGCGCGATCGGGATGATCGACCAACTCGACCTCGACGCCCGACAAGTCGACCGTCGCCGGTAGGATATCAAGGCCCGGGATCATTGTTCCAGCTACCGCTTCGGCCAGCGTGGCTTCACCCATCAACAGATTATAGCTGCTATATTCACGATCAGATGATTTCACGCCGAGACCGGTTGAGGCGTTGCCTTGCGGATCAAGATCAATCAGCAGGCAGCGGCGGCCACAGGCAGCCAAAGCTGTTGCAAGGTTGATGGCTGTCGTCGTCTTGCCGACGCCGCCCTTCTGGTTCGCAATGGCGATCCGGATCATCTCTTCCGCCGTCCTTTCGCCGCAGCACCAGCTATAGCCCCGGATGCGGGCTGAATATTGGTTCCGCGCACTGTGCCCACCAAAATCCCTGCTTCGGGGTCGGTCACGCTGGGTTCGACCGAAAAGTCCAAATCCCACGCCTTTCGGGCTTCCTCAAGCTCATTAACCGCATTTCGACCCTTTGGCAGCAGCCATTTTGTCTTATCTGTGGAAAATCGAGCGGATAAATCGAGCAATTTGGAAAGAGGCGCGAATGCACGCGCGCTGATGACATCAAATTTTTGCGTCTCGACACGCTCGATAGGCATTCCGGCAACTGTCGCTCGACCTTCAAGACCAAGTAAGACGACGGCCCGGTTGAGATATTCTATGCGCTTGGCACGTGATTCGACCAGAACCACATGCCAATCGCTGAGCAATGCAACGACAATACCTGGAAAACCGGCACCCGAGCCAAGGTCTATCCATTGGCCTGGTTGGGATTGCGCGAACATTAGCAATTGCGCACTGTCGACTATGTGCCTTGCCCAGATGTGGTCGAGTGTCGATGCAGAGATGAGGTTCTGCCTTTCTGCCTCCGCCTTGAGAAAGGTGATAAACGCCTCGAGCTTCTCCCATGTTCCACGTGAAACATTGAAATTCTGCTCTAGCCAGGTCCGGGCTTCATCCTCTGTCATGCAGCCTTCTTGTCGCTTGCTTGCGCGCGTTTCGCATGAACCAGAATCGCTGCGAGCGCGGCAGGTGTAATCCCGCGTATGCGGCTTGCAGCAGCCAATGTGTCTGGCCGCGCACTATCGAGCCGTTCGACCATTTCATTCGAAAGTCCGGCGATAGTCCGATAGTTCATATTGTCCGGGATTCGGATCCGTTCATTCGCAGCAAGATCCCGCAACTCCGCTGCCTGCCGGTCGACATATGGGGCATAGCGACCGTCTTGCTCGAGCTCTGCTATAACATCATCAGACCAGTCGAATGTTGTTTCACGTGAAACATCCTCGACTGCTGGTACGACACGCAAAAGTTCAGACAGGCTTACATCAGGGAAACGAAGCCAATCAATAATCGGCATCTTGCCGGAATCCCGCTTTACAGGAATACCTTCAGCAATGAGTTGATCCGCAGTGGCGCTGGCTTGTAGAACTGCCGACAAACGAGCTTTCTCCGCCGCCTTTGCATGAAATTGCGCCCGACGCTCAACACCGACTACCCCCACTTCAATTCCCAGCGGAGTGAGCCGAGTTGCGGCATTATCGGCCCGCAGACGCAGTCGATACTCGGCACGCGCTGTAAGCATTCGATAAGGCTCGGTGACACCATGCAGTACGAGATCATCCACCATCACGGCAATATAGCTGTTGGAGCGGTCCAGCGCCGGCATTTCTCTGCCCAGCATCGCACTGGCCGCGCCCATCCCCGCAACCAGACCTTGCGCTGCCGCTTCTTCATAACCGGTTGTGCCATTGATTTGTCCGGCGCAGTAAAGTCCTTCAAAGTCTTGAACTTTCAGCGTCCGGTCGAGCGCCCGAGGATCGATATAATCATATTCTACGGCATATCCCGGAACCACCATCTCGACCTGCTCGAGGCCTTGCATCGACCGCACCATAGCGAGCTGGACGTCGGTGGGCAGCGATGTCGAGATGCCATTGGGATAGATCAAATGACTATCGAGACCCTCTGGTTCGAGGAAAACTTGATGGCCCTCGCGATCGCCAAAGCGGAAAATCTTGTCTTCGATTGACGGGCAATAGCGCGGGCCCTGCCCTTGGATCGCACCGCCAAACAAGGGGGAGCGATCAAGACCAGCGCGAATGATGTCGTGGGTTTGTGCGTTGGTGCGGGTGATCGCGCAGAACAGCTGGGGCACATGGCGATGTGGTGTCATCGCCGACATTGTCCATTTTTCGCCGTCGGATGGCTGTTCGTCGAGAATGGCCCAATTGATCGTCCGGCCATCCAGCCGAGGCGGCGTGCCTGTTTTCAGTCGTGCCATGGGCAGCCCTGCCCCGCGCACCTGCTCGGCCAGTTTCAACGCACTCTGCTCGCCAATGCGCCCGCCGGTTATCCGTTCTTCGCCACGGAACAGCGTTCCGCCCAGAAAGGTACCCGTGCACAATATGACGGCCTTTGCCGCCAATGCCGTCCCATCCGAAAGATCAAGGCCCGCCACCTTGCGTTCGCTACCCGTTTGGAAACGCAGAGCGGCCACCTCGCCCTCGATCACCGTCAAATTGGGTGTCGCCGATACTTGCCTATGTATCGATGCCTTGAACAATTTCCGGTCGGCCTGGATGCGCGGGCCCTGCACTGCGGCGCCTTTTGAGGCGTTGAGCATGCGATAATGGATGGCCGCATCGTCTGCTGCGCGCGCGATCAAACCGTCAAAGGCATCCACCTCGCGAACGAGATGTCCCTTGCCCAAACCCCCAATCGCAGGGTTGCAAGACATGGCTCCAATTGTATCGCGGGCAAAGCTGACCAAAGCGGTGCGTACGCCCATGCGCGCTGCGGCGGTAGCCGCCTCCACGCCTGCATGCCCGCCGCCGATTACGACAACGTCAAAATCCGTATCTGCCCGATTGCTCATTGCCCGGCCGCATAGCGCACCCAGCGCTAAGGGTCAAAACAAGTCGAAGATGTTCCACGTGGAACAACGCCTATTTGCCAATGCAGAATCTTCCAAACAGCGCGTCTAGCATATCCTCGGTGCTAGCCCGCCCGGTCAGCGCATCCAGCGCTAACCTCGCCTGCCGCAACTCTTCCGCCATAATCAAGGGATCATGGGCCTTGCTCGCATGCGACAAAAACAAAGCCGTATCGCGCAGCAAATACCGTTGCCGCTGGTTGAGTGCGAAGGCATCCGGCGGAGGCAGCATGTCCCGGCCTTTCGAGACCAATGAAGCTATAAGTTCCAGCATCCCCTGACCGCTTTTGGCAGAAACCACTATGGCATCCACCTTTCGAACATGATTTGCGACATCAGCCTTGGCTTCGATCTCGATCAGATTAGCATGCCTCGGGCCCTCACCCTCGCCGCCCAGCCACAGCACAATGTCGGCATCCGCTATAGCTCGCTCCGCTCTTTCTATGCCAATCGTCTCGACGACATCCCCGCTGTCATCGCGCAAACCAGCAGTATCGGTGAACAGGAATGGAATCCCCTCCAACGCGACCGGCACCTCAATCAGATCGCGCGTCGTACCTGCAATATCGGAAACGATCGCTGCCTCGCGCGCCACCAGTGCGTTGAGCAGGGTAGATTTACCGCTGTTGGGCGGGCCAGCCAAGACGACGCGCAAACCATCGCGCAATTTTTCGACCGGCGGGAACTTCAACTGGTCCGCAATGGCGTCATGAAGTTCGACACATCCATTTGATATTATTAAATATTCTTGCTCTCCAACATCGTCTTCGTCGGAGAAATCCAGTTCAGCCTCAAGCATCGCAGCCAGCCGCAGCAGGGCATCGCGCCACGCTTCTACCTGTTGGCTGAATGCCCCGCCCGCGATCAACGCGGCCGCTCGCCGTTGCCATTCGGTTTCGGCGGATAGCAGGTCCGCCAGCCCCTCAGCTTCGTTGAGATCGATTCGGCCATTGGCAAAAGCGCGTCGGGTGAACTCGCCGGCTTCTGCGCGGCGCAGTCCATCGATTTCTGACAGCGCAGTTTCGACCGCGCGAACGACTGCGCGCCCGCCATGGAGATGGAGCTCGGCGAGGTCCTCCCCCGTCGCCGTTGCTGGACCGGGAAAGATCAGGACCAGGGCTTGATCAAGCAATTCCCCGTCGGCAGGGCTTTTGAGGGTCCGAAGCGCTGCCTTGCGCGGCGGAGGTAAATTACCCGCAACTAGCCTGACTGCCTTAAAAGCTTGAGCCCCGCTGATGCGTACCACCGCAATTGCAGCAGGCGGTGCGCCGCTGGACAGCGCGAAGATTGTATCAACGCTGTCCATAGCTGAAATCTACTTCTTGTCCTTGCCGCCCAGGCCGCCACCGGCCAATCCGCCCATCAGGCTTTTGATGAAGTCCATGCTCTGGTCTCCCATCGGCACCCAGTTGCGGATCATGCCTTGCACCATGTCTGGCGTAAGACCTTTGTCAGCAACCTTTTTCAGTTTATCGAGATAGACTTCATGCACTTCGGAAAGATCGGGCAGCCCCATCAGGCGGCGGACTTCCTCAGGGGTGGTATCGACTTCGATGTTGAATTTCATGGTTAGCCTCCCTGCCTTACAGCGATAATACCCGATTGTCGGCCGCACTATAGTCGCATAAGCGACAGGGGCAATTTTTTGATTTCAGGAGCAAGCTCATGGGTGAAATGACAAAGATTCGCGCATTTGATGAAGATGCCTTGTTCGGTGCCTATGTTGCCAAGCCCGAAGGCGAGGTAAAGGCGGCCATCATTGTCATTCCGGAAATCTTCGGTGTGAATCCCGGAATCCGGCAGAAATGCGAAAATTGGGCAGAGGCCGGCTATCTGGCCGTCGCCATCGACATCTTCTGGCGCTTTGCGCCGGGCGTCGAGCTCGATCCCGATGTAGAGGCCCAGCTGCAGGAAGCTTTCGGATATTTCGGGCAATATGAACCCAATGACGGGGTAAAGGATATCGAAGCCGCGATCCACGCCATCCGCCGCGGCGAACTGGGCGCGCCAGCCGTGCAAAAAGTTGGCTGCGTCGGCTACTGCCTGGGGGGTCGCCTTGCTTATATGGCCGCTGCACGCACCGATGTGGACGCGTCAGTCGGCTATTATGGCGTCATGATTGATACCATGCTCAATGAAAGCCACGCCATCGCCAACCCGCTGATGCTGCATATCCCCACCGCCGACCATTTTGTCGGCCCCGAAGCGCAGGCAGCCATCCATGCCGGGCTAGACGGGCACCCCAAAGTCGTCTTGCACGACTATGTCGGGCTCGATCATGGATTTGCAGCCGAGATGGGCAATCGTCGTGATGAAGAAGGAGCGCAACTGGCGGATTCACGGACTTTAGCGTTCTTCCGCGCGCATTTGGGCTAGCCGCTAACCACGCGCCAGCTTCATCTGCAGATTGCGCTTCACGCCTTCCCATTCATTGGCGAGGATTGAATAAAGCACCGAATCGCGAACGCGCCCGTCGAGAATCATGTGGTTGCGGATCAAACCGTCGCGCTTCGCCCCCAGCCGTTCTATCGCCCGCTGAGACGCGAAATTGAAATGGTCAGTGCGAAACTGCACGCAAACACAGTCCATCGCTTCAAAGGCGTGCGTCAGGAGCAATAGCTTGGCTTCGCTGTTAATTGACGTCCGCTGCACCCGACTGGCGTAAAAGGTGGTGCCTATTTCAAGTCGGCGATGCGGCGCATTCATCCGCATGTAGCGAGTGGAGCCTACGAGCTTACCCGACGCCTTATCAATCACCGCAAAGGGCATGCTTCGTCCCCAGCCCTGATCGCGTTCGGCGTTGTCGAGATAGGCGTCAATCGACTCCGGACCAGGGACAATTGTGTAGAACAACTCCCACAGCTTGCCGTCGCTCGCAGCATCAACGATGGCTGGTCCGTCGCTGCGAACCATGGGTCGCAATTGCACATGGCTGCCCTCGAGTACCGGCTGTTCGGTCCAGGGGTCGACCATGTAACTGGACTCAACCGCCAATAAATGGAGCGACAAACTTGCCGAGACCCAGCTGCGGATCCATCCAGCCATCATAGATCATCTTGATCGCTACATAGACGATGACAGCAAGGCCGATCCACGCGATCCAGCGATAGCGTTCGATATATTTGGCGATGATGTTGGCGGCGATTCCCATCAAGGCGACTGCAAAGACGAGGCCGACGATCATGATGCCGGGATGGTCCTTTGCCGCTCCAGCAACCGCGAGCACATTGTCGAGGCTCATCGACACGTCGGCTATGGCTACAGCCCAAGCGGCACCGACAAAGCTTTTCGCAGGCTTGATACCCGAATCCTCGTCACCCGCAATTTCGGGAGAGCCGGGGGAATCGGTACCATGATCTGCGCCAATGTCGCGGTACATCCGCCAGGCCACCCAAAGCAGCAACACGCCGCCCGCAAAGATCAGCCCGACGATTCCCAGCAGCCATGTCACCATGAGCGCAAAGGCAACGCGCAGCACCAACGCGGCGATCACACCAATGGCGATCACCTTTTTACGCTGGTCAGCCGGAAGGCCGGCGGCAAGCGCACCGACGACGATGGCATTGTCCCCCGCAAGCACGATGTCGATCATCAACACCTGCAAGAATGCGGTCAGCGCCGAGGGCGAACCTATGTTCGAAAAGTCCTTGACGATAGCCGCCCAGATTTCGGCGGGTCCACCCAGAGAAGGGACAGCAGCGGCGCTGGCAAAAAACAATTCAATCACAACGGATCCTCAAAATAGTCGACGCTCGGCATAGGGTCATAGAAGGAATGGAGCAAGGCTCGCCATTGCTGATAGCGATCCGAATTGCGGAATCCGTCGCGATGGTCGGCAATCGAATCCCAACGCACGAGCAGCAGATAAAGCCCTGGCTTTTCGGCTGCTGGACGAACCTCGATTCCCTGAAAGCCCGGCGAAGCGGCAATCAGTGGCTTGGCATTTGCCATCGCCAACTCAAAAGCTGCTTCCTCGCCGGGCCGAACTTGTAAAAGCGCATGTTCAATTATCATGCGCAGTCCAGTCTTACTGGTTCATCGAATCGAAGAAGTCTTCGTTGGTCTTCGAATCCTTCATCTTGTCGAGCAGGAATTCCATCGCGTCGACGGTGCCCATCTGCATCAGGATGCGGCGCAGGACCCACATTTTGGTGAGCTTGTCCTTCTCGACCAGCAGCTCTTCCTTACGGGTGCCCGATTTGCCGACATCGAGTGCAGGGAAGATACGCTTGTCGGCGACCTTGCGATCGAGAACGATTTCGGAGTTACCCGTGCCCTTGAATTCTTCAAAGATCACTTCGTCCATGCGGCTGCCGGTGTCGATCAGCGCGGTGGCAATGATCGAGAGTGAACCACCCTCTTCGATATTGCGCGCCGCACCGAAAAAGCGCTTTGGACGCTGCAGGGCGTTGGCATCGACACCACCGGTCAAAACCTTGCCCGACGAGGGCACCACGGTGTTGTAGGCGCGGCCGAGGCGGGTGATCGAGTCTAGCAGGATGACGACATCATGCTTGTGCTCGACAAGGCGCTTGGCCTTTTCGATTACCATTTCGGCGACCTGGACGTGGCGGGTTGCAGGCTCGTCAAAGGTTGAGGAGACGACCTCACCTTTCACGCTGCGCTGCATGTCGGTGACTTCCTCGGGGCGTTCATCGATGAGAAGAACGATTAGGAAGACTTCGGGATGGTTGTCGGTGATCGCCTTGGCGATATTCTGCAGCAGCACCGTCTTACCGGTGCGCGGTGGCGCGACGATCAGCGCGCGCTGGCCCTTGCCCTGCGGACTGATGATATCGATGACGCGGGCAGACTTGTCCTTGACGGTAGGGTCGAGCGTATCGAGGGTCAGCTTCTGGTCCGGATAGAGCGGCGTCAGGTTGTCGAAATTGACCCGGTGGCGAACTGCATCGGGATCGTCGAAATTGACCTTGAGGACCTTTGTGAGCGCGAAATAGCGTTCGCCATCCTTGGGTGCGCGGATTTCGCCTTCAACGGTGTCACCGGTACGCAAACCATATTGGCGGACCATATTGGGTGATACATAGATATCGTCGGGTCCAGCGAGATAATTGGCCTCTGGCGAACGCAGGAAGCCAAAGCTGTCGGGAAGAACCTCGATTGTGCCTTCGCCGATAATCTGCTCGCCATCGTCCGCCATCTCTTTCAGGATAGCGAACATCAGGTCCTGCTTGCGGAGGGTCGAGGCTCCCTCGATCTCCAACTCTTCAGCCATCGAGACGAGTTCGGCAGGTTTTTTGTTTTTGAGGTCTTTTAAATGCATGTGCGTGTTCCGCTGGAAATTAGACTGCCGGCGTAAAGAGCTGCCGGCGGGATATGGAAAGGTCGATGGCGCTGTCGTTGAAAAGAGGAATGCGCCTCACGCCCAGGACGGGCTTGGCCTTTTAATTAGATCTTTGAGGTCAAATAGTCAATGCCGGTCAAAACGGCTTGGCGACAACCAATATGACAATGATCGCTGCAGCTATTCCCGGAACTTCGTTGAGAATGCGCAATTTCTTGCCCCCCAATGGTCTCTCACCTGCGGCCAGCTTTTTTGCGTAGCCGATCATCCAGCCATGATAGGCAGATAGGCCGAGCACGGCGAGCAGCTTGGCATGAAACCAACCTTCGCTGAGCGCCGAAATATGCCAGGCGAGCAAGAGGCCGACGACCCAAACGATAACCATCGACGGATTGAGGATGATCCGAACCAAACGCCGCTCTCGTTCAACCCAGCGCTGGGCCTCTTCCGACCCTTCTGGGCTTTCCTGATGATAGACAAAGAAACGCGGCAGCATGAACAGCCCGGCCATCCAGAAGATGACAAAAATGATGTGCGCCGATTTAAGCCAGAAATAGAGCAATGCGATGGTTTCCGTCATTCGGGAATCCGCCTTGGTTATCCCCCGCGGACCAAATTAAGCAGCTTTTCGACATGCGCAATGGGGGTATGCTGCAAAATGCCATGGCCAAGGTTGAAAATATGCGGGCGGTTTTCGAAGGCAGCCAAAATCCGCGCGACTGCGTCTTCCAAAGCTTCGCCTCCGGCCATCAATGCAAGCGGATCGAGATTGCCCTGCACCGGCAATCCTTCGGGTAGTGAAGCATTCGCCCAGACCGGATCGACTGTTTCGTCAAGGCCAATCGCGTCAGGCTTTACCTCCTGCGCATAGGCCACAAGTTTGGCACCCGCTCCTTTGGGAAAGCCGATGATCGGGGTTTCCGGATGGCGTTTGCGCAGCTCTGAAACAATCTTTGCATTAGGCGCTATCACCCAACGTTCGAACTGCGCCGGGCTCAGCGAACCAGCCCAGCTATCAAACAGCTGCACCGCATCAACGCCTGCCTCGATCTGCTTTGACAGATAATCAATGGTGGTTGCTGTTATGGCGTCAATCAGTTCACCGAACTTTTGCGGGTCAGAATAAGCCAGTGCACGCGTCTCCGCGTGGTCCTTGCTGCCCTGCCCGGCCACCATATAGGTTGCAACGGTCCAGGGGCTTCCTGCAAAGCCCAGGAAGGTGGTTTCGGCCGGTAGAGCAGCCCGAACCTTCCGTACCGTTTCATAAACTGGCTCCAGCCGTTCTGGGGCAGGGGTAAAATCGCGCCAGTCGTTTTCGGACAGCTTGGGGGCCAACCGCGGACCCTCCCCCGTTTCGAACCACAGATCCTGCCCCATGGCATGCGGCACGACGAGTATGTCAGAAAACAGGATCGCGCCATCAAAGCCGAAACGGCGGATCGGCTGCAAGGTGATTTCGCAGGCCGCATCGCTATCATAAGCGAGTTCAAGAAAACCGCCCTTCTCCGCACGCAGTTCGCGATATTCAGGTAAATAGCGACCAGCCTGACGCATGAGCCAGACTGGAGGCATATCGAACTTTTCCCCTCGCAATACGGCAAGCAGTTTTCGATTGGGCAATTCGGTCGCCATGCAAGAATCCAACAAATAAATAATAGATATAAGGATGATGAAATATGATGCGCTGTGGGCAAGTGTGGCCCTTAGGCACATATCTTTCTTTTGCCAACATATTGACTCTGTGGCCTGCTTGAATCCTGACGATTCGGGATTCACTTTCCCCGTTATTCACAGGCTGTGGAATGCACTTTCCGGCTGTGGATGAACTGTGCCCGAATCCGATAGAGAGTCGGGACACGACAGGCACAAAAACCGTGCCCATTTTCATCCCTTGATTTATCCCCAAGCTGCCCACAAAGCTGTGCGGGAAGGACATTTCATTGCAAAGCCGCATCCATCTTCATCTGCTTTCGGACTCCACCGGCGAAACGCTGGAAAATATCGCGAAGGCTGCGCTTGCCCAGTTCGACGAGGTTGATGTCGTCAAACATTTCTGGCCCATGGTGCGGTCAGAAGCGCATCTTGATCGGATCCTTGTCGATGTTGCGGCAAATCCAGGTTTGGTGCTGTTCACGCTGGTCAATCTCGCGATGCGTCAAAAGCTTGAAGATCGATGCCGCTCACTTGGTTTGCCGACCGTTGCGGCGTTGGACGCGGTAACCGATGCATTGTCCGGCATATTGGGGCAACAGGCAAAAGCACGACCGGGGCGGCAACATGCGCTTGATGCCGCCTATTTCGCCCGGGTCGAGGCGATCCAATATACCATTGCGCATGATGACGGGCTCAACCATCATGAATGGGAAGAGGCTGATATCGTGCTGGCCGGGGTCTCGCGAACCTCGAAAACGCCGACCAGTATCTACCTTGCCAATCGCGGCTATAAAACTGCCAATATCCCGTTGGTTCCGGAATCGCCGCCGCCTCCCGCGCTCTACACTCTCAAACATCCGATGGTTGTCGGCCTTGTTACCTGACACCGATTATGTTGCTGAAGACAAGGTGAAGGAAGAAATCGCTTTTGCCCGGCGCATATTTGGCGACAATGGTTGGCCCGTAATCGATGTGACCCGCCGGTCGATTGAGGAAAGCGCGGCCGCGATCATCAATCTGTTCAACGAACGGCAGGTGCGTGATGTGGCGAGCGGAGAGGGTGCACCCGTTTGACCCGCATCATATTGGCTTCGACGAGCGTTTCTCGAAAACAAATACTTGATAATGCTGGATTATCATTTGACGCCATGACGCCGATGGTTGATGAGGATGCCATCAAGCAAAGCCTGCAGGATGAAGGTCTTGGGCCGCGCGATATTGCCGATGCGCTTGCTGAGGCCAAAGCGGTCAAGCTGTCCGCAAAATATCCGGAGTCGCTGGTGATCGGTGCAGATCAGACTCTGACACTCGATAAAGGTCCGCTTTTCGACAAGCCAGACAGCCCGGAAAGGGCCAGGGCGCAACTGGCACAAATGGCCGGCTGCAGCCACCGCCTGTTCAGCGCAATAGTCGTTGCCCAATCGGGTCAACCGGTCTGGCGGCATATAGGCGTTGTCCGGATGCATGTCCGGCCATTGAGTCCGGCTTTCATCGATTCCTATGTTGAGCGCAACTGGAACGAGATCCGCCATTGTGTCGGCTGTTACCAGATCGAGGGAGAGGGCGCGCAGTTGTTTACACGGATAGAGGGGGATTATTTCGACATCATGGGATTGCCGTTACTGCCCCTGCTCGCCTATCTGCGCGAGCGAAAGGAGATGGCGTCATGACTGCTTATGCCGAAGTGATCGGTGACCCGATCAAGCACAGCAAATCGCCATTGATTCACGGATTCTGGTTACAGAAGCTTGGTATCGTTGCTGATTACAGGGCGCATCATGTGCTTACAGAAGATCTGGCCACCTATTTCGATAGCCGTCGCGGCAACCCCGATTGGCGCGGGTGCAACATAACGATTCCACACAAGATTGCCGCACTAGATCATGTCACCGACCCCGGCGGGGTGAGGCAATCCATAGGCGCTATCAACACGGTCTTTCGCGGTGAAAAGGGTGAGTTGGTAGGAACCAACACCGATGCGGCCGGATTTTTCGCCCCGATTTCAGAGGATGAATGGGCGCATCGCGATGCTATTGTCATCGGCGCAGGTGGAGCAGCCCGCGCGATCCTGTTTGCGCTGGCGCAGGCCGATATCGGTTCGGTGACGATCCTGGCGCGCAGCCCTTTGAAGGCGGCAGCCCTACTGAGCCATTTCGGGCTGAAGGGGCAGGTGCTCAAAATGGATGCATCCGTGCCGCCAGTCGACTTGCTGGTGAATTCAAGTCCGCTGGGTATGACCGGTCAGCCGCCACTAGAAATTGACCTGTCCCCATTGCCCGAGGATGCGGTGGTTTATGACATTGTCTACTCACCGCTTGAAACCAGTCTGCTGAAGCAAGCGCGCAGTCTTGGTCTCGATACGGTTGACGGGCTCGACATGTTGATCGGACAGGCAGCTTTTGCTTTTGAACTGTTCTTCGGACAGGCGCCACCCGCCGATTGCGAAGACGAATTGCGTGCGTTGTTGCTCAAATGACCGAAACCAGAAAACGTCCGCTCATCCTCGGCCTTACTGGTTCGATTGCGATGGGGAAATCGACCGTCTCGCAAATGTTCGTCGACGAAGATATCCCGCATTTTGATGCCGATGCAGCGGTGCATAAGTTGCAGGGTCCGGGTGGGGCGTTGGTCACCGAGATCGAGGCAGCCTTTCCAGGTACCACCGGTCCGCAAGGCGTTGATCGCCTGAAACTGGGTCCGATTGTACTGGCCGACAAAGAAAAGTTGGCAAAGCTTGAAGGCATTATACACCCTGCAGTGGGTAAGTTGCGTGCCGATTTCCTTGAGGCCCATCGTGATGCACCGATGGTCCTGTTCGACATCCCGCTGCTGTTTGAAAAGGGCGGACATCAGGGTGTCGACAAAATATTGGTGGTTTCGGCGCCCTCTGACCAACAGCGCCGAAGGGCGCTTGCCCGCGAAGGCATGACGATCGAGAAATTCCAACATATTCTCTCGTTGCAAATGCCCGATGCCGAGAAGCGCAAGCGCGCAGATTTTGTCATCGACACCGGTATCAGCATTGCCGATACGCGCGAACAGGTGCGCATGCTGATTAAAAATCTGCGCGGAAGCCTTGCAGACTCACATAAATAGGCCGATATGAATCGATAGAATGCGAGAGATTATTTTCGATACCGAAACCACCGGTTTCGACCCGCTGACCGGAGACAGGATGGTCGAGATCGGTTGTATCGAAATGGTCGGACGGGTGATGACCGGCGCAACCTTCCACTGTTATTTCAACCCTGAACGGGGCATGCCCTCTGCCGCCGAAGCGGTGCACGGGCTTTCCGACAAATTCCTTTCGGACAAGCCACTTTTCGCCAGTCAGGCCGACTCCCTGCTTGAATTTCTCGGTGACAGCCCGCTGGTCGCGCACAATGCAAGTTTCGACTTCGGGTTCCTCAATATGGAGCTTGAACGCTGCGGTCGCGCGGCGATCGATATGGGGCGCATGGTCGACACCATCGCGATTGCGCGAACAAAGCATCCGGGCGCGAAGCTCTCGCTCGACGCGCTCTGCACCCGTTATGGCATTGATCGGAGCCACCGCACCAAGCACGGCGCCCTGCTCGACGCCGAATTGCTCGCCCAGCTTTACATTGAGCTGACCGGAGGGCGGCAAATCGGCCTTGGTCTTGGCGATTCAGCGACCACCAGCATCGAGATCGAAGCTACACGGATTTCGCTGGTCCGCACCGACCGGCTCTTTCGCAGCCCGCGATCACACCAACCTCAACCTGACGAGCTGGAGCGCCATCGCGCTTTTGTCGCCACCATCAAGGATGCGCTCTGGACTGAAGAGGAAAGACGCGCGTTTTCGCCAAGTGATTAACAGCCGTTTCTTTTGGAACGGCCCAAATAAGGAGAAGAACCATGGATATAAGGGTCTCAGGGCATCAGTTGGAAACCGGTGAAGCGCTTCGAACCCATGTCGAATCCCGTTTGGGCGGGATTGCGGACAAATATTTCTCCAAGGCTCTTTCTGCGCAGGCAACGGTTGGCCGCGCACCGCATGACAAATTTTCCTGCGACATCATCGTCCATGTGATGCAAGGCCTGATCCTCAAAGGACGGAGTGAAGCATCAGATGCGCATCTGGCATTTGATGGCGCAGCCGAAAAAATCGAAAAGCAATTGCGCCGCTATATGCGTCGCCTTCAGGACCGTCATGAGCAGACGGCACATGCGCAGCGGCAGGAAGAGGCGGCGTATACCGTTTTTGATGCCGGTGACGTTGAAGCCGAAGCCCCGCCACCCGAAGCCCCTGTAATCGTCGCCGAGATGAGCGTCGACATCCCCGAATCGAGCGTTTCGGACGCCGTGATGCTGATGGATTTGCGCAACACGCCCGCGCTGCTCTTCAAAAACGCTGGCACTGGGAGGCATAATATGGTTTACCGCCGCGAAGACGGCACGATCGGGTGGGTTGAACCGAAATCCACACCCTGACATCGGCCTAAGTCAAAGCATATTCACTTTAGGGATCAATGATTTGAATATTGCCTCGGTGCAGGTTCACCGGCGCAATGGGGTATAATGATGATTCGTATAACGACCCGGTTGGTCGATGGCGCGGTACTCGCTGACATCGAATGCGCCGACAAAAATTGCCTGCTCGACACCGTTTCGAAGCTGGCCGCCGAAAATTACGGCGTCGATGCATCTGTGGTCCATGAAGGACTGCTGGAGCGCGAACGTTTGGGCCCGACGGGCTTTGGCGGCGGCACCGCGATTCCACATTGCAAGGTCGATGGGATCGATGCACCAGCGGGTGTTTTCGTACGCTTGATCAAGCCGGTTGAATATGGAGCGGTGGATGACGAGCCGGTCGATCTGGCCTTTGCGCTCTTTTCGCCTGTGCATGACGGGGCTTCGCATCTGAAGGCATTGGCCGAAGTATCGCGTATGTTCCGCGACGAGGCGAGCTGCGCCCAGTTGCGCGGTGCCAAGGATGCCGGCGCGTTGTTCGCGCTGCTCAGCCCGATTGAGGAGCGCGATGCCGCCTGACGGCATGCGCATGGCGTTCCCATGATCGAGCCAAGGCTCGCTTCGCACATGTTGGTGTCCGGTTTGATCCGGCAAGCTGCGGCCCATGGTGGCTTTGCAGCTGTGTTGCGCAAAGGTGACCGGATAGCAGGTGCGGTCCTTCTGCTGCGGCGCGAAAAAGGGCAGAATCCAGCCCTTTTTGAAAGGTTTCCCAGCTTTGACGGAGCAGGGGAATGGTCCGAAGTAACTATAGAAGATATTGAAAAAGAAGAGAAAATATCCGAATTTCTTGATCGTCGGGCCGCACGAGACCCGGATATCTGGATTTTGGAACTGGACGTCCCGTCTGCAGAACGGTTCACCGACATATTGGCATCGATGAATTGACATTGTTGCGCCGCACAATAGATGCGCGCGCACAGATAGCGAAGGTTGCCTGCACGTTCTGGGGTGGAACAGGGCAAACACGCAAGTCGGACGTGGAAGATTTGACGCACATATAAGCAAAGTACCAACCGCGCGTCATTGGCGACACAGCCGCACAACGAACAGACATAATGAAATTCCTCCTCAAGACCGCACCTGCTGCGGTTGTTTCGCTCACGCTACTCGGCGGAGCTGCTTATTCGGACGCCGGTTTTGCATTCGGCGCTTCAAATGGCGAAAAATTGTCAGCGCAGACGATCGCGATTGATCCGACCGTCCTTGCAGCAGACCAGGCCGCGGTGACTGCGGCGACCACCGGAACAGTTTCGGTGACCAAACTTCCAAATGGCGATGTGATGTTCACCCCAGGCACTGGCGTGTCGGACGCTGACGTGCGTGATGTAGAGCCTGTCGCCGAGGACAATGAAATCAATAAGGCTGACAGCCTTTCAGAACTGGTTCGCGCACATGGCGCGCCCGACGAGTTGAACGCAGAAGAACGCTGCCTGGCGGGCGCGGTATACTTCGAATCGAAGGGCGAATCGCTCGAAGGCCAGCTCGCCGTTGCGCGCGTCGTGATGGCACGTGCGAAATCGGGCCGTTTCCCTACTTCGCTATGCGGTGTCGTATTTCAGAAGAGCCAGTTTTCGTTCGTCCGTGGTGGACGGATGCCCGCCATCAACACCGGCAGCCTGCACTGGCGCAATGCTGTGGCGATCAGCCAGATCGCGCTCAACGATAGCTGGAAAAGCCCGGTTGAAGGCGCCCTGTTCTTCCACGCGCGCCATGTATCACCCGGTTGGCGCCTGAAGCGCATCGGCTCGATCGACAATCATATTTTCTATCGCTGATACCCATCAGCTGAAATCTAAAGGGCCGCAGTCTCTAGGGGCTGTGGCCTTTTTATTTGCCTCAGTCGGGCTTCGACAATTCGACGCCGCGATCGCGGGCGGCTCTCAGCGTTTCATTCAACAGCTGCTGTAGTCCATCGTCGAGGACAGCCAGTCCTGCAGCGGTAGTCCCGCCCGGGCTGGTAACGCGTCGTGCCAGTTCTTCGGCACTGGTATCGGAGCTCACAGCCAAATCGACAGCACCATCAATCATCGCTTTGGCCAGTTCTTCTGAAACCGCTGGCTCAAGGCCCAGCGCTTCTCCGGCCTTTGCCAGCGCGTCGATGAAGCGGTAGACAAAAGCCGGACCCGAACCCGCGAGAGCTGTGACTGCATCCATCAAATGTTCTTCGGAAATCCACACTGGGGTGCCCAAGGGGTTGAGCAGTGCTTCGATTTCTCCCCGCAGCACAGCGTCGCCGGAGGGATCGAACAGGCCCAGCGGTGATTTGCCCAAAGCAGCGGCAAGATTCGGCATCAGGCGCATGACCCTTCGGCCGGGCAATGCGGCTCGCAATGTTTCAACACGAACCCCTGCCATAACCGACAGCAGCAGCGCGTCGGCGGACAATATCGCTTCAAGCTGGCCGGCAATTTGTCCGAAAATTTGCGGTTTGACGGCGATCAGTGCGACACCGACTTTCCGTCGAACTTGTGAAGCATCTGTAAAATGCGAAACACCATCGGGAAGAGATTGGGCCATCGGATCGATAACGATGAAAGCTGCGGGATCGATGCCGCCCGCAATCCAGCCATCAAGCATCGCGCGGCCCATATTGCCGCAGCCGAAAAACAATAAAGGGCTGTCTCGCGAGATTTCAATCATTGGCCAATTCGTGGCGCAGCCGCAGGTGGATGACAAGACCCGATGGTAAATTGCTGCCTGGCGCGCCGACGTGGCGAACGGCATCGGCCCGTGCACGATTGACCAGACCGTCACTTATCGGTCCGTCGATAAAGATATGGTCGGCTTGGCCTAGCAGGCGTGCGGTACGCAGCGTGAGATCTTCGGGATCGGAAGAGCGCAGGTCGATCACCACGACATTCGAGGCTGGAAGAACGCCGTCAAAGTCCAGCCAGTTTTCGATCCGGCCCGGGCTGTTCGGGTCCAGTGGATCGAGCATTCCGCCGGAGGCAAGCGCCGCGTCAAGCTGACGTCGCCGGTCCGCCCCATCGGGCCAACGTGCGCGCATCTGATCCCGCATGGATTGCAGGCGAAGCGCAAGCTCTCCAACAGTTGCAGGCAGAACGCGCTCGATAGCCTGTCGTACCATTTTGGCCAACCCCGCCGAAGCCCCTCCGGTACCTATAGCAACAAGCAATGGATCGCGATTGACGATGGCGGGCGTTGTGAAATCGCACAGCTCCGGCTGATCAACGACATTGACCAGCAGATCGCGCGATTTCAACCGTGCAGCGGCATCAACTGCAGCACCCCGATCTTCGATGGCGACAAAGGCAATCCGTGCCTTCGCGTTGTCTTCGCCGACGCAGATTCCGCCTGCGCGCTCGATCAGGCGGCGCTTGGCATCAGCCGCATCGCCCTCACCAAGCAGGATGACGGGTTTGCCGCGGATCGAGATGAAAAGCGGCAGCTGATTCATCGCTTAATCAGGCCAGCCAGTCGGGGACATGTTCGGCGTCGAGAATCGTCGCAGGTACGATACGTTCTGCCACCACGGCATAGCGATCGCCGCTCACCAGCACCTCGGGCACCAGCCCTCGGCTGTTATAGGTGCTTGCCATTGTGGCCCCGTAGGCACCGCAGGTCCGGAAAATGGCCAGATCGCCCGCCTGCACCACATCGACTTCGCGCGCCATCGCAAATGTGTCGCCGGTCTCGCAAACCGGGCCGACAATATTGGCAGTAAAGCGATTGCCCTTGGGCTCGACCGCCTCAAAATCATGCCATGCGTCATATAGAGCTGGACGGGCGAGATCGTTCATGGCTGCATCGACGATCACGAAGGGCACATTGCCTGATCCCGGTTTCACCCGGATTACCTTGGTGACGAGCACACCGGCATTGCCACAGATGACGCGGCCGGGTTCGAACATCAGCTGGACATTCCAGCCGTTGGTGGCGCGCGCAACCATTTCGCCATATTCATCGGGATGGGGAGGATTATCACCTTCTTTGTAACGGACTCCCAGCCCGCCGCCGAGATCGACATGGGTGATGCTGTGCCCTGCGTTACGCAGGTCGGTAATCAGCTTCCCGATCTTGCCAAAGGCTGTTTCGAGCGGTTCGAGGTTGAGCAGCTGGCTGCCGATATGCAGCGCAACACCGCGCATGTTGAGGCCCGGCAGAGCCGCCAGCCGCGCATATATGCCTTGCGCCTGATGCAGGCCGAGGCCAAATTTGTTTTCCGCCTTGCCGGTCGAAATCTTGGCATTGGTCTGCGCGTCGACATCGGGATTGATCCGCAATACGGCATCGGCGCGATAACCCAATGTTTCGGCAATCGCCGCCAGTTCGCGGCCTTCTTCTTCGGATTCGATATTGAACTGGCCCAAACCGGCCTTGAGCGCCGCAACCATTTCCTCGGCACTTTTACCGACGCCCGAAAAGACGATATCCTTGGCGGGTACGCCCGCGGCCAGCGCGCGGTTCATCTCGCCCGCCGAAACGACATCCGCACCATAGCCTTCGCCCGCCAATACTT
>NZ_CALMSV010000261.1 GCF_937872355.1 uncultured Sphingorhabdus sp. | reverse complement strand
TCTTCTTGCGCAGCGTCTTCAGCCATTCGCGCAGCTGCGCGGCGAAGGCCGGGCTATCGAGCACCAGCCAGCCCTCGTCGATGATGATCAGCGTGGGCGAGCCGTCGAGCTTACCTTCGATCCGGTGGAACAGGTAGGAGAGGACGGCGGGCGCAGCGGCGGAGCCGGTCAGCCCTTCGGGCTCGAATGCCTGGACCGGGGAATCGCCCAGATGTTCGGCTTCGGCATCGAGCAGCCGCCCGAACGGCCCGCCGATGCAATAAGGACCGAGCGCCTGTTTGAGTTCATGGCGTTGGAGCAGCACGGCAAGGCCGGTCAGCGTCCGTTCGGCGACCGGCGCAGTCGAAAGCGAAGTCAGCGCCGACCAGAGATGCTCTTTGGCGGCGGGATCGAGCGCGACGCCTTCGCTGCTGAGGATCGCCCCCAGCCATTCGGACGCCCAGTTGCGTTCGGCGGGTTCGTCGATCCGCGCGAGCGGCTGCAGATGCACCGATGCCGCGCTGTCGTCGGAGAGGCTTGTCCCCAAGTCCTGCCAGTCGCCGCCCATCGCGAGCGCCGCCGCGCGGATCGAGCCGCCGAAATCGAACGCGAAAACCTGGGCGTTTGCATAGCGGCGGAACTGCATTGCCATCAGCGCAAGCAGCACCGATTTGCCCGCCCCGGTCGGCCCGACGATCAGGGTATGGCCGACATCGCCGACGTGAAGCGAAAACCGGAACGGGGTGGAGCCTTCGGTCTTGCCGAAGAACAGCGGGGGCGCACCGAAATGCTCATCCCGTTCCGGCCCGGCCCACACGGCGGAGAGGGGGATCATGTGGGCCAGATTGATGGTGGAGATCGGGGGTTGCCGGACATTGGCGTAGAGGTGGCCGGGGAGTGAGCCGAGCCAGGCTTCGATCGCGTTCATGCCTTCGGCAATCACGGTGAAATCGCGGCCCTGGATGACCTTCTCGACCAGCCGGAGCTTTTCGGCAGCGAGCGCGGGATCGGCGTCCCACACCGTCACCGTCGCGGTGACATAGGCTTGCCCGACATGATCGGCGCCGAGTTCCTGAAGCGCCGCATCAGCATCGGCGGCCTTGTTGGTGGCATCGCTGTCCATCAGGACCGACGCCTCGTTGGTCATCACCTCCTTGACGATGGCCGCGAGCGACTTCCTCTTGGCGAACCATTGCCGCCGGATCTTGCCCAGCAGCCGCGTTGCATCGGTTTTGTCGAGCATGATGGCGCGGGTCGCCCAGCGATAGGGAAAGGCGAGCCGGTTCATCTCGTCGAGCAGGCCGGGGAAGGTCGCGCTCGGAAAGCCGATCACGGTCAGGGTGCGAAGATGCGTCTCACCCAGTCGGGGTTCGAGTCCTCCAACCAGCGCCTCGTCGGCGAGCAGCGCGTCGAGGTGCATCGGCGTTTCGGGAACGCGGACGCGCTGCGCCTTGTTCGAGACTGTTGAATGCAAATAGGTCAGCGTTTCGCCGTCATCGAGCCAGGCGATTTCGGGAACGAAGCCTTCGACCAGCCTCAGCAGCCGGTCGGTGCGGTCGGTGAAGGTCGCCAGCAGCTCGTGCGGATTGACTCCGGTCGCGCTCTTGCCCTCATAAAGCCAGGTCTCGGCGCGCGCTGCGTCCTCGGCGGGCGGCATCCAGACCAAGGTGAGGTAATAGCGGCTCTCGAAATGCGCGCCTTCCTCGGCGAACTGTGCCGCGCGTTCGCGTTCGACCAGCGCCGATGCCGGATCGGGAAACGCGCTGTCGGGATAGTCCTGCGCCGCAGCCCTCGCGGCTTCGACGAAGATCGCCCAGCCCGAACCTAGCCGCCGCAGCGCGCTGTTCAATCGTGCCGTCACCGACACCAACTCAGCAGGCGTGGCGGAATCGAGGTCCGGGCCGCGGAACCGCGCCGAACGCTGAAAGCTGCCGTCCTTGTTCAGCACCACGCCGGGAGCGACCAAGGCCGCCCAAGGCAGGAAATCGGCCAGGCGGTCGGCCTTGTTCCGATATTCGCGCAAGCTCATCATCGCCAAGGGCCTCACACGCTCAGGAAGTTGGGAAAGCGCAGGTGCCGCCGCGCGACGTCCACAAATTGCGGGTCGCGCTTCGCCGCCCAGACCGCGATGACATGGCCGATCGCCCAGATGACGATCCCGGCGATCCATAGGCGCAGGCCCAGCCCGATCGCTCCGGCCAAAGTGGCGTTGGCGATAGCAAGCCCGCGCGGGGCGCCGCCGAGCAAGATATGCTCGGTCAGCGCCCGGTGGACCGGGACATGGTAGCCGGGGATGGCGGTGTCTGCGGACGGTTCCATTACACCAGCGCCCCGCCGCCGAACGAGAAGAACGACAGGAAGAAGGACGAAGCTGCGAAAGCGATCGACAGGCCGAAGACGATCTGGATCAGCCGCCGGAATCCGCCCGAAGTGTCACCGAACGCCAGCGTCAGGCCCGTG
>NZ_CALMSV010000260.1 GCF_937872355.1 uncultured Sphingorhabdus sp. | reverse complement strand
TAAGGTTATGGAAGGCGGAGCTGGGTAGGCGACGCTTTCCACCAAATTTCAGAGCTTGGCGGCGGGGTTTCTTCCTCCCTCTCCTAAATCCCGCTGCCTCCCGATGTTCCTCCCGCGAACGTCCAACTTCCAAGCCCGGGTCCGTAATGGCCCGGGCATTTTTTGTGATACAGCTCAACAAAAAAGGGCGGCTCTACGGCCGCCCTTCTTATTTGGCTTTTGCGGTTGATCAAACGCGCATCGGCATCAGCACGTAGAGCGCTGGCGATTTGTCATTCTCGCGGATCAATGTCGGAGCGCTTGCGTCGGCAAGGTGCAGCTCGACGGTATCGCCTTCGATCTCGCCTAAAATGTCGAGGAGATAGCGGGCATTGAAGCCGATTTCGAAGCTGTCGTCCGAATAGCTACCCGGAACCTCTTCCGCTGCCGTGCCGTTTTCGGGTGAAGTCACCGACAGGGTGATCTTGTCCTTGTCGAGCGCCATCTTGACTGCGCGGGTCTTTTCGGTGGCGATGGTTGCGACGCGATCGACGCCTTCGGAGAAGCTCTTTGGGTCAATCTTCAGCAACTTGTCGTTTCCGGTGGGTATGACGCGGCTGTAATCGGGGAACGTGCCATCGATAAGCTTTGAGGTCAGGACCGCGCTGTCGAACGTGAAGCGGATCTTGGAGGCCGACAGGTCGATCTGGATCGCGTTACTACCGCTTTCGTCGAGCAGCTTGCGTAGTTCTGCGACGCATTTACGCGGAACAATCACGTCAGGCATACCCTCCGCCCCGGCAGGACGCGGAAGGGTAACACGCGCGAGGCGGTGGCCATCGGTGGCCGCCGCCTTCAGCATCGGATCGCCATCGTCGGTCACGTGCAGGAAAATGCCGTTGAGATAATAGCGTGTTTCTTCGGTCGAGATCGCAAAGCGCGTCTTGTCGATAATCTGGATCAGCGACGGTGCGGGCAGTTCAAAACTGGTCGGCAGCTCGCCTTCGGCGATCATCGGGAAATCATCGCGCGGCAATGTCGCAAGGCTGAAGCGTGCGCGGCCTGCATTCACCGCCATCCGGCCATCAGCCGCGTTCAACTGCACTTGGCTGCCATCAGGCATCTTGCGTGCGATTTCGAAGAGCGTGTGCGCCGAAACCGTGGTCGCACCGGGGATTTCCACATCTCCCGCGATAGTTTCGACAATCTGCAGATCAAGGTCAGTCGCGGTGAGGCGGATAGCGCCATTTTCGCTCGCCTCAATCAGCACATTTGAAAGAATGGGGATGGTGTTACGCCGTTCCACCACCGATTGCACATGGCCAAGGCTCTTCAGCAGTGTGGCGCGCTCGATCGTCGCTTTCATCGTCCGGTCATTCCCCTTAAGCCGCTTCCAGATGGAAACGGCAATTCTTCCCAATTTGCCAAAGGGTCAAAACCCCCAATTTCGGCGAATCTTCCTTAACAAGTTGGAGACCTAGGGCAAGCCGATTGCCTTTACAGCGCCGATTAATCTGTGGAAGAAGGCTGGTGAAGCAAAAGGGGTTAGGAATTTGAGCACAAACGGAAAAAGACTGTTCATCGCAAGGCACGGCGAAACCGTGTTCAACGCGGTCGCACGGATGCAGGGGCAGCACGCTGTGCACACCCCATTGACCCGAGCGGGATTTTTGCAGGCCGATGCGATGGGCAGGGCATTGGCCCCGTGGTTTGATGGAAAACCGACACCGATATTATGGTCGTCAACTGCCGGTCGGGCGCTACAAACGCTGGCGATTGTCGCCGAGCATGTGGGAGCGGACTGGCACCAGACGAAGGCCGATGACCGACTGCAGGAAATCGACGTCGGCGACTGGTCCGAACGCACCTATGCCGACATCCACGCCGAAATCGGTCCCTTTGTCGATCATGATGCGGGGCTGTTCACCGTGCGCCCGCCCAATGGCGAATGGTATGACGACATAGCTCACCGTTTGAACGACTGGATCGCCGATGCCACCTCTGAGCCCGGCGATGCGATTGTCCTGATGCACGGCATGTCGGCCCGGGTCTTGCGCGGCCTACTGCTCGGCGCCGATCCGCACCCGTTGTGCAATGTCCCTATCGCCGACAGCTTGCCGCAAGGCAGTATGGTGATGATCCAGGATGGCATAGAACAGATCGTCACCTTGGGCGAAGGGCAGTTGGAGCGCGCTTGAAACGCCTGCTTATCCTTGCTGCGGTGCTGACCGCTACACCTGTGTTCGCCAAGGAGCGTCTGGGCGCATGGCAAAGCTGGGCGGCGTTCCGCGACGCCGAAACGCCCCGCTGCTACGCCATTGGCGCGCCTGATGAATCGAGCGGCGAGCGCGGCTATGTGTCGGTCGGCTTTTGGCCCAAGCGTGGGTTGGGGCATCAGATCTATGTCCATCTGTCACGCGAAAGATCGGAAAATAGCGGCATCACCCTCAGCGCTGGTGGACGCCGCTTTCGCCTGATCGCCAAAGGCGACTATGGCTGGGCAAAGGACCGCCAAACCGACATGGCGATCATTGCCGCCATCCGTTCGTCGCAGTCTCTGAGCATCACCAGTATCGCGCGCGACGGCCGAAGCATTGTCGATGCCTATGCCACCCGTGGCGCGGCAAGTGCAATCGATGCAGCAGCTTTGGGGTGCGCGGGGTAGCCATGCTTGGCCAAAAAGTGCTTGAGAAACTGACGCCTGAGCAATTGGCTGCAGCGTTCCCCGCTAGCTTTAAAAGCGACGCTATTGTTGCAGCACAAGTCGTTGTTGACATGCTAGCAGCAAAGCAATGGACCGGCCGCTATCAACTCGCTAGCGGCGGCGGGGCAACCTTGATCCCATCCCGCCTTCGATTCGACATTGAGCATTTTGACGAAGCAGCCTTGACATCAGAACAAGTTTTAATGGTACGGGCACTTTTAACTAAGAGTACCGATGGATTTATACGGCAGCGCGCAGCCCAATCTTTGCTACTTAAGCCGACACACCTAGTTTTTCCGTTCATCGTTGGTTTGCTAGGAGAATATGTCATCGAAATTCTACACGACATCAATGCAGCCCTGCCTAATTTTGATCCAGAGGTTGTTCGATCGTTCATCATCGAAAACCCTGCATATTATCGTCTGACCAAGGATCGCATCGCAAGCTACTGGAATTGTTATTATCGGCAGACGGTCACGAGGCGGCAATATGTAGGGTTTCAGGTGGCGCGGGCATTCGATCAAATGGCAAAGATTCACCTTAGGTAGCTGGCGTTTTCCGCGAAAACCCCTATATCGCCGCGCATCATGCAAATCCCCGGCCATATCGATCCCGTAGTCACTCCGCGCGCCATTACGCCGCGCTCCGATGGTCGTATCGACCTGATGGGGCTGTCGCATCTGCAGATCAAACAGCTTTTCCTTGAAAGCCAGCTCGACGAGAAAGCGGCCAAGCTGCGCTCGAAGCAGGTGTTCCACTGGATCTACCATCGTGGTGTCACCGATTTTGAGATGATGACCGATATCGCCAAGACGATGCGCCCCTGGCTGGCACAGCGTTTTGTGATTGGCCGCCCTGAAGTCATTGAGGCACAGGTCAGCAGCGATGGCACCCGCAAATGGCTGCTGCGCACCGACGACGCGCAGGACTATGAAATGGTCTTCATCCCCGATGCGGATCGCGGCACGCTATGCATTTCCTCCCAAGTCGGCTGCACGCTCAACTGCCGTTTCTGCCAC
>NZ_CALMSV010000259.1 GCF_937872355.1 uncultured Sphingorhabdus sp. | reverse complement strand
TTTGCTGCCTCAACGGCCATTTCGGGCGTTTCGACGATGAAGGCGTTGAGGGCTTTTGCCGCCGCGACATTGGCGTTGAAGGCTTCGGCGACCTCAACGGCAGTGAATTCGCCATTGGCAACGCCCGATCGGATGGCTGCTACGCCCAATTTGGTCAGGTCGGTCATTATTCGATCACCTTCGGCACGCCAAAGAAGCTGCCTTCGCGGGCGGGCGCATTGGCGAGCACCTTTTCGCGCACATCGCCATCGGTGACGACATCGTCGCGCAGGCGCAGATGGTTGGGGATGACGGCGGTCATCGGCTCAACGCCGGTCACGTCCACCTCGCCCAATTGCTCGACCCAGGCGAGGATGCCGTTCAGCTCCCCGACCATCTTGTCGGCTTCTTCGTCACTGATCGCGATGCGGGAGAGCCGCGCGATCTTGTTCACGGTATCTTTATCGACTGACATGAAGGGGCCGCTAGCATTGTGCAGTCGCAGCATCAACCCTACTGCGCCCGAAAAGCACTGCTTTTCAGCCTGCGTTCAAATATCCGGTGCTATTTTTTTCCAATCGGCTAAATGCCGCGCAAAGAACAAAGCAAACGGATATACCCAACGTGGCCCGCAAATTTCTTTACCTGATCGCTGCCATCATCACTCTGGTGATCGCGGGCGGCTTTGTCGTGCGCATTTACGAAAAAGAACTCACCGAGTTCGCCTTCGTGCCGACTACAAAATTTGAAGAGCAAAAGGCCTTTGCCACCAACATCTATGACGATCCGGCCATGTGGTTTGCCCGTGGCCGGAGTGGCGCGAACAATGTGACGAGTTGGCAACCAGTGGGTGCAGAGAAAATCGAGGTTCCGGGGCCAGCCGCAATCTTCTTCATCCACCCGACCTCTTATATGGACAAGACCCATTGGAACGCGCCGCTCGACGACAAGCTGTCGCAGGATCCGGCCAGGCAGTTCCTGCAGGCGCTCGCCTCGCCCTTTGCGGCGTCGGGTGAAATCTGGGCCCCGCGGTATCGCCAGGCCGCTATTGGCGCCTTCCTGACCGACAAGCCCGAAGGGCAGCAGGCATTGGACGCGGCCTATCAGGACGTCCTCCTCGCCTTTGACGATTTTGTTGCCAAGGTGCAGAAAGATCGGCCGATCATCCTTGCAGGCCACAGCCAGGGCGCGTTGCACCTGACGCATCTTTTGAAAGACCGTGTCGCAGGTAAACCAATCGCCAAGCGCATTGTCGCCGCTTATGCGGTCGGCTGGCCAGTGTCGATCGATACCGACTTGCCCGAAATGGGTCTTCCCGCCTGCACCTCCCCCGACCAGACCGGATGTATGTTGGCGTGGCAGAGCTTTGCCGAACCCGCCGAATATGAGCGCATCCTGAAAGTGTATGACAGCACTACCGGTTTCAACGGCCAGTCGCGCGCCAACACCAACATGCTGTGCACCAACCCGCTGACCGGTGGGGCTGCGATAGAGGCTGGCGCTGAGGCGAATCTGGGCACGCTGAAACCATCGGACGACATGAAGACGGGCGAACTGGTGAAGGCCGCGATCCCCGCCCGTTGCGACCAGCGCGGTTTCCTGCTGATCGGCGACCCGCCTGAAATGGGCCCCTATGTGCTGCCGGGCAACAACTATCACGTTTATGACTACCCGCTGTTCTGGGCGAATGTCCGTGCCGATGCCTTGTGGAGGATAGAGAAATTTCTGGCGCGGTGAGCTTCGCTCAACCCGTCATACCAAAACTTCGTCACCCCCGCGAAGGCGGGGGTCCATCACCGTCGGATGAAATTTCAACGGTGGGTGATGGATTCCCGCCTTCGCGGGAATGACGAATTGTATTAGAGACAAGTGATGTCCGTTATCACGACCTCCGCCCCCGAATTTCGCGCCGCCCTGCCCGAAGGCGGCGTGCTGATCGGGCTCGATGTCGGCAGCAAGACTATTGGCACCGCCTTTTGCGACGCGGGCTGGAGTTTCGCCTCCCCCGCCGATCTCATCACGCGCAGCAAATTCGCAAGGGACAAGGGGTTGTTCCGGGCGGGATTTGCCAGCCGTCCAACCGCCGGCGTCGTCATCGGACTGCCTATCAACATGGATGGCAGCGAATCCCCCCGCAGCCAATCAAGCCGGTCCTTTGCCCGCAACATTCTCGATATTGGCCTGCCTATCCTGTTGTGGGACGAACGCTGGTCGACAGCTGCTGCTGAACGTTTCATGATCGAAGCCGACCTCAGCCGAGCCAAACGCGCAGAACGGATAGACAGTGCAGCAGCAGCGCATATCTTGCAGGGCGCAATTGATGCGTTGACGATTTAGGAAGAAATGATAGTCATTTAGTTCTTATGGCAGTTAATTTCTTTGAAGAACTTGTGAAAACTTACTTTCAAACAAGGGGCTTCTTCACAATCGAGAACGTTCCTTATCAGATACCGACTACTTCAAAAATTGACCCGAAATATGCACATGGCAGCAGCGATATAGATATCCTTGCTGTTCACCTGACAAAAAAATCAAATAAAATCTACGCAGTAAGCTGCAAAGGTCACCCAGATGGAATAAAAATTGATCACGCGATCAATGCAATTTCCACTGGCGGAAATGTTCACGACCGCGATGCGCGAAAGGCATTTCGGGAATTGGCGTTCGGCGAATGGGGTGGTGCGTTCAAAGGCGCAGTACATCAGCGCACTGGTTCGGCTAACTTCGTACATGTTACTGCCTGCACGAAATTCTCGGGTGACCCTTTGAAATGGACGCTGAACGAACAGTTTCAGAAGAACCTGAAGGGTAACGCACTCGAACTTTTGACCTTAAAAACGATATGGGATCACCTATCTAACGCAGATAACAAGCTGCTACACCAAAACCCCACCGTTCGACACGTGATGGGTATGTTCAACGTGGCTTGATAGTCAGCGCCAACGCGCCTAAGGCACTGGCTTTAATGACATCGCCATCAACAGCTTCACCGGGCCGCTTTCCAGCAGGTTCCGCCGCCTTCCCGCACCGGCATTTGCTGGGCATAGCAGGGCTCCAGCCTTGGGAAATCGAGTTCATCCTTTCCGAGGCCGAACAATGGGTTGCCCTGAACCGTTCCGGCGCCGCCAAGCGCGATGACCGGCTCCGCGGGCTGACCATCATCAATGCCTTTTTCGAAAACAGCACCCGCACGTTGCTGTCGTTCGAGATTGCCGGCAAGCGGCTGGGTGCGGATGTCGTCAACATGCATGTCGCGCAATCGAGCACCAAAAAAGGTGAAACGCTGATCGATACGGCGATGACACTGAACGCGATGCGCGCCGACGCCATCGTCATCCGCCATGGCAGTTCAGGCGCGGTCGATCTGATTTCGCAAAAGGTCGATTGCCCGGTGCTCAATGCCGGAGACGGCACGCATGAACATCCAACACAAGCCTTGCTTGACGCGCTGACGATCCGCCGCCGCAAAGGGCGCATTGACGGCCTGACGGTCACCATATGCGGCGATATATTGCACAGCCGCGTCGCCCGTTCGAACATGATCAGCCTGACGACCCTGGGCGCGCAGGTGCGCGTGGTCGCCCCCCCTGCCCTGATGCCCGAAGGTATCGCTAGCTTCGGCGTTGAAGCCTTCAACAGCTTTGATGCCGCGCTTCCGGGCAGCGATGTCGTGATGATGCTGCGGCTTCAGAACGAGCGGATGCAGGGCGATTTCATCCCATCCCCGCGCGAATTCTACCACCTCTACGGGCTCGACTCGCGGCGGCTGGCGCTGGCCAAGCCCGACGCGTTGGTCATGCACCCGGGGCCGATGAACCGCGGGGTGGAGATAGCCAGCCACATCGCCGACGACCTTGAGCGCTCCGCCATTACCGAACAGGTCGAAATGGGCGTCGCTGTGCGCATGGCATGCCTCGACATATTGACGCGAAGGGCGCGCGGCGTGGAGGGCTGGTCATGAGCGGCACCAATATTCTCGGCGGCCAGGTCATCCTCCCCGGCAAAGCAACCCCTGAAACAGCGCATCTGCATGTCTCGGGAGAGCGCATTGAGCAGGTTGGCAAGGCGGATCCACTTGGCGAACGCGTCGATGCCGAGGGGTTGATTGTCGCGCCCGGCATCATCGATCTAGGCGTGTTCGCGACCGACAAGCCCGCTTTCCGCTTTGGCGGGATTACCCGCGCTGCGTTGATGCCGGACCAATCCCCCGTGCATGACGATCCGGCCACGATCCGCTTTGCGGGTCGAAAGGGCAAGCCCGATTTCTGGGTACACCCCCTCGCCGCGGCAACCAAGGATCTCGACGGTCAGCATATGGCCGAAATCGCCATGATGAAGGATGCAGGTGCGCTGGGCGTCGCGACCGGGCGCCGCTGGATTGCCGATTCGGGGGTGATGCTGAGGCTGATGCGCTATTGCGCGATGCTGGATTTGCCGCTGTTCGTGCATAGTGAGGATGCTGGCTTGGCAGGCAATGCTGTTGCAACCACCGGCCTCAATGCGACGTTGTTGGGCCTACCCAGCGCTTCGCCGACCGTCGAAACACTGGCGATCCAGCGCGATCTGACATTGGCAGCTGAAACCGGTGCGCATCTTCATTTCAGGCAAGTTACAACCGCTGACGGTTTGGACTTGATCCGCGAGGCGAAGGGCAAAGGCGTGAAAATCACTTGCGGAATCACCCCTGCCCATCTGTTCCTCTCGGATACCGCGCTCACCGGATTCCGCACCTTTGCGCGTCTATCCCCTCCGCTGCGCAGCGAGGATGACCGACTGGCTTGCATAACCGCGGTCGCCGACGGCACGATTGACGTCATCTCGTCGGGTCACGACCCGCGCGGCCCCGAAGACAAGCGCCTTCCCTTTGCCGACGCCGCGCCCGGCATGGCGGGAGCGGAGACATTGCTCGCGCTGACGCTCAACCTTGTTCGCGAAGGCCATATTTCGATAGGCCGGTTGTTCGAATTGCTCGCCACGAACCCGGCGAAAATATTGAAGGTCGATGCTGGTTCGATAGAAGTTGGACGCGAGGCTGACCTGATTTTTGTGGACCCCGATGCCCCGTGGCAGGTCGATAGCGACAAGATGGCGGCGCTTGCAGGCAATACGCCATTCGACAAGCTGCCCGTTCAAGGGCGGGTGCGCAAAATCATGAAGGGCGGCAAGATCATCTGATCCGCCGCCCTTCAGCAAATTTGATTTTTGTGTGCGATTAGCGCGCGGCGATTTTCACCGGCTTACGCGCAGGCTTTGCAGCCATGCGGACCGGTGCCGAACCATCCACTGTCTTCACAACGCAATCGCCGCCAGCTTTCTTGATCTGGCTGCAAGCAGCGGCTGCTGTCTGATAATTGCCAAAACCTGAAGCAGCGAGGCGCGTCAGCGTCTTGCCCTTGATATTCACGGTTGAGCTTGCTGAAGTGAAGCCGCTCAGAACTTTGTGCTTCCGCGTATATTGGTTCCAAGCCTTTTGCGCATTACCGGCCGAGGAAAACGCGCCGAGCTGGACGAGATATTTGCCCGAGACCTTGGCCGTCGGCGCAGGAACATCTGCCAGTGCCAACTTGACCGGCTTCGGCGCGGGAGTTGCTTCTGCGGCCTTTGCAGGACCCTCAGGTGCCTTAATCAACGGCGCTTCGTTATTTGAAACCGAAGCAACTGCAGCTGCGATACGAACGTCGGATTCACTGTAGCCATCAGCAACAGGTGCGGGACCGACAGCGGCCAGTTCCGTCGTTTGCGGTTCGGCATATGCCATGACAACAGGTGTAGGCTCTTCTGCCGCCGCCATGACGGGTGCAGTGGTTGCGCCACCCAGCGCCAGACGAACCGGCTGACCTGAATCGGCGCGCGGCGTTACATTTAACAGACCTGCTACGCGTGTCTGGTAAGCTCCTGGGCGTGCATATTGCGCCCATTCGACGATCCGGTCATCGACGCGATCCTGCGGCATATCCTGCACCGCCATGATGCGAGCCTCGCGCCAACGGCCATCAAGAGCATAAGCCAGTGCGAGGTTCTGACGGGTGCGAGCGGTAGCATTGTCCGCACGAATTGCGTCTACAAGCACGTCAACCGAACGCTTGCTGTCGCCAGCGAGCGCAAGAGTAAGACCATAATCGCTGGCAGGAAGGATAGCGCGATTGGCATCAACCAGAGAGATCGCCGAATCCACCTTGCCCTGTGCAATGCGGGTCAGCGCCACACCGATCACCGTGCGGGCGTCGACCTGGCCCAATTCCATCACGTCCATGAAGGTACGTTCGGCGGCAACAAATCGGCCCTGCGTCATGTAAATGCGCGCCAGCAGCGAACGATATTCCATATTGGTCAGATCGGCTTCAACCGCAGCTTCGGCGAAGCCCAAAGCCTTGTCAGTCTTGCCCTTGGTGAAAAGCTTTTCGGCTTTCTTTGCCCAGCTGTGCGCTTTTTTGGCATTTGCATCGACCGACGCATGCGTAGCGGCGCTTGATGCGACTACGCCAGCCCCACCCAAGGCAGTGAATCCGACAACTGCGGTCGACAATGCCAGCTTTATGAGAGTCTTGTTCTTCATGACTATACCTCAGACTTGGTTAGGGTTGGCGTTCAGGCCGATTTTTTTCCGGGCACATGTGCCGCGAGCGTAGAAATTTCAGGCATTGCATCGATGAAGGAATCGAGCGCTGCCGTTACGAGTTGCTGGGCCGACTTGTTGCTGATCGCGCAGGCCAGACGCAGCTTCCGATGCCGTTCGCCATCAAGACGCAGCGTGAACGCCGACTTTTCCTTGCTGCCGGGTGCGGCTCGTGGTTTCGCAACAGCTGCTTTGACGGCAACTGGACGCGGTGCGATAATCGGCACAACCGGTGCAGCAGGCATATCCTGTTCGGCCACACCCATTTCTTCTGCCTGAACCTGCAACTGTTCCGCGATGCGTTCCTGCTGCTGTTTGACTTCAGGCTTCACCTCGGGGACAGCATTGGCCAGCGGATTAAATCCTTGGTCATGCTCATAATCCATGGGCGCGGTCGGATCTGGGTTTACGTCATAGCCCATATCATAGCCCATATCGTTCCAACCACAGTCGTCCTGAATGGAGCCCGCTGCAGCAACACCATTATTGTTGCCAATCAACTGACGGCGCATCGCCGGACGAGCAGCACCCTTGCGGGCCAGCAGGCCAGAAGAGAGAGAAGCTATTGGTTTGGGTTCGCTCATGTTCATCGCCCCCAGACCTGATTAACCGATGACCCGGCGACCAAAACCACCCATCGGGCGGGCTTGGGCAACCTGAGGATTGGCGGCGGCGGGCGCACTGAACACCGTGCGGCGGAAATTCTTTTCAAGGCGATCCGATATATAGGACCAGAGCTGGCGGACTTCTTCTGCCGAGCGGCCCTGCGGGTCGACTTCCATGACAGTGCGGCCGTCAATCATCGAGGCCGCAAAATCGGTGCGGTGATGCAGCGTAATCGGGGCAACGGTGCCATGCTGCGACAGCGCGACAGCAGCCTCCGAAGTGATCTTGGCTTTCGGAGTTGCCGCGTTGACCACGAAGATCAGCGGCTTGCCTGCCCGTTCGCACAAATCGACGGTGGCGCCAACAGCCCGAAGGTCGTGCGGGCTGGGTCGGGTAGGAACAACGATCAGTTCGGCAACCGAAATCACGCTCTGAATAGCCATGGTAATTGCCGGCGGGGTATCAATGACGGCTAGCTTGAAACCTTGCTGACGAAGAACGGCAAGGTCCGAAGCCAAGCGAGCGACCGTCGTCTGGGCAAAGGCCGGCAGGTCGGCTTCGCGTTCGTTCCACCAATCGGCGAGCGACCCTTGCGGGTCGATATCGATAAGGACGACCGGCCCAGCGCCTGCCAATTGTGCCTGTACTGCAAGATGGCCAGACAAAGTGGTTTTGCCCGATCCGCCTTTTTGTGATGCCAATGCGAGAACCCTCACATTATTCCCCTTTTGCAAGCTGTTTGGAGGGGATGTGACAGAACAGGCCTAAAAATCGGTTAACGCTGATGCTGGGATTCTGCACATCGCGAATGTTTTCGCGGCGGACAGACGTCGAATTGCATGTCCTGAATGTTGGATCGTTAATGGATGTAAAAGGTTAAGGCTTTCACCATGGAATTTAACTAAATGTCAGCAGATACGCGCTAACCGCGTGGCAAATGCTCTATGGAGTTGAACATGCGGAAACTGCCTTTCTCCTCATATGCTTTCGCGGCCTGCCTTATCATGGCCGCGCAACCTGCGTCTGCCGATGTCAAAGCGGGGGTCGATGCCTGGTCAAACGGCGACTTTGGTGGCGCAGTGAAAGAATGGCGTGAGCCGGCCAAGAAAGGCGACCCCGACGCGCAATTCAATATGGGGCAAGCTTACAAGCTCGGCCGCGGAGTAAAGCAGGATTTAAACTTGGCCGCAGACTGGTATCAACGCGCTGCCAAACAAGGGCATTTGCAGGCCGCAGATAGCCTGGGCCACCTCTATCATTACCAAGGCAAAGTCAAAGAGGCGCTTCCTTATCTTGAAACGTCTTCCGCACGCGGAGAACCAAGGGCACAATATCTGCTCGCCACCGAATTGTTCAATGGCGTCAATGCGCCAAAGGATTGGGTGCGTGCTTATGCCTTGATGACACGCGCTTCATCTTCGGGGCTTTCGCCCGCTTCGCGGAGTCTTGCAGAAATGGACAAACATATCCCGCTCGACCAGCGCCAACAGGGTGTGGTTCTAGCAGGTGAGATTGAAAAATCGTCGATTCAGGTGCGTGCCGCTCAAGTTGCCGGCTTCCCGATCAACACCAAACCGCCTGTATCTGTCGCACAAAAAATCGATGTAGCGCCATCGAAGCAGGTCGATTCACTCGACAATCAGCCGCCGGGTTTCCCGGGCACCGTCCCTCCCATAAATGGAGTGGAAAGCGAACAAAATACCAAGCCAGCAAAAGTGGTGCCCAAGCCGACTACAGCAGTTTCCGGCAAATGGCGCATACAGCTGGGCGCATTTGGTAGTGAGGCCAATGCCAAAAAGCTCTGGTCCAGCCTGCAAGCCAAAGTCGGCGGGCTGTCTGCGACCTCCCATTATCTGGTTCCGGCGGGCAACGTATCGCGCCTGCAAGCCGGCCCGTTCGCAAGCCGAGCAGATGCCGAAGCTATGTGTTCAAAGGTGAAGGCAGCTGCAGCCGGGCAAGGTTGCCTGGTGATCGCACCTTAAGGGCACAGCCTTTCAATTTCCCTGCCGAGCGTTCGCTTTGCGGCCTCGGCACCAGGATCGACAAAATAATAGCGCGTTCCGCTCATGCTCGCATTTCGAGAGCAATATGAAGCGCACCCTTCGGGTACTTTTCCGGGAAAGCGAAGGACTATGCCGTCATAGCTGGCGGTGAAACTGCAACTTTGCTTACCAGTTAAAGTGATTTTCAAGCTGTCGCCGTCTTGCTCGGCACTGCCTTGCGCTTCGCATTTGCTGTCGGAGCCATAAACAGACAAAAAACCAACGCGATAATTCGCTCCGCCATCGGCAACAGCGCAGAATTTGTCAGTGCCCAAATCACTTTGAGTTTCGAAACGACCCTCAACAGTAAGGCTCTCGGGATCGGGGATCAGTCCCTTGTCAATTGCGAGCTGTTCAAGCGCTGCGCCTGCGCCATCGACTTTCAATGAAGGCTTTGCGTCTTTGGAACCGCACCCAGCCAGCATCACTGCCAGTATCGGCAAAATCGAACTGGAAACCCTCACAGTCGTTCAAGGCCTTCCGCCGTTACGCGTCGGTAAAAGCAACTCCTTTCACCAGTATGGCACGTCGGGCCATCGGGCCGTGCGATCACGAGCAGCGCATCCTGATCACAATCGATACGCAGCTCGATCAGGTGCAGGAAGTGGCCACTGCTTTCTCCTTTGGTCCAAAGGCGCTGGCGGCTGCGCGAGAAGAAGGTGACCTTGCCCGTCTCTTGTGTGACCTGCAGCGCTTCATTGTTCATATGGCCGACCATGAGCACCTCGCCATCGGCCACATCAATTACCACCGCGGTCAACAGTCCATCAGCATCAAATTTCGGATCGAGCAGCAGCCCGCTCTCACGAGGATCGGTCATATCCTATGCCTAGCCGAGCCCCATGAGACTGGCAATCACCCGCAGCGGGCGATTTTTGCGCGCTGGTTTGTTACAAGGGGGAGACATTGGCCGCATGCCCGCCTATAGGCAGCGCAATTCTGGCGGCACGGGATTCGATTTGGACATGCTCACCACCAATCCCTTTGATGATGACAAACTGCGCGAAGAATGCGGAATCTTCGGGGTTTACAACTCTGAAGGCGCGTCGGCGATGGTTGCGCTCGGCCTGCACGCGCTCCAGCATCGCGGGCAGGAAGCGGCAGGTATTACCAGCTTTGACGGCAAGGAATTCCACACCCACCGCGCGATGGGCCATGTTGCCGGAAATTTCGACCGCGAAGACGTCATTCGCGCATTGCCCGGCAGCATAGCCGCAGGCCATGTGCGCTACTCGACGACGGGTGAAACCTCACTGCGCAATGTGCAGCCGCTCTATGCGGACCTCGCCACCGGCGGATTTGCAGTCGCGCATAATGGCAATATCTCGAATGCCGTTCATCTGCGGCGCGAACTG
>NZ_CALMSV010000258.1 GCF_937872355.1 uncultured Sphingorhabdus sp. | reverse complement strand
TGCGCGTTTTCATTATAAATTCTCCGAGCCTCCCATTGCTCCGCTTTTAGCAGGAATTGGGGGGCCATATTTTCTGAAAGTGGTCCGGCATCGTCCGCAGCCAAGACTTCATTGCCTGCTTTATTCGATGACGGGGAATGTACGAATGTGTCTGCTGCATAGGCACCGCGGGCGCAATTCGCGCGGGCGTAATTTGCCGCCAACGCACCGAGCCCCGTGGGGACGGCGGAAGGGGAAATTTCATGCCACATGCAACATCAACCTGTTTTATACCGAAAAGTCAGTCTGTTCGGCGTCTTGGCGGACTAGACTTATCAAAGTCATAGCTCCAGCCTCATGTGCTAGCACCCCTATGTCTGGCGGGCAAGTGGCGGCGGCGAAAAATTCCCTCGACCGAATGTCCTATTTTGCGCAAAAGCCGTTTTGATGATGATCAGCGCTTTCCTCGCACTTCTGATGACGGCTGCGCAGCCGACGGCAACGTCATCCGCTGTTGATGCGTGGATGCGCACAGTTTTCGGAAAGGTTGCTCAAGCATTCCGGTCGGAACCGCCCAGGCGACGCTATGAAGTCACTGCACCCATCGGAAAGGGAGTGGCCCGCGGATTGCCCAAAATATACGGACGTGCAGATGGCCGCCTGCCATTGGTGGTCATCGATGCCGGACATGGAGGCCACGATCCGGGTGCGATCAATCCGCTGTCCGGTGAGCGCGAGAAGGATGTGACGTTGGCAATTGCTCGAGGCATCAGAGACGAACTTGTCGACACAGGGCGCGTGCGCGTCGCACTCACACGCGAAGGGGATAGTTTCCTCGTATTGCAAGATCGCTATGGCATTGCCCGCAAAATGAAAGCGGATCTCTTTCTCTCAATTCATGCCGATGCGGCTGGCAATCCTGATGCGAGGGGAGGAACGGTGTATACCTTGTCAGAGGTTGCCTCCGACCGTGAAGCACAACGGCTGGCTGCGCGCGAAAATCGGGCTGATGTCCTCAATGGCGTCAATCTTGGCAGGCAGGACCAGGAAGTTTCATCAATCCTTATTGACCTGACCCAGCGCGAAACCATGAATATTTCGGCAAGTTTTGCCAAACTGCTGATCCGCGAAGCCAAACCCAACATGCTGCTGCGCGAAAAATCGCATAAATTCGCATCATTCATCGTACTCAAGGCACCTGACACGCCCTCTGTACTTTTCGAAACCGGCTATATCAGCAATGCGGATGACGCTGCCTTCCTGTCTTCGCGCGACGGTCAGCTAAAGGTTGCGCGTGCCGTGACCAGTGCGGTGCAGGCTCATTTTGCCCGCCGCTTGGCACGCGACTGAAATAGCCCTTCGACAAAATAATCAGTCGGGCCTATCGGAACACTATGGACGATTCATCCTCATCGGCTCTCGACGAACCCGGCTTCGCCCTGCGCGATCCGGATATGCCCGAAGATGCACTGGGGCTCGGTCTGCCTGAGGCGCCGAAAGCCGCTGCAGCTTCGCCCTATCGGGTGCTGGCGCGCAAATATCGCCCGCAAAATTTTGCCGAACTGATCGGTCAGGATGCAATGGTGCAGACGCTGGGCAACGCGATCAAGCGCGGTCGGTTGGCACATGCCTTCCTTATGACCGGGGTGCGTGGCGTCGGCAAAACCTCCACCGCGCGCCTCATCGCCAAGGCGCTTAACTGTATTGGGCCGGACGGACAGGGCGGGCCGACGATCGATCCCTGCGGGGTGTGTGAACCCTGCCGCGCTATCGCCGAAGGCCGCCATATCGACGTGATCGAGATGGACGCCGCAAGCCATACCGGCGTCGACGATGTCCGCGAGATTATTGAGGCCGTGCGCTATGCCGCGGTTTCGGCGCGCTACAAAATCTACATCATTGACGAAGTTCACATGCTGTCGAAAAACGCCTTCAATGCATTGCTGAAAACATTGGAAGAACCACCGGCGCATGTGAAGTTCCTGTTCGCGACGACCGAGGTGAACAAGGTTCCAATCACGGTATTGTCGCGGTGCCAGCGCTTTGATCTGAAGCGCATCCCGGCGGAAATGCTGGCCGCACATTTTGAAGAGATCTGTGCGAAAGAAGGCGTTACCGCCGAAGCAGAGGCATTACGCCTGGTTGCGCAGGCGGCTGAGGGGTCGGTACGAGACGGCTTGTCTATCCTGGACCAGGCCATTGCACACGCCGATCTGGCAGCGGACGACAGCGGGGCAGAAGCGCGCGTTGAAGCAGTGCAGGTGCGCAATATGCTCGGTCTGTCGGATAGGGCGGCGGTGCGACGGCTGTTCGGCCTGTTGCTCGAAGGCAATTCTCAAGCGGTACTCGAAGAGGCGCGCAACCAGTATCAATTGGGTGTCGAACCGGCAGCAACACTTGCCGGTCTGTTGCGTGAGGTTCATTTGGTGACTCTCGCCAAAATCGGCAGTCCATCGGACGCCGCTTTGCCCGAAGAGGCGCGCGCGCAGATCGACGAATGGGCAGGGCGTTTGTCTTTCCCGCTGCTCCACCGACTCTGGCAATTGCTACTCAAGGGGCATGAGGAGGTTCGTCAAGCAAGTCTGCCGCTCGAATGCTGCGACATGGCCTTGCTGCGTGTGCTTCATGGCGCGTCAATGCCAGATCCTGGCGAGCTCGCACGGCTGTTACAACAGGGCGGTGTGCCATCGCAGGCATCTGCCGCCAGCCCCCCCCCTCCGGTTGCAGATAGTGCTCCGGCCTCAGCTTTTCCCTCTGATTTCAGGTCACTTGTCGAGGCGCTCGATCGCGGAGGCTATCCCAATGTCGCGGCTACATTGCACGATGTAGTGCGGCTGGTCAGATATGCTCCACCGCGCCTCGAATTCCAGCTCGCTGGCCCGGTCCATCAGGGATTTGGCGCTGATCTGAATGACGCGCTGTTCCGTATGACGGGAACGCGCTGGGAAATTGCCGAAACCCCGGGCGATGCGCAGCCAAGTCTGTACGAACAGGAACAGGCCGCCCGCGCGGCGCAGGACACAGAAATTCTAGAATCCCCGCTCGTCAAGGCTGCACTCGCTGCCTTTCCCGAAGCCGAAGTGCATGTTGATGGGCGGACGATACACTCTCCCCACGAAGCAGAAATCCGGAGCCTTAGAGCATGAAGAGCATCGAAGAGATGATGAAGGCGGCGCAGGAAGCCGCGCAAACCATCCAGAAGCAGATGGAGGAAGCGCAGGGCAAGCTTGATACGATCGAGGTTGAAGGCGTTTCCGGTGGTGGACTGGTCAAAGTCCGTGCCACCGCCAAAGGCCGGATCATTGGCCTCTCGATCGACGACAGTCTGATGGTCCCTTCCGACAAGCAGATGTTGGAAGATTTGGTCGTCGCTGCGTTCAACGATGCACGTGAAAAGGCCGATACCGCCAGCAACAGCGAAATGGGCAAGATGACCAGCGGTTTGCCATTGCCGCCGGGCTTCAAACTGCCGTTTTGAAGCGCTTTTCCCCAGCTTTTCTTGGCTATTGGCCGCTATGCCGTTGAAAGCGGCGAAATCGCGCTCATATTGATGCCAAGTTTCCGCACCGCCTTTCGGTGCGGGCCGGAGTGAATATGACGCAATCTCTACCCCTTTTGCCCCTGCGCGACATTGTCGTGTTTCCGGGAATGGTCGTGCCGCTTTTCGTCGGCCGCGACAAATCGGTGATCGCACTTGAAAAGGCGATGGCGGCGGACAAGGAAATTTTCCTCGTCACGCAGCTTGATCCTGCCGAAGATGATCCCGACTATGACGATCTCTACACGGTAGGCGTGTCTGCGACCGTGATGCAGTTGCTGAAACTACCCGACGGCACTGTGCGCGTGCTCGTTGAAGGCAAGCAGCGGGCGAATCTTCTGCGCCTGCATCAGCGTGCGGCGGACTATGTCGAAGCCGAGGTCGAACTTATCGAGACAAAAGCGACCGAGGGGCCGGAAACAACTGCGCTGATGCGGTCCGTGGTTGAGCAGTTCGAAAACTATTCTAAGCTCAACAAAAAGGTGCCTTCTGAAACTGCAGTGCAGCTCGCCGAAATTGAAGACGCCGCGCAGCTGGCCGATGCGGTGGCCGCGAACATCAACCTCAAGGTCTCGGACAAGCAAGCGCTGCTTGTGGAAGCCGATCCGCTGAAGCGCCTCGAAATGTCCTTTGCTTTCATGGAAGGCGAATTGGGCGTGCTGCAGGTTGAAAAGAAGATCCGTGGCCGTGTGAAACGCCAGATGGAGAAATCGCAGCGCGAATATTATCTCAACGAGCAGCTGAAAGCGATCCAGCGCGAGCTGGGCAATGGCGATGAAGAGGGCGGCGACGAGCTGGCCGAACTGCAGACCAAGATTGATACGCTGAAGCTTTCAAAGGAAGCCAAAGCCAAGGCGCAGGCCGAAATGAAGAAGCTGCGCAGCATGGCGCCGATGTCGGCCGAAGCAACCGTTGTGCGCAACTATCTGGATTCGCTGCTGGGCATACCCTGGGGCAAGAAATCAAAGTTGAAGCGCGATATCGCCAAGGCGCAGGACATTCTCGATGCCGATCACTTTGCGCTCGAGAAGGTCAAGGACCGCATCGTCGAGTATCTGGCCGTGCAGGCGCGCACCAACAAGCTGAAGGGGCCGATTCTCTGCCTCGTTGGCCCTCCGGGTGTCGGTAAAACCTCGCTTGGCAAGTCGATTGCCAAGGCAACCGGGCGTGAATTCATCCGCCAATCGCTGGGTGGCGTGCGCGATGAAGCTGAAATTCGCGGTCACCGCCGCACCTATATTGGATCGATGCCAGGCAAGATTGCGTCCAACCTTAAAAAGGCGGGGACGATGAACCCGCTGTTCCTGCTCGACGAAATTGACAAGCTCGGTCAGGATTTCCGAGGCGATCCGGCATCGGCGTTGCTCGAGGTGCTCGATCCCGAACAGAACAACAAGTTCAACGACCATTATCTGGAAATCGACCTTGATCTGTCGGATGTGATGTTCGTGACAACCGCGAACAGCATGAACCTGCCGCAGCCGTTGCTCGATCGCATGGAGATCATCCGGCTTGAAGGCTATACCGAGGATGAAAAGCTGGAAATCGCCAAGCGTCACTTGGTCGAAAAGCAGGTAAAGGCGCACGGCCTGAAAAAGGGCGAGTTCGAGGTTAGCGATGACGGGCTGCGCGACCTGATCCGTTATTACACGCGGGAGGCCGGCGTTCGCACTTTGGAGCGTGAGATTGCCAAGCTGGCCCGCAAGGCGCTGCGCCGCATCCTTGAAGGAATGGCGAAGAGTGTTTCGATCACTCCGGAGAATCTTGCCGAGTTTTCAGGTGTTCGCAAATATCGCCACGGTATCGGTGAGGATGAGAACCAGATCGGTGCGGTAACCGGGCTTGCTTGGACCGAGGTTGGTGGCGAATTGCTGACAATCGAGGCCGTCACGGTTGGCGGTAAGGGCCAAATCAAGACCACGGGTAAGCTGGGCGAAGTAATGTCGGAGTCGATCCAGGCGGCGCTGAGCTACGTAAAGGCTCGTGCACCGAGCTATGGCATCAAACCGTCGATCTTCAATCGTAAGGATGTGCATATCCACTTGCCCGAGGGGGCCGTGCCGAAGGATGGCCCATCGGCCGGTATCGGCATGGTTACGGCCATCGTCTCGACATTGACTGGTGTCGCCGTGCATCGCGATGTTGCCATGACAGGCGAAGTCACTCTGCGTGGAAGGGTTTTGCCGATTGGTGGGTTGAAAGAGAAACTGCTCGCGGCATTGCGCGGTGGCATCAAGACGGTTCTGATCCCGCAGGAGAATGAAAAGGATCTTGCGGAGATTCCAGCGAATATCAAGGAAGGCCTGGAGATCATCCCGGTAACCCATGTCGACCAGGTATTGGCGCGTGCATTGGTTTCGCCGCTTGACCCTGTGGAGTGGACCGAAGCAGACGAACTCGCGGCTTTGCAACCGCTTGCTCCTGCTGCTGCTCCCGGTTCAGCGGTCACCCACTGATCTATCCTACAAAGAATCGTGATTTGGGACGCAACGTTGAATGACGTTGCGTCCCACTGCATTTTTGGCGCTTCCACAGCGATTTGACGTCAAGGCGTTAGTGATTTCGTGCGTTTCGTCTCACTTATCGACAGATTATCCGTCAATTCGCCGAAAAGCGCGGTTTTTTGCGGATATTTCCTTTGACAGGGGGCGGTTTCTCCTCCTTATTCCCGCTCCGGCCCAGCCGCGATTCCATCCCGGAATTGGTCCATAAATTCATTTGAGAGGGGGATCCCGATACTATGAACAAGAATGATCTCGTCGCAGCCGTTGCAGACGCAAGTGGCCTGAGCAAAACCGATGCAGGCAAGGCAGTGGAAGCTACCTTTGACGCTATCACCAAGGCGCTCAAAAAGGGTGGCGAAGTTCGCCTCGTAGGCTTCGGCACATTTGCTGTCGCCAAGCGCAAGGCCTCGACCGGCCGCAACCCGCGCACCGGTGAAGAGATGAAGATCCCTGCTTCGAACCAGCCCAAGTTCAAGGCTGGCAAGGCACTCAAGGATGCCGTGAACTAAGTTTCACGCATTTGTGAAATAGGAGAGGCGGGACCTTCGGGTTCCGCCTTTTTTGTTGCCCTCAAGCTTCAGCAAATAACAGCGCCGCTACATCGATCTGCAGCGGCGCTTCACGCAAAAGAAAGTAAATGAAGATCGAACTAGGCGGCGCGCAGCCGGCCGAAAGCGAATGCCTGCTGTTCGGGCTGTGGCTCCAGCTGATTAACAACAACCAGGCGGACACGCTGACCAGTATAGCGAACGGCACCCAATCTAATAACCCGTTCAACCGGCGCTCCGCGCATGGCAGCAACTTGGCCAATGCGTTCCCATTTCTGTGCCAGCGTCGAGAGGATGGCATAAACCGCAAGCAGGAAAGCAGTAGCGAAAAATGCGGCAGCAATGAACGACATTTGAATCCTCCGAATCACCAGTATTTCCGTATATGTTCTACATATGTTCCGTATTGTCAATTTAAAAATTGGGCGATTGAAAACATGCGCCACGAGCGATAGCCTCATTTCAGTATCTAAGTAATTTGGGGGGCGCAGATGCTGCTTGGAAAATGGATGATTGCTGCGTGTTTTGCGTCCATGGCGACCGGGAATGCGACGGCACAAACGTTGCGGCCCGATCAGGCAGCATTCCGTGAACTTTATGCCGAACTGGTCAACACCAACACGGCCTATTCGAATGGCAGTTGCACCGTAGCTGCCGAACAATTGGCAAAGCGCATGTACGATGCCGGTTTCACCAAAGACGAGGCACGAGTCATTGTCGTCCCGGGTTTTGAACGGGAAGGAAATCTCGTTGCCGAGTACAAGGGCACATCGAAGAAGCTGAAGCCGATGTTGCTGCTGGCACACATTGATGTGGTCGAAGCAAAACGCGAAGACTGGACCCGCGATCCATTCACGCTGGTTGAGGAGGACGGGTTTTTCTTCGCAAGGGGGGTGGCCGACGACAAGGTGCAAGCCGCCATCTGGGTCGATAGCCTGATCCGGTTCAAGCAAGCGGGGTATCGGCCTAAGCGCACAATCAAGGTGGCGGCAACCTGCGGCGAAGAAAGTTCAAGCAAGGCGCTGAACGGGGCGGAATGGCTGGCGCGCAACATGCCCGAAACTTTGTCTGCCGAATTCGCATTGAACGAAGGCGGCGGTGGCAGGCTCGACAAGAATGGCAAACCGCAATTTCTTGCGATCCAGGTCGGTGAAAAGGCAAATCGCATATTTGACCTGGAGACCACCAATCCCGGCGGCCATAGTTCCGTACCGCGCCCAGACAACGCAGTGTATGATCTGGCAGAGGCGATTGTCGCCGTAAAGCGGCTGGGCTTTCCTGTGCAGTTGAACGATACCACACGGGCATTTCTGTCTCAGATGGCCCCAACCGCGCCAGCAGCGGGGCAAAAGGCGATTGCCGATTTGCTGGCGGACGAAGGCAATGTGCAGGCGGCTGCTATCCTGTCGGTTGATCCGGTTATGAACTCGACCCTGCGTACAACCTGTGTGGCAACAATGCTCGAAGCGGGACACGCGCCCAATGCATTGCCGCAGCGGGCCAAAGGCGTTGTTAACTGCCGCATAGTTCCCACGATGACGACCGAAGCCACGCAGGCGGCAATTGAGGCCGCAATCGCTAATCCTCGTGTCAAGGTGACGCTGCGCAAACCACATCGCCCGATGGCCGTGCCGCCACCGCTCGACAAGCGGATCCTTGAACCGGCGATTAAACTGGCGGGTGAAGTGTTTCCGGGCGTGCCGTTGGTCCCGACCATGTCAACCGGAGCGACCGATGCGACGATGACGGCGCTGATCAATATTCCTACTTATGGGATTCCGGGTATCTTTTATGAAGCCGATGGTGGCGGGGTGCACGGCCTCAATGAGCGTCTGCGTGTCAAATCAGTCTATGATGGGCGCGATTATCTGCACCGGTTGGTGCAAATCTACGCAGACAAATAGTCGACATTAGTTGGCGTCGATCTTTCCGCGCCGAGCGGCGAACCATTCGCGTAACATCGCTTGCGTACATCCGGTGAAGCCGCCTGTGCCCACGACCGAGCAGCTGTTCGGGCGCATGGGCCGTGCTTCTTCGTCCAGGCTTTCGACTGCTGATGTCCAGGATTGGCTGGCTGCGGCCTCTTCCTCGCCTTTGCGGAGGTCTTTGGGGATTCGATAACGATCACCTTCGGGTGCGGCGGCGCAGACTACGATTTCGTCAGGTTCAACAGCCTCGGGACATTTTTCTTCGCCAAAGGTCGCGAGGAATGAAATTTTCTCGGGTTGCTGTGCCGCGCTGCCTCGAGTCATATCGTCGGCTTGCGCCGAGGCCGCGAATGCTGTTGCGAGGAAAGGAAGCAGTAGGTGGCGCACGTATTTTCCTACGATCCATGTGGAGCGGATCGCTTTCTCCGCTCTTCCGCCTCATGAAGTGAACGATGGATTAATCCAGCCTATTCTGAAGAAATTCGGCTGCAGGCTTGACGAATCCCTATGGCCCAGCTAACGGCCCGCCCATTCCACATGGAAAGCGCACATCACCGGTGCCTTTGCCGTAACCCGTTTGCGGCCTTGGTTCTTGCTTTCCAGAGGTAAAACCGGAAGGAGAAAGATTATGGCGGCACCTGTCGTCACCATGCACGCATTGCTTGAGGCCGGAGCGCATTTCGGCCACCAGACCCACCGTTGGAACCCGCGCATGAAGCCGTATATCTTCGGCGCACGCAACGGCGTTCACATTCTTGACCTCAGCCAGACTGTTCCGCTTTTTGCGCGCGCGCTCGATTTTGTTTCGTCGACCGTGCTGTCAAGCGGGAACGATCTGTTCGTAGATACCAAACGCTAAGCGTAGGGTCCGATTGCCGA
>NZ_CALMSV010000257.1 GCF_937872355.1 uncultured Sphingorhabdus sp. | reverse complement strand
ACAGCGACCGAAGCCATGGCGGGTAGCATAGCCCCTGGCACCGGTCGTGGAGGCATTGCCGCAGGAAAGCTCGTCGCCAGCCTGATGGCCGGGGCCGACGGCGCGCGTGTGGCTATGGTCGAGACAACGGGATGGGACACACATTTCAATCAGGAAGGGCGTTTGGGCAACGTGCTGAAAGGTGTCGATGAAATGATCGACACACTGCGCACCGAAATGGGCCCCGCTTGGGCCAAGACGTTGGTCCTTGTCGCAACCGAGTTCGGCCGCACCGTGCATGTGAACGGTACCCGTGGCACTGATCACGGTACGGCATCTGCAGCAATGCTGTTCGGTGGTGGTCTAGCTAACGGGGGAAAGATAGTCAGCGACTGGCCGGGCTTGGCAGCAAGCCAGCTTTACGAAGGCCGCGACCTCAAGCCGACGATGCGCTTCGAGACGATGGTCGTGGCTGCCCTTTCGGCGCATTATGGCATTGACGCCGAAAGGTTGCGACGAACCGTCTTTCCGGATTTTTCCTGAAAGCACTGGTACCTTAAATGCATTGACTGGCTCTACATTTTCAATCACCGTATTAATACGCTAATACGGAGTAGCCTGTTTTGTCCAAGTCCCCGAAGAAAATCCTTTTGCTGGCAACCAGCCTGTTCGCAGCGGCCACAACAACCACCGCTTGCGCGCATACCACTGTCAAAGATGCGGATGTCTGTCGCACCGATGCCGATGTCGACTCTCTATTCCGCGTACCCTTTCGAGTGGTCGATGGGCGCATCTACGTCGATGTCATGGTCAACGATAAAGGGCCGTTCGCATTTGCAATCGACACCGGTGCTAGCGGACTTGGTCGCTCGGATGCCAGCCTGACAAAAGCCCTAGCGCTGCCCATCACCAATGGTGGCCTAACGAACGACGGTGTTGCGACGGCCAGCGTCGATATGACACGATTTGATTCGCTCGAAATTGGCGGATATCGGAGAGAAAATATAGAAGTCATCACCCGCGACTATAGCAGTCGCCTCTCAGCGGACGCCGCGATATCGGGTATTATCGGTCGTGACTTTTTCGCTGATGGCGTGCTGATTATCGATTATCCGAACCGCACTATGTCTTTCAGCCGGTCACTGGAATTACCGGCAGGCGACGCACAGGTCGTCACCTATGAACGTCCATTTCGCATCCCTGTGTCTATCGGCAATGTCCAAACCGAAGGACAAATGGATACGGGTGCCAATGTTGAATTTATAATGCCCAAATCACTTTTCGACAAAATCGGCGGTGGACCGTTGCAAGCCGCCGGAGATGCGACATTGACCAACACCAGCCTCGAAACACAGACCGCATTGGTGCCCGGCCCATTCCGTTTCGGTGGCGCCGAATTTACCAACGTCAATGTCCGCATTTCTGAACGCTTCCCCGAGCTTCTGGTAGGCGCCCGTGTGCTGCAGCACCACAAAATCCTTATCGACCAGCGATCGAAACGGGTCGCTGTCTGTAGACCGGACTAAGCGGCGGCCAACTCAGTGGCCCGCAATAACCGCTGCTGCTCAGCGGAGCGCAAATATAGAAAGTTGCTTGGCAACCCCAAACGCACACAGGCCTTTGCAGGCGGGGATTCAGGATCATGCTTGCGCTCCGCTGCGCGCGCTACCAGCTTGATGGCGATGCGGTCGGCATAAGTGAGATCATATTCACGGCCCAGTTCCAACCGCTCGCGCACCAACGGCGGCAGGATCGAAACTGCGGCGCGTGCCAGTGCCCGGTGCAGGAAACGCGGGATTTGCGGCGCGGCCTTACCCGACTGGATGATGTCGAGAAACTCCTTGTTGATCGGATGCGGTTCGAACCGTGGGGACAGCTTTTCCATCATCGCGAAAAAATCGGCACGGCTGTTCACCTTGTTCTGCACACCGTAAAGTTCGGCAACCGCCGTTCCTTCGCGATAGAAGCGCTCCTGATCCTCGACCGACAGAGGCGCAACAAAGCGGTCGTAGGCTGTCAGGAAGCCGTAGCCTGCGGTTGCGCTGACCCAATCGAGGAGTTCCGGATCCTTGGCTGAATAGGAGATGCCGCCGGGGGTCTCACCCTCAACCTTGGCGTGCATGCGGTTGACCCCTTCGATCACGCGGCGGGCGGCAGCCTGAGGCCCGTAAACACCGATCATTGCGGCATAGCCGGTGCGTTCGGAACGACCGATTGGATCGACCTTGTAAATCGAATGATCCCACACGCCTGAACGGATACGCGGATCGGCAAATTCGAGCAGCACCGCCGCAACCCCGCCAATGCCCAGAGCAATCCTGTTCTTATAAACGCGCCATGCGACCGAATCCGGTGCCAGAAAGGCAGGCGCGCCGGCGGGCTGGCTGTAATCGAAGGGCGGCAGCGGTTTGCGGATCGGTGCGTTCATCATCGATCCCTCCTCTGGATCACTGATTTAATCGCGTGATTAACTTCCGGAAGTCAAGCCTCAACCCCGTAAGCCGTGCGTCCCAGCCCCCAAAAGAACCCCAAGCCCCCGGCATCGCCAAAAGGCGCGAGCTGGCTCACCACCCCCCCGCCAATACCCTTTGCCGGATCGATCCAGTAATAACTGTTGAAAATTCCTGCCCAGGCCAGACTGTTTGGCGAACGGCCGTTCGGCCCTTGTTCGGGGTTAATCAGGAAACCGAGGCCCCAGCCAGTATGCTGGTCAGGGAAAGTGTCATAAGGTTGGGCGAGATCGGGCATCGCGCTGCCCATAAAGCCCGCGCGCAGCGGCGCGACCTGGTTGCGCGCCATTTCAGCGACCGTCGCCTCCGCCAGTACGCGATTTCCATCGAGTTCACCGCCGCGCAGCATCATCCGGACGAAGCGGCCATAATCATGCGCGGTTGACGATAGGCCGCCACCGCCCATTTCAAACTCCCCGCCGCCAAGGAACATCGGCTGGATGACAAGGTCACCCTCGGGCGTACGGGCATGAACCTTAGCGGCATCGTCGGGGAGAGCATCGAGAAATGCGGTGGACGACATGCCGAGCGGACCCAGCAGGTTCGTTTGCAGATATTCACCTAGCCGCTTGCCCGATGCAGCCTCGACCGCGAGACCCACCCAATCGGTTGCAACACTATACTCCCAATTCTCGCCGGGATCGAACAGCAGCGGCATCTGGATCGAGGCGAGCGAGCCCGGCGCGGGCATTCCGGTCGCGGCGAAATAACGCAGCACCTCCGGCCGGATGAAGAAATAGCCGAGGCCAGCGGTATGGGTGAGCAAGTGGCGCAAGGTGATCGGCCGCGATGCGGGGCGCAATTGCGGCTCGCCGCTGTCCGAAAAGCCGGTCAGCACCTGCGGGTTGGCCAGTTGCGGGAGGAGGTCGCCAATCGGTGCATCGAGATCGAGCGCCCCGCTTTCGACAAGCTGCATCGCCCCTGCCGAGACAATCGCCTTTGTCATCGAGGCAATCTGGAAGATGGTGTCGACCTCCATCGGCTGCCCAGTGGTGGCGTCGGCATGGCCATAGGCCTCTACAAAGCGGACTCCATCGCGATCAGCAATCAGCGCAACTGCGCCGGCCAGACCCGATGCCTCAAATGCGGCTTCCAAAGTTAACATTCCTCACCCCTCCTCCAGACTCTCATTTGCCATGGATCAACCTCAATATTTTGCCATCAGAGCTTGATATTTGTACTTCAAATACGCCGCCCTTTATTCCTTCAGAATGCGGAAGAGCGCCCTGCACAACCCAACGATCATCAACACGTTTGACTAGGTAGGGTCGCTGACTTTCGATATTCGCGCGACCATAAAAGCGCGCAGCAACAGCTTCCGCAATCTCGACAGCTACTTCCGGACGATCGACGTAGCCTGATGCCGGGCTGTAGTTGAAATCCGAAGCATCAGTTTCAAACTCTTTGAGTAGAAAGTTGCGACTATTTTTATCTGACGAAGTGTCGCAGGAAGCCAACAGCTGCAGCACAGCCAGCGACCATAAGACTCGCTGCAAAAGCGTGCTCATTTCAAGCCAATTCAATCCACGTCGGCGCGTGGTCGCTGGCCTTTTCCCGCCCGCGATGATCCTTGTCGACACCGCAGGCGCGCAGCCGGTCTGCTGCAACCGGGCTGAGCAAAAGATGGTCAATCCGAAAGCCATGATCCTGCTGCCAGGCACCGGCCTGATAGTCCCAATAGGTCCAAACGCGGCCCTGCGGAAAGTGCGTGGCCAGCGCGTCGGTCCAGCCATCGGCGAGAAGCGTTCTGTAGGCGGCGATGCTTTCCGGCTGGCGCAGCGCATCGTCAAGCAGCGCCTTGGTCGACCAGATATCATGATCGTGCGGAATGACATTATAGTCACCCGCTAACACGACCGGCAGTTCAAGCACCGCCAATTCCGCCGCGCGCGCGCGCAGGCGCTGCATCCATTTCAGCTTGTATTCGAATTTCGGACCCGGCTGGGGATTGCCATTGGGCAAATAGATGCTGGCAACGCGGATGCCATGCACCTCTGCTTCGAGATAGCGCGACTGCTCATCCTCAGGATCGCCCGCCAAGCCGCGCTGGGTTTCCACCGGCTGGGCATCGCGTGCGAGGATGGCCACACCGTTGAAGCTTTTCTGCCCGTGCCAGATCGCGCCATAGCCAAGACGTTCGAACTCATCGGCAGGAAAGCCCTCATCCTGCGTTTTGATTTCCTGCAGGCAGGCGATGTCTGGCCGGGTTTCATCGAGCCATTCAAGCAGGCGCGGCAGCCGCGCCTTGATGCCGTTGATGTTATATGTAGCGATACGCATTCGCTGACCCTAGCGAGGGGTCAGCCGCGCATCAAACCGAAAAGCTGGAACCGCAGCCGCAACCCGATTGGGCGTTGGGATTGGTGACCTGAAAGCTTTTGCCACCAAGCGATTCAATAAAATCGACGGCCGAACCACGTACCAAATCCAGACTAACCGAATCGACCACCAGCTTGGCTTCGCCCGATTCGGCGATAACATCATCGGCTTCGACCGCATCGGCCAGACCGAAACGGTATTGGAATCCTGAACAGCCGCCACCTTCAACCGATAGGCGCAGCAAAGGCGCCTTACCGAGCTTATGCGCAATTTCCGTTACGCGTTTCGCGGCATTTGGCAAAAGCTGGATGTCGGGAGCCATGGTCATGCTCTATATGTAGGGACAAACAAAAAGGGCGGCAAGGTGTCTCCACGATGCCAGCCCCAGATTACACCCTCTCCCAAAGGTGATGCGTTTACGGTCGGTAGTGCTTATTCAGCTGGACCGCCCATAGATTTGGTATCAGCATCCTTAGATGCAATCAAGATATTTGACACTTTTGTTGCAGTCTCAAGGAAGCTGGTCGGATTGACCGGCTCGCCAGCGATGCGGACTTCATAATGCAGGTGGCTACCGGTCGAACGGCCGGTCGAACCCATGAAGCCAATGATGTCGCCTTTGCGGACGCGCTGGCCCGAATAAACGTTCATTGCTGAAAGATGGCCATAGCGGGTCTGGATGGCGTTGCCATGCTCGACTTCGACATATTTGCCATAGCCGGAAACCCATTGTGCGCGACCGATGATGCCATCGGCGGTTGCGTAGATCGGCGTACCGATCGGGCCTGCGATGTCGAGGCCCTTGTGATTCTTGCGACGACCCTGAAAGGGATCAGTGCGATAGCCATATTGGCTAGTCATGCGCATCGATTCCACGGGGTTAATCGAAGGAACGGCGACCTGAGACTTGCGGGCGGTTCCATTGACCTGACCCCAGCTATCATGAAGAGCGCGAAATTCGGGATCGGAAACGCCGAGAGCAGTCTTGTTCGAAGCGACATCTTCCGGCTTTACACGGAAAGCGTCAGACGCAGCTGCGGCGGAATTGGCAAGTGCAGGTGTAGCAACCGAAGCCGAAGCGACGAGGCTAGCTGCAAGTAACACTTTTCCCATCAGTGATTGGCCCGAAGCCAAAACGCTGTGTACCATGTGTTTTTACGACCCTTTGTTGCAATCCAGGTTTTTACCCCGAACTGATCCCCAAATTTGCGGCAATTATTTGCCTACCCCTTATGTGTCATTGGGTCTGGCGGGGCCGTCAGGACAATGCAACCTGCATGTAATAATCACGCGTTAAACCGGCCTTCGAACGCGCCGAGTCGTTGAACGGAGGCTTAACAGCCCCCCGGAAGTGGCGGTTTACCAGCACTTTCCAGTAATACTTTGGTAATAGTTCGGCATCGCGACAACCCGATTCAAACCATTTCGTCCCCGCCGAAACATGGCGGATTTCGTCGGCAAAAATGCGCTGGAGGATGCGTGCCGATGCCGAATCGCCCTGTGCTGCGAATCGCTCTACCGTCGCTGGCGTGACATCGAGACCACGGGCTTCAAGCACCATCGGAACGATCGCCAGACGCGCCAGTGCATCGTCGCGTGTCACATAGGCCGCCTCCCACAAGCCGTCATGCGCGGGCATCGCGCCATAATAGCTGCCGAGTTGCTTCAGGCGTCGGTCGAGCAGTGCGAAGTGCATCGCCTCGTCAGCCCCCACACGCAGCCAGTCATCGGCAAAGTCGCGCGGGAACAGCCCGCCAAATCGCCCTACCAGATCGAAAGCGAGGTCAATCGCGACAAATTCGATATGCGCCAGCGCATGCAACATGGCGATCCGCGCCCGTTCGGACCCGGCCCTGCGGCGCTTGGGCATGAACCGCGGGGCCAGCAGTTCGGGATGATCGGGCCGCGCCGGGTAGTCTGGCATTTGGGCGTCGAAACGATGTTCCAGCCTGCCCAGCCGCCAGTCGCGCGCAACCGCCCGCGCCCGCATCAGCTTTGCCTGCGGGTCAGCGCTTTCGAGCACAGATTTGCATGCTTCTCCCAGCGTCAAAACCATAAATCCCAAGACTTCCCAAGATAGAAGACGCCAATGGCAGTGCGGATCCATGCAGTCCAGGGCTTGAAACTGGCGTCGCTCAACCGATCAAGCACCCAACCGCCAGCGGTTGTGCCCAGCATGGATGCAGGGATCGCCAAAGCAAACACCCACCAAGGCGGTACGCCGCTGCTACTGGCAGCCAACAATGGTGCCCCGTAGACGATAATCTTGGCCAGATGACTGAACACCTGCGTTGCCGCCTTGGTCGCAACAATCTGGTGGCGGTTCAACTCGGTTCGTACAAAAAAGATATCGAGCAACGGCCCAGCCACGCCCGCGCTCAGGTTCAATGCAGTCACCAGAAACCCTGACAATAGCGCGTGCGGCGTTTTGGAGGCATCAAGCTGCAACCAGCTTTTGGGCACCCACACCAGCATAGGGACGAGCCCAAGCAACAGAAACAGGACGGGCTTTGAAGGCATGAAGCCGATGGCCAGCACCACACCCGCTGCAACCGCGGACGCCAGCGCATAGTTCCATAGGATTGGCCAGGCGATATGCTGCCGATGCAGCACCGCGCGCCAGCCATTGGCGACAAGCTGCAGCAATCCGTGCGTCACGAATGCCGCCGACACCGGCAATACAAGCGCTAGCGCCCCCATTAGCACCAGCCCGCCAGCCATCCCGAAAATCCCCGACAGCAGGGCTGTCAGAAAAGCTGTGATGATCAGGAAAGCGGCGGTAGCGGACGACATCAAGCGAGGGCTTTGGTAGCCTCCAGCACCTCCGCCGCGTGCCCCTTGACCTTCACATTGTGCCAGACACGCGCGACCTTGCCGTCCTGACCGATCAGGAAAGTGCAGCGTTCGATGCCCATATATTTTTTGCCGTACATCGACTTTTCGACCCATGCACCCATCTGTTCGGTAGCATCGCTATCTTCGTCGGACAGCAACGTCACTTTCAGCCCATATTTGTCCGCAAATTTGGTCAACTTGGCCGGCTTGTCCTTCGACATGCCATAAACAGTTGCGCCAGCCTTAGCGAAATCGCCGTGTAACTCGGTAAAGTCCTTCGCCTCATTGGTGCATCCCGGCGTATCCGCCTTCGGATAGAAATAGAGGACAAACGGCCCCTTGAGCGCGCCCAGTGCAACATCATTGCCCGCGCTGTCTTTCACGGTGACGGCGGGGAGGGTATCGTTGACATCGGTCATGTTTCTTCTCCTTATTTCCCTTTTTTCAATCGCGGCTCGATGCCCTGCCATTCGGCGGAAAGGGTCGCGCGCGCAGCATCGACCGCCTGCATAACCTCACCCCATTTGGCAAAGCCCAGCGCCTTGGCGACCACCGCCTGCGCTGGCTCGGGCGGTAATTCACAATCGGGCGCGACCAGCCTCAGCATCACGAGCAGCCTGGTCAATAGCGCCTGTGCGGGCGCGAAACCTTCCGGCAAAAGCCCTGTAGCGATTAGCGCATCAGCCGCACGATCAAGCTGCGGGAGTAGCCCCTTGCCAAAGCGCAGTTGCAGCGCGTGGATAACAAATTCGGCATCGACCAATCCACCGGGGAGCAGCTTGACGTCGAGTGCACCTTTGGGCGGCTTGTGCGTCGCCATATCGGTGCGCATCTTGATGATGTCGGCCGCTAGCTTGTCAACATCGCGCGGCAAGGCGAGCGTTTCGGCGATTATCGTTTCCAACTTCGCTGCGGCTTGCACCGAACCGTATACCGGTCGAGCGCGCGTGAGCGCCATATGCTCCCATGTCCAGGCTTCTTCGCGTTGATATTTGGCGAAGCTTTCAAACGACACGCAAAGTAGCCCCTGCGCCCCTGACGGTCGCAACCTTGTATCGACTTCATAGAGCGCGCCCGATGCCGTCGCGACAGTCAGCGCACCGACCACGCGTTGCGCGAGCCGGTTAAAATACTGTGTTGCCCCCAAAGGCCGAGGGCCATCGGATTCTTCGCCATGGTCGCCTGAAAAAAGGAGGATAAGGTCAAGGTCGGAAGCATGGGTCAGCGCCTTCCCGCCAAAACGGCCCAGCGCCAGAATCGCGAGCTCTCCACCTGGCACCTTGCCATGTGCACGCTCGAACTCGGCGACAGTTGCCGCAGTCAGTTTCTCGACCGCGATTTCGGCGAGCATCGCATAGGCATGCGATACGGCAAGCGGGTCTTGTTGACCCTCGACCAGCTGGACGCCAAAAGCGAAGCGTTTTTCGCCGACAAAGGCGCGGACGAGATCAAGCAAAGTCTGATAATCGTCATCGACTACCCGCGCTTCCAACTCATCGAGCAGAGCATCGCGGCTTTCAGGCAGGCGAAACGCGCTGGTATCGATTAACCCTTCCAGCAACTCGCCGCGTCGCGCCAACGCATCGGCCAGTGTCGGGGCATAGCTCAAAATGTCAGCCAGCAGTTGCAACAACGCCGGGCGGGCATCGAGCAGATTGAAGAAATTGATCGCGCTCGGCAGCGCCTCGATCACATTGTCGAAACGGGCGAGCGCATTGGACGGATCGGGCGCTTTTGCGAGCGCCTCCATGATCTTGGGGAGGACAGTCTCGAAGGCCTCGCGCGCCGAGCTCGAGCGGATTGCCCGCAACTGCCCGCTGCGCCAGCGCGCCAGCCGCTGGGCGACGGCTGGCGGATCGGCATAGCCCAGCGCCGATAGCTGGTCCTCTAGCGGCAGACCATCGTCTGCAAGCCGCTTTGTACTCTCATCATCGTCGCCGGCTAGACCATCATATACCGCGCCAACCTGAGTAACGACGGGTTCGAGCAGCGCTACCAATTCTGCACCATCTGCCAGTCCATGCAGCCTTGCAACTCGGTCCAGATCGGTAGGATTTTCTGGCAAACTGTGCGTCTGCCGGTCGTCAAGCATTTGCAAGCGATGCTCTATGGTCCGCAGCAGCTCATAAGCCGACGACAAGGTTTTGGCTTCATCCGCCCCAATACGCTCGCGTTCCGCCAGTGTAGCGAGGGCGGTGCGCGTATCCGCCATCCGCAATCCCGGGTCGCGCCCGCCATGGATCAGCTGGTGCGCCTGCGCGAAAAATTCGCACTCGCGTATCCCGCCCCTGCCCCGCTTGAGGTCGTAACCAGGGCCTAGCACCTGACCCTTGTGATAATGATCGCGGATCTGCCCGCTCATCTTGCGGATATTGGCGAGTTGCCCGAAATCGAGGCTGCGCCGCCACACAAATGGCTGGATGCTTTTGAGGAAATAGTCTCCCAGCACCTTGTCGCCCGCCGCTGCACGTGCCCGGATGAAAGCCGCCTGCTCCCAAGCCAGTGCGCTCGATTCATAATAACTGATTGCCGCTTCGACCGGGATGGCTATCGGCGTAACTTCAGGTGACGGTCGCAGCCGCATATCGACGCGGAAGACATAACCATTTTCATCGCGCGCGCCGAGCAGTTCGATAATCTTGCGCCCGATGCGCACTGCGCTGTCCGCTACATCCTCGCGCTCGCGGTGCGGTAGTGTTTCCGGATCGTAGAGGAAGATCGGATCGATATCGGACGAATAATTCAGTTCCTGTCCGCCATGCTTGCCAAGGCCAATGACGGCAAAACCCTGCACCGGTGAATCCGGCAGACGCTCGGCAAAGGCAGCGGCGATAGCGGATTCCAACGCACTGTCGGCGAAGTCGGAAAGAATGCGCGTGACACGGGCCAGATCCCATATCCCGGCAAGATCAGCAATCGCGGTCACCAACGCTACGCCTTGCCTCTGCTTCCGCAAGGTGGCGGCAGTGTCGCCCTTGATCTTGAACGACAGCGACTCTGCCAATGCGCCTTCAAAATCGCCCTTTTCAAGCTGCACGACCAACTCCGGCTGGCGTTCTATCAGTCCTGCGAGGAACGGGCTGTTCTCCTCGGCACGCGACAGGGCTGCGGCGACCCCGCTCATTTTTTGAGATAATCCCGGCGGAAATCGGCGGCAAAGGCTGCGAACCTTCCCTCCGCTATGGCGCTGCGCATTCCGGACATCAGCGACTGGTAGAAATGCAGATTATGCTGCGTCATCAGCATCGCCCCTAATATCTCGCCGGATCGGACAAGGTGATGCAGATAGGCGCGGCTCCATGTCGAGCACACCGGGCACTCGCAGCGCTCATCAATCGGTCCCTGATCCTCGGCATGCTTGGCATTGCGGATGTTGACCGGACCGTTCCAGGTGAACGCCTGCCCATTGCGCCCGCTACGCGTCGGCAGCACGCAATCGAACATGTCGATTCCACGCTCCACCGCACCAACCAGATCATCCGGTTTGCCCACGCCCATTAGATATCGGGGTTTGTCTGCAGGCAGCATGTCGGGGGCAAAATCGAGACAGCCAAACATCGCCTCTTGCCCCTCACCCACGGCAAGGCCACCGACAGCATAGCCATCAAAACCGATGTCGATCAGCGCATCGGCGCTTTCCTTACGCAGTTTCTCGTCGAGTGATCCCTGCTGGATTCCGAACAAGGCGGCGCGCTCGGCATGCTCGCCACCACTGTCGAAGCCATCGCGCGAACGCTTGGCCCAGCGCATTGAAAGCGCCATCGATTTCGCCGCCTCTTCGCGCGACACGCCATTGGGGGGACATTCATCAAAAGCCATCACAATATCAGAGCCCAGCAACCGCTGGATTTCCATCGACCGTTCTGGCGACAGCATATGCCGTGAACCGTCCAGGTGGCTTTGGAAAGTCACGCCATCCTCGGTGATCTTGCGCAAGCTCGACAGGCTCATGACCTGATAGCCACCGCTGTCGGTCAGGATCGGTCGGTCCCAGCCCATGAATTTGAGCAGGCCACCTAGCCGCGCCATGCGCTCAGCCGCCGGGCGCAGCATCAGGTGGTAGGTATTGCCTAGAATGATGTCCGCGCCGGTGGCGCGGACTTCGGCAGGGCGCATCGCCTTGACCGTCGCGGCGGTGCCGACGGGCATGAAGGCCGGTGTGCGGATTTCGCCGCGCAGCATCTGGATGCTGCCGGTGCGGGCTTTGCCGTCGGTTGCGCTTATCTTGAAATCGAATCGGGATTGCATGCGCTTCGCCATAGCTGGCATAATCTTTTCGCGCTATTGGAGGCGCATGGGGCCCGACAAACAACCGGAATTGTTGCATTATGCTGGGTTGCTTGCCGCTGCAGCAAGCCTTTCGGCATGCGAACGCCCCGCGGCCACCGACATCCAATATGACATAAATGACCGCGGCCTCGTGATGCCCGAGCCGCAAAAGGCCGATCGAGAGAAATGCTATGGCATCGCTTTGGCGCAATATAATGATTGTGCGGCAGGTCCGGGAACCGACTGTGCCGGAACCGCGACACAAGATTATCTGCCCGAACGGTGGAAATATGTCGCTGTCGGAGAGTGTGAACCGCTGGGTGGAACGTTAGAGCAAAAGTCACGCCCCGAATGAGCATCTCGGCCTCTCAACAACTGGTCGCCGCCACACAGTTGCTGGAAGGGGTGAGCGACACACCCCGGCTCGATGCCGAACTGCTGATGGCGCATGCTTTGGGCTTGAGCCGAAACCAACTTTTACTGCGCGCACGCGATCTGACGACACCAGATGAATTTGACACGCTGTTGCAGCGCAGATTGGCGCATGAGCCTGTCGCCTATATCCGTGGCTATCAGGAATTCTGGGATCTGACGCTAGGCGTAACCCCCGATGTCCTGATCCCGCGCGGCGACAGCGAAACCTTGATCGAGGCGGCGCAAAGACATTTTGCGGGTTCGCATCCGCCGTATCGGATACTCGATTTGGGAACGGGTTCGGGGGCGCTTCTCCTAGCTGCGTTGTCAGTTTTCAAAGAAGCACAGGGCGTTGCCATTGATGCAAGCGCAGCGGCGCTGGCGGTAGCGCAGGGTAATGCCGAGCGATTGGGCTTTGCCGGCAGCACCGCCTTTTTTCATAGGAGCTGGCGAGGTGCAGGCTGGGCAGATGATCTCGGGCAGTTCGACTTGATTCTGTGTAACCCGCCTTATGTCGAAACCGACGCCGAACTGGCAACGCAGGTTCGCGCATATGAACCGGCCTCTGCGCTGTTCGCCGGGGCAGATGGCTTGGACGATTACAAACTGTTGATTCCGCAAATAGCTGCACTGCTCAAACCAAGCGGCGTCGCGATATTCGAGATAGGGTTGGGTCAAGATGAAGCAATCACTCGACTGGCGACACAACAAGGCTTTGCCGTTTCGCCGCATCGCGATCTGGCCGACATAATCCGCGCATTAAGTCTATCTAAACCCGACGGTGGATAAATTTAGCTTGGAATCGCAGGATAGGCGAGCTAGGGCAGCTATAGCTTCACAGCGATGTGGCCGGAAACCGGCCCTTTTTGGGAAGCTGCCCCAACGCATCGACGATATTGAGGGGGACCGCACAGGGCGGTCGCGTTACGGGCACAACACACGGAAATTGGGTTGCTTTATTACAGGACAGGTTCGTCTTTATGAATAATCGGCAGACCAGCCGCCGTCGCGGCCGGAGCAATAATCGTACGCAGAATAACAACCGCAATGGCTACGATCACCAGAATCGCATCGACAATCGCGCGCGCGGAAACGCTGCCCAGATGCTCGAAAAATATAAAAAGCTGGCGCAAGACACCCAGTTGAACGGTGATCGTGTGCAGGCGGAATATTATCTGCAATTTGCCGACCATTATTTCCGCGTACTCGCCGATTTCCGCAGCCGTCAGGAAGAAAACCGCCCGCAGCGCAGCGAATGGCGGAATGACGATCGGGAAGGTTCCGATTGGCGCGATGAAGAGCGCGACAATGAAGGCGGCGACATCGCTGATGAAGCAACCGATGGCGTCGATATCGAAGCTGATCTGCGTCAGAGCGAGGACGAAGACCGCCGCCCGCAGCGGAGCGAAAGTCGCGACCGGAACCAGCGCAACGACCGGAATGATCGCAACAACAACCGTAACCGTCGTGATCGCAATGACCGCTATGAACGGAATGACCGTCAACAGTCGCGCGAAACAGAGGTAATAGAATCCGGCCTCGATCTCGCTGTGCTGCCACCTGCCATTGGCGCCGCCAATGACGAGGATGTAACGGTTGCGGAAGCAAAGCCCGCCCGCAAGCCGCGCGCGCGCAAGCCCAAGGCAACCGAAGACGAAACGGTCGCTGCTGAATAAGGCCCTGCATTCCGCTGGACTAGTACTGGGCCATTAAGGCTCTGGTCATGTTGGAAAAAATACTTCACCTGATAGCGACCACTATTGGGGGAGTAGCAATATGCGTTCAGTCTGGCTCTTGCTTGCAGGAGGCGCTCTAGCCGCACCTCTGCTCGCACAAGATGCAACGACCGTCGCCGTTCCGGGCGGTGCTACCGCGCAGGGTGATGTAGCCGTCACAATCTATCAGAACGGGCAGAGCCTTGTTCAGGATACGCGCCGTCTCAACATGCCGAACGGCCGTTCCAAACAGGAATTTCCTGACGTTTCCGCGCAAATCCGGGCCGAAACGGTCACGCTGACGGGTCCCGGCATCGGCATTGTCGAGCAGAATTTCGATTACGACCTGTTGACCCCTGCCAAGCTGATGGAAAAGGCGGTCGGCCAAACCGTAACGCTTATCCGTACCAATCCAGCAACCGGCGCTGAAGTGCGGGTCGCGGCAAAGGTGCTTGCGGCAAATGGTGGCGTGGTATTGCAGATCGGCAATACTATCGAAGTGCTGCGCGACGATGGCCTTCCCGTGCGTGTGATTTTTGACAAAGTGCCCCCAAATCTGCGGGCCCGCCCGACGCTTTCGGTTACCCTTGAATCGAAAGGCGGTGTTACGCCAACAACGCTCACCTATCTGACCCCCGGCCTCGGCTGGACCTCCGATTATGTGACGCTGTTCGATGATGCCAAGCAAACCATCGACGTTCAAGGTTGGGTGACGCTGACCAACAATACCGGCACAGACTATTCCAACGCCAACGTCCTTCTGGTGGCCGGCAATCCCAACGCGGGCGGTGGTCGACGCAAATATACCACACCCTGGAATCCGTCGACGGGAACGATCGATGAGGCCGGAACCGAGAGCAACGACCGCGAGCGGCTGGGTGATTATTATCTCTATCCGCTCGCCGAGCGCACGACGATCGCCAATGCACAGCAAAAGCAGGTTAGCTTCCTTGACGTAAAGGCAGCGCCCGCCCGCAACACTTATGAATTCAATAACGGTTGGCTGGCGACCAATGAAGCCGCAAGCGCTGCTTCGGTGCTCAAATTTTCTACATCACGCGCTGGCGGACTCGGTGACCAGCTGCCGGCGGGAACGATGCGTGTTTACATGCGTGACAAGCGCGGCGATCCTCAATTCATCGGCGAAAGCATGATCGAGGCGACACCGATGGGCTCACAAATGTCTATCCGCACTGGCGATGCATTTGACGTAAAAGTCAAAACGATAGTTGTGGAACGGACGCGCATCAGTTCAAGCCGCTGGAAAACCAAGATGCAGTATGAACTGACCAACGCTCGCAACAATCCCATCACGGTCGATCTCGGGCAAAACGGCCTGTGGGGCGACGTCCGCATCACCGAGCAAAGCCAGGAGGGCAAGCGGGTTTCGGCCGATCGCGTCGAATGGAGCGTTGCCGTTCCTGCCAACGGCAAAGCGACGCTGACGGCGACATTCGACAGCCGGTATTGAGGTAGCCATGCGGGCTTGCATCGCCCTGCTGCTCACTGGGTGCGCCGCTCCACTCGCGGCGCAAACCATTGCCGTTTCCGACGCGCCTGAAACGGTTTCGCTGACTGTGTATCGGGCCAGCGGTCGGGGCGAAGCACCGATCAACAAGAATTGGCCACAAGGCTATGCGCTGATCACCGAAACCCGGACCGTGACGATACCGGCTGGCGAAAGCCTTATCCGGTTCGAAGGCGTGGCGGAGGGCATGTTTCCGGAAAGCGCCATTGTGACTGGACTTCCCAAAGGCGTGAAGGAGAAGAACCGCGACGCACGCTTGCTCTCACCTTCCGGGCTGGTGGATGCCTATCTGAAGCGCGAGGTCATTTTGACCCGTACAGACAAGGCCACCGGCAAGAGCCGTGAGCAACAAGCGATTATCACGGCCGGCCCGAATGGCGGCGTGGTCTTGCAGACTGCGAGCGGGTTTGAGGCGCTGCATTGCACGGGCCTTCCGGAACGAATGCAATATGGCGGCGTGCCGCAAGACCTTTCGGCCAGACCGACACTGTCCGTTGTCACGCACAGCGATGCGCCGGTAACGGCAAAGCTGACGTTGACCTATATGGCATCCGGCTTCGACTGGCAGGCCAATTATGTTGCGCAGACGAAGCAGCAGGACGATGGCACTGTTGGTAAGGGGAAGATTGACATCTTCGCCTGGCTGACCCTTGCCAATGGCGGAAACCAAAGTTTTTTGAACGCGAACACTATGGCTGTCGCTGGCGAACCAAATCGCGAACGCCGTGGTGCGCAGCCACGCCCGACGGGCGGCGGGCTCAACCTCACATGCTGGCCGGCACAACGCACGCACGAGGTGCCGTTCAATCTCGGCTATTTGCCCTATATTCCACCCCCTCCTCCCCCAGCGGCTCCCATAGCCTATGCAATGGCGGATGCAGAGAATATCGTCGTGACCGGGGCACGCATGAAACGGGCCGAGGCGATGGCGAGCCCTGTAGCGGTGATGGTTGCGGAGCAGGAGGATCTCGGAGACCTCAAACTCTATCGTGTTCCCGAACCCGTTACCGTCAATGCAAAGGGTCAAAAACAGGTCGCGATGATCGTCAAGCCGGGGACGTCTTTTGACCAGCTCTACACTGCCAATGTCGACAATCATTCGGGAGACGGCGCCAGTCTGCCAATGACCATCCTGTTCCGGGGCGAAAACCGAAAAGAAAAGGGACTTGGCCTTCCCATGCCATCAGGCCAGGTCATGCTGTTCGAAGACAGCGATTTCGGACCTCTACTGGCTGGTCAGTCAACATTGAAAGATCGTGCAATTGGCGACGAGATCGAAATGGCCATAGGCCAATCATCGGATGTCCGGTTTTCGGTCACGCAAATCAGCCGAACGGCCGGAAAGCAGAGATACAAGATTGATGTCACCAACGCCCGCAATGAGCCGGTCAATGTGGAAATCGAAATTCCTTACGAACTGCGAGGCAGACAAAAGCAAATCGAAAAAATTGATGGTGTGCCGACATGGAAGGCAACCATCGCTGCCAATGCCGAGGCCAGTGTTCACTATGAGCTTAAGCTGGAAAACTGAAGCGGACGAAGGGGGCTTCGTCCGCTTCCAAGGTTGTTCGACTCTCAAATCGAAAAAGAGGCGTCTGGCCGGTTAAAGCCTGACGTCCCGTTCAAGATGTCATCTGAAATTTACGTACGCAATCGCGAATTCGCGAAGCACAACGAAACGTTCGCGAATGACGCGTGCAATTTCACGAAACGCGAATGAGTTTCGGCTTTTTCCACAAGCTTGTGAAGATTGCAAAAAACTGGTACGAGAATTCAGGAAGTGGGGAAAACCCTATGACTTTGCATGGATTTTTGGACTATTGGTGCTCGCTCGACTGGCGACATCAGCTCCGCCACCTCGCGCAGTATCTCCTTATTGCGGTTTTACTGGTTTTTGTCTCTCCTTTCGGGATGTTTCCAGACCAGCCGCTCGTCAGACTTAGCTATTGGTTTGCCATTCTGTCCATCTTCGGCATGGCGATGATGCCGGTTACAGCGAAAATTATCCGTTCAACCGGGGCCTTTGACGATTTCAGCCGTTGGAGCGGGATATTCGGCTGCGTACTTTTCGCCACGATACCCATGACATTTATC